>JAEXWS010000099.1 GCA_023406225.1 Bacillota bacterium | reverse complement strand
GGTCCAGGACCACGCCCTGCACCTGTTTGGCCCGGGCGGCGAAGGCCTTTTTGTTAGCCAGCTTGATCTCCGCCAGACGGGAAAGCACCGCGGGATCGTCCGCAAAGGCGTCCAGCTTTTGCAGCGTCTCCGGGTGGAGCAGATAGCCGTCCCCGCCGGTCAGGTCGCAGATGAGGCCGTCCAGGCCGGGGTTGATCTCGCTGAGCCAGCGGCGGTGGTCCACGCCGTTGGTCACGTTCTGGAACTTCCACGGCTCCATGCCGCAGGCGTCCCGGAACACCTCCCCGCGCAGGATGTCCGAGTGGAGGCCGCTGACGCCGTTGACGGCCATGCCGCCCGCAATGCACAGGTTCGCCATGCGGACCTCGCCGCCCCAGAGGATGGCCATCCGCTCCGTCTTGGCCCCATCGTGGTAGAAGTCCTCCACCCGCCGCTGCCAGCGGGCCGAAATCTCCATCACGATCTGCCAGATGCGGGGCAGGAGCTGCTGGAACAGGACCTGGGGCCAGCGCTCCAGGGCCTCCGCCAGGACGGTGTGGTTCGTGTAGGCCACCGAATGGGTGGTGATGTGCCACGCCTCGTCCCAGTCCATGCCCGCATCGTCGATCAGGATGCGCATCAGCTCGGGCACCACCAGGGCGGGGTGGGTGTCGTTGATCTGGATGACGTTTTTCTCGTGGAAGTTTTTCAGCGTGCCATAGGTCTCCAGGTGCTTGGCGGCGATGGACTGCACCGTGGCGGAGACGAAGAAATACTGCTGCTTGAGCCGCAGGGACTTGCCCTCGTAATGGTTGTCCTCAGGATAGAGGACCTTGGCGATGGTCTCCGCCATGGCCTCCTCCTCGGCGGCCTTCAAATACTCGCCCCGGGAGAAGAGGGACATGTCCACCGGCTTGGTGGACCGGGCGTCCCACAGCCGCAGGACGTTCACATGCTCCGTGCCGTAGCCCGCGATCTCCATGTCGCAGGGCACCGCCTGGACCACCGTGGCGTCCTCGTTGACGATGTGGAGGTGGCCGTCGTCCCAAAACTCCCGGAGGGTGCCGCCGAAGCGGACCTCCTGGGCCTCGGCGGGCTTGGGCATGAGCCAGGCCGCCCCCAGGTCCTTCCAGTCGTCGGGCAGCTCCACCTGCTGGCCCTCCACGATCTTCTGCTTGAAGATCCCCAGCTCATAGCAGATGGAATAGCCGGTGGCGGGGATGTCCAGGGTGGTCATGGAATCCAGATAGCAGGCGGCCAGGCGGCCCAGGCCGCCGTTGCCCAGGGCCGCGTCCGGCTCGATCTCAAAAATATCGGCGGCCTTGAAGCCCAGCCGGTCCAGCGCCTCCCGGAGCTGGGGCAGAACGCCCAGGTTATAGGCGTTTTTCATCAAACTGCGGCCCATCAGGAACTCCAGGGACAGGTAATGGACCTGCTTCCTCCGCTCCCGGCGGGTCTGCTTGCGGGTCTCCACCTCCCGGAGCGCCATCACATCCCGCAGCACCAGGGCGCAGGCGCGCATCATCTCTCCGTCGGTGGCCTCCTCAGGCGCGCGGCTGAAATTCTGCATCAGCTTGGCGGCGAGGGCCTCTTCCAGTGTACGTGTGGTAAACGGTGTCATGAACCTTCCTTACTCCGCCGCGTCCTCTTTCTTTTTCGCGGCAGTCCCTTTTCTTGGGGTGGTTTCTTTTTTGGAGGACGCCGCGGCTTTTGCAGCGGGTCTTTTCGCAGCGGGCTTTTTCGCCGCGCTCTTGGCCGCGGCCTTTTTCCCGGCGGGCTTCTTCGCCGCGGCTTTGGGGGCGGCGGGCCGTCCGGTCGCAGGCGCTTTCTCCGCCGGGGCGGGGACTTCCTCCGCCGAAGCGGGGGCCGCCTCCACAACGGGGCCCTCCGCCGCCGGGACAGCGGCCTCCTCCGCGGCAGGCGTTTCCTCCGCGGCGGGCGTTTCCTCCGCGGGAACGGGCCAGGGCCGGCCGGTGATCCCGGCGTAAATATGCAGATACTCCCTGGCGCTGCGGGACCAGCTGAAATCGCAGGCCATGGCCCGCGCCCGCAGGCGGGCGAAGGCGTCGGGATAATCCTTATAGAGATATACGGCCTCACGGATGACGAAGAGCATGTCTCCGCTGGCGTAGCTTGCGAAGGTGAAGCCGTTTCCGCTGTCCCGCCACGCCTCGTAGGGGCGGACGGTGTCCTTCAGCCCGCCGGTCTCCCGGACGATGGGCACGGTGCCGTAGCGCATGGCGATCATCTGGGAGAGCCCGCAGGGCTCGCTCTTGGAGGGCATCAGGAAGAGGTCCGCGCCCGCGTAGATGGCCATGGACAGCTCCTCGTTGTAGTCCAGCCGGACGGCCATGCGGCCCGGGTACTGCTGGGCGGCCCAGTGGAAGAACTCCTCGTACTTCCTGTCGCCCTTGCCCAGCACCACAAGCTGCATGGGAAGCTCCATCATATCATGGAGCACCTCGCAAATCAAGTCCAGCCCCTTATGGCTCACCAGGCGGCTGACGATGCCCACCACGGGCACGACCGCCTCCTCCCGCAGGCCCATCATCCGCTGGAGGGCCGCCTTGTCCTCCGCCTTGCCGGAGAGGTCCCCGGCGGAGAACCGAGCGGCGATGTGGGGATCGGTCTCCGGGTCGTACCGCTTCACGTCGATGCCGTTGAGCACGCCGGAGAGCTTATAGCCGCAGCGGCGCATGATGCCCTCCAGCCGGTGGGCGAAGTAGGCCATTTTCAACTCGTTGGCGTAGGTGGGGGATACGGCGTTCACCGCGTCCGCACAGAGGATGGCCCCCTTCAAAAGGTTCACGTCCCCGTCCATGAGGATGGTGCCGTCGTCGGCCCAGCCGCGGTCCAGACCGAACAGGTCCCCCAGCGTCTCGATGCCGTAACGGCCCTGATATTCGATATTATGGATGGTAAGGGCGGTTTTGATGCTCCGGTACCGCTCCTCCCGCACGCCGTCGTCCTTCAAATAGACGGGCACCAGGGCGGTCTGCCAGTCGTTGCAGTGGATGACCTCCGGCCAGAAGGCCAGATGGGGCAGCATCCGCACCACGGCCCGGGCAAAGAAGCCGAACCGCTCGCCGTCGTCCAGATAGCCGTACAGGTCCGGCCGGTCGAAATACTGCTCGTTGTCCAGGAAGTACCACGTCACGCCGTCCTGCTCCAGGGAAAACAGCCCGCAGTAGCAGTGCCGCCAGGCCAGGTCCACATAGTCGTAGCACAAAAAGGTGAGCTGCTCGCCAAAGCGCGCCTTCACGCCGCGGTACAGCGGCAGCACCACGGCCACCTCCGCGCCCTCGGCCGCCAGGGCCGCGGGCAATGACCCCGCCACGTCGGCCAGTCCCCCGGTCTTGCAAAAGGGCACCGCCTCGCTGGTCGCATACAAAACTTTCATTGGTAAGTCTCCTTTCTTCATCGGAAGCGCCCCTTCGGGCAATCCACGGCCCGCCCCGTTCCTTCCCCGCGCCCCGCTGGCGCTGAGGAAGGGGTGGGAACCTGCGGTCCCCCCGGTTCTTCCGCCAAAAAGGCGGGAGAAGCAAATGAGATCATTTCCGGCAGGACATGCGCCTGCCGAAAATCCCCCAACCCGCGCGGCCTTGGGCCGCGCGCCCTCAGTGGCCGGTGCCGCCGGGGGGCTGGGTCTAAGGGGGAGCGAAGCTCCCCCTTAGATCACGCTTCCCTTTGCCAGCACGATGGGATACGAGCTGTGCCCCATCAGCGTCCGGTCCGGCAGGACCTCCACGTCCTTGTCGGCGATGATATACGCCAGCTCCGCGCCCCGGCGCACCGCCGTATCCTTGAACAGGACGCAGTTGCGCACCTTGGCTCCGGCCTCCACCACCACGCCGGGGAAGAGGATGGAGTTCTCCACCTCGCCCTCGATGCAGCAGCCGTCGGACACCATGGAGTTCAGGCACCGGCCATCGGGGCCGATATAAGCGGAGGATTTGTCCGCGCCCTTGGCCCGGATGGGCCGCGCGGGAGAGAACAGGTCCTCCCGGATGGCGGGCTCCAGCATCTGCATGCTGCGGTCATAATACTCCTGCACAGAGCGGATCTGGGCGGCAAAGCCGCTCCAAACGTAGCTCCGCAGGTTCAGCGGCTCCTTCCGGGCCAGCAGCACGTCCCGCCGCCAGCTGTACTGGTCGTGGCTGGCGCAGTCGTCCACCAGGTCCTTCAAAAGCTGGGTGGACAGCACGTAGACCTCCAGTCCCCGGTATCCCCGGGGCGTGTGCAGATGGTAGAGCACGTCGGTCACCCGCCCGTCCGGGGCAAATTCAAAATACGTGCCGTTTTCCGTCTGGAAGCTGTCGTTCCCGCAGACCACGGTGATGTCCGCGCCGGAGCGGATATGGCTCTCATAGATGTCCGCCAGGGGCAGGTTCACCACCAGATCGCCCTCCATCAGCACCACATACTCCTGGCGGATGGTGTCCAGATAGGAGCGGACGGCGGCCAGCGCCTCCATCTTGCCCCGGAAGGCGCTCTTCCCGCCCCACTTCTTTTTATAGTCGAACAGGGGCAGGACCTTCAATCCTCCCCGCTTGCGGGAGAGGTCCCAGTCCTTGCCGGTGCCCAAGTGGTCCAGCAGGCTTTGATAGGGTCCGTGGAGCACGATGCCCACGTCCGTCACGCCGGCGTTCACCAGGTTGGACAGGGCGAAGTCCACCGCCCGGTAGCGCCCGCCGAAGGGGATGGAGGACGCGGCGCGGATCTCGCCCAGCTCCCGCAGGTCGTTGCGCTTTTCATAGGAGAAAATGATCCCGTGCAGGCCGTTCATTTGGACACCTCCTCACCGCAGCGTCCCAGCATGACGCCGGGGCGCACCGCCGTTCCCTCCGCCAGCCGGCAGCCGGGCGCCAGCACCGTCAGTCCCCAGGGATCGGGCGCGGTCTCCTCCGGGGTCCCGCCCACATGGCAGCCGGGGCCCACCTTGCAGTCCTCGCCCAGAATGGCGTATTCCACCACCGCGCCGGGGGCCACCTCCGCGCCGGGCATCAGCACGGAATAGCTGACCCTGGCCCCCGCGCCCACCTTCACCAGGGGGGAGAGCACGGAGTTTTCCACGACCCCCGCGATGTCGCTGCCCCGGTTGAAGGCGCTGTGGGTCACTTTGGAGCCGCTGCCCAGAAACGCCGGAGGCGCGTTGACGGGCCGGGCGTAGATGGGCCACGTCTGGTCCAGCAGGTCCAGGCCGGATTCCGGCGAGAGCATATCCATGTTGGCGTCCCACAGGGACTCCAGGGTGCCCACGTCCTTCCAGTAGCCCGAAAAGCGGTAGGCCGCCATCTTCTCCCCCGCCGCCAGCATGGCGGGGATCACGTTCTTGCCGAAGTCATTGTCGGATCCGGGGTCCGCCTCGTCCGCCTCCAGATACCGCCGCAGGACCTTCCAGGAGAACACGTAGATGCCCATGGACGCCAGATTGCTCTTGGGCTCCCTGGGCTTTTCCGCAAACTCCGTCACGCAGTCCTGGCCGTCCACGCTCATGATGCCGAACCGGGACGCCTCCGCCCAGGGCACCTCCATCACCGAGATCGTGCAGGCGGCCCCGGCCTCCTTGTGGCGCCTGACCATCTTGTCATAGTTCATCTTATAGATGTGGTCACCGGAGAGGATCACCACGTACTCCGGATCGTACAGGTCGATAAAGCCGATGTTCTGGTAGATGGCGTTGGCCGTGCCCTTGTACCAGGTGCCGCCCTTGCTGTCCATATACGGGGGCAGGATATGGACCCCGCCGGTGGACCCGTCCAGGTCCCAGGGCTGGCCGCTGCCAATGTAGCTGTTCAGCTCCAGGGGGCGGTACTGGGTGAGCACGCCCACGGTGTCGATGCCGGAATTGGTGCAGTTGGACAGGGGGAAGTCAATGATGCGGTACTTGCCGCCGAAGGCCACGGCGGGCTTTGCCATGTCGCTGGTCAGCACGTACAGCCGGCTTCCCTGGCCGCCTGCAAGCAGCATCGCGACGCATTCTTTCTTCATGTCTTCTCCAGCTCCTTTTCCTGTTTTTTCTTCCGGGGCCTGGGGAGCGCGCCCTCTCCCCGCAGAAATACCGCGCCGAAGGCCGGGATGCGGATGGCGGCGGACTGGGGTTTGCCGTGGGAGGGCACGGCCTCCACCGCCACCGGCGCATCGTCTCCGAAGTCGTCTCCGCCGAAGGCGGGGTCGTCGGTGTTGAACACGGGGACGTACTGCCTGTGGGGCGGCACGCCCATCCGGTAGTTCTCATAGGTGTTGGGCGAGAAGTTCACCGCGCACAGAAGATCCCGGCCCCTGGCGTCTTTGCGGAGGAACACCACCACGTTGTTGTGGTTGTCGTCGGGCACCAGCCACTCGAAGCCCGCCCAGTCGAAATCGATCTCCCACAGGGCCGGAGTTTTTTGGTAAAAGGCGTTGGCGGCGCGGAAAAAGTCCCTGGTCCGGCGGTTCTCCTCCAGGTCCAGCAGATACCAGTCCAACTGCCCG
Organism: Bacillota bacterium; assembly: GCA_023406225.1. Taxonomy (GTDB): domain Bacteria; phylum Bacillota; class Clostridia; order Oscillospirales; family Oscillospiraceae; genus Oscillibacter. The sequence goes on along the minus strand of JAEXWS010000099.1, from coordinate 9,969 downwards.
TCCGAATCCCACTCGTGCCACTGGCCGATCTCCGGTCCCATGAACATCAGCTTTTTCCCCGGATGGGCCAGCAGATAGGCGTAGAATCCCCGCAGGCACCGGAGCTGGTTTTGATAGTCCCCGGGCATCTTCCCCACCACGGACCCCTTCATGTGCACCACCTCGTCATGGGACATGGGAAGCACGTAGTTCTCTGAAAAGGCGTACACCATGGAGAAGGTGATATCCTTGTGGTGGTCCTGGCGGAACCAGGGGTCCAGCTTCAGATAGTGGCACATGTCGTTCATCCAGCCCATGTTCCACTTCAGATTGAACCCCAGCCCGCCCGCGTCGGCGGGGCGGGTCACCAGCGGCCACGCGGAGGATTCCTCCGCCACCATCAATACGTTGGGATTCACGGAAAAGGCCATGGTGTTCAGCTCCCGGAGAAATTCGATGGCCTCCAGGTTTTCGTGTCCGCCGTGCTTGTTGGGGGTCCAGGCCCCGCCCTGGCGGCCGTAGTCCAGATACAGCATGGAGGCCACCGCGTCCACCCGCAGCCCGTCGATGTGGTATTCCTCCAGCCAGAACCGGGCGGAGGAGAGCAAAAAGCTCTTCACCTCCGGGCGGCCGTAGTCGAACACCCGGGTCCCCCAGCCGGCGTGCTCCCACTTGTTGGGGTCGCTGTACTCATAACAGCACGTGCCGTCAAATTCGTACAGGCCCTGCTCGTCCTTGCAGAAGTGGGCGGGCACCCAGTCCAGCAGCACGGTGATGTTGTTTTTGTGCATGTGGTTGACGAACCACATGAAATCCTCCGGCGTTCCGAAGCGGGAGGTGGGGGCGAAATACCCGGTGCACTGATAGCCCCAGGAGTCGTCCAGGGGATGCTCCGTCACCGGCAGCAGCTCCACGGCGTTGTACCCCATCTCCTTCACATAGGCGGCCAGGTCCCGGGCCAGGTCCCGGTAATCGATGAAGTCCCCGTTCTCCCGCTTTTTCCAGGAGCCCAAATGGACCTCATAGATGTTCAGCGGCGAGGAATAGACCGGGTGCTTCTCCTGCCGCTCCCGGAACTTCCCGTCGCTCCAGCGGAAGCCCGAGATATCGTAAAGCTTGCTGGCGGTGGCGGGGCGCGTCTCCGTGTGGAAGCCGTAGGGATCGGCCTTGAAACGGGTCTTTCCGTCGGCCCCGGTCACGGCATATTTATAGGCGGTATAGGCCGGAAGCCCGGGAATGAACCCCTCCCAGACCTCGCCCTTCCGGGTCAGCCGGGCGGCCGCCTCCTCCCAGTTATTAAAATCGCCCACCACGGAAACCGCGGACGCATGCGGAGCCCAGACGCGAAACGTCCAGCCCGCCTTCCCGCTTTTTTCCGCCGGGTGGGCGCCAAACCAATGCCATCCATCTGTGAGCGTTCCCGCGTGGAAGCGGGCCGCCTGTTCATTTCTCCCCATCTTAAGCAGCTCCTCTCCCCGGCCGCCCCTTGCCGCGGCGGTCCGGGATGTCCTTTGCCGTTCCCGTATGTAATCGTTTTACCACACATCCTTGAAGATAAGTTTATTATACTTCTGATAGAAAATACCGTCAAGAACGGGCCTGTCGAAAAAGAAATCGCACATTTGGTGGAAAGCGACGGTTTTCTCTCTGTTTTCACAAGTTTTTTTGTATATCTTTGGAGGAAATAGGCAAACTTTTCCGTTTCCTGACAAAAATATAAGGATCATTTTACACGTGGATCTTGGAAAATGAAACCACAGCCCGCTCCTGCATAGGCAAACAAATCCTGCGGATACTATCTTTTGCCAAGCGGCAGAGCAACAGAATAATGACAAAGGAGTTTTCAATATGAAGGCAACTGGAATTGTGCGGAGAATCGACGACCTGGGCCGGGTGGTCATTCCCAAGGAGATCCGCCGCACCATGCGCATCCGTGAGGGCGACCCGTCGTTGATGACATTGACATGGTGGGAACGGTTTTGTGTGGGGATGATGGAATTGGACAAACGGGTGGGATGGAAGCGTACATAACGGGAAATTCCGCGCCGGCGCTTTACGGCCCGATCAATCAAATCACTCCGCACATAAAGGGGAGGCTCACGGTTCAAGCCGTGAGCCTCCCCTTTATGTGCGGGCTCCTGAAGGCCGCGCCGGTCAGCATCGCTCCTGTGCGATGGACCATATCTCATTTTCACGGTGATCCAGCACATCCGCAAGAGTCGGCATCCCAGCGCAAACGGCATATATCAGTTCCTCAAGCCGGCCGCAGCTCTCTTCCATCGTCTCGGTGCCTCGCAGCACCGGGCTGGCGTCAAAATCGATATCCTCCCACATCCGCCTGTATACCTCCGCGTTTGCCGTCATCTTGATGGTCGGCGCTATACCGGTCCCACAGGTATGGCCTCTCCCCGTAATCAGAACGTTCAAATGACAGCCCGCCGTATTGAGCAGCATCAGGATCGCCGCATCCCCTCCGGGGTTTCCTTCATGGGCCAAACGGTATGCATAGTACTCATCCGGCGACTCGTCGAACAGCCACAGCCCGTTTGACTGGGGTTCCTGAGCAATTTTTACCACGCCCTGGATCAGATTGCTCCCAGACTTTGCATAGGAGCTCAAACTCTTTTCCTCAATGGTCGTTAAGCCCCCCTCGATATTCCCCGGTCTTAAAAAGAACTGATTTGCAAGGCGGCAGGAATCCTCCGCCTTGTCGTATGCTTTCGCCAAGGCCTGGCGGGCAGCGGCGTCTTTGCCTCTGGCCACCAGATGCTCCCGCAGGCCCATCGCCTCATTGACCTCGGCAAACAGGCAGGTCGCCCCATCAGCAACCAGCCTGTCGAACAAGCGTCCTATCACCGGATTGGCCGCCAGGCCGCTGCTGTAATCCGAGCCGCCGCATTTGGCCGCGATCACCAGGTCGCGGACGCAGAATGGGACGCGCACCGCCGCCCGCTCCATCTCACCGTATAGCTGGAGGATGAAACGGCTCCCCAGCTCTATGCTTTTCCGGGTCCCGCCCGCCTCCTGGACAAAAAAATATTCCGCGGGTCTTCCGCAGTCCCGCGCATAGTTCCTCAGCTCTTCCGCGCTGGTGGATTCACACCCATGGCCGACCACCAGTACCGCCCCCACGTTGGGATGGCGGCAGTACGCCTTCAGCATATCGGTCCGGTTGGGATGCTCCTGGCAGCTTCGCTGCCCTACAACGTCGATGTCATATTGACGTCCGGCAAACATCTCCCGGAGCTTGACGGCAACATGCCAGGCGCAGTCCACCGTGTATATCACCAAAATCTTATTGCGGATCCCCTTCCGGCCGTCTGCCCGCAGATAGCCGTCTGTTATCTTTCGCATTTGCACTCCTCATTTCCGGTCGTACAGACTTCTCACATTATGCGAATGGACCCACTCGCCTTCCGCGATATCCCGCACTGCAACCGCCATCGGATGTCCGTGTTTAACGACAGGCGTCCCCTGCCGGATCGTCCGCAGGGATACCTTATGGCCTTTGGCGATTCGCTCCCGCACCAGGAGCGTCCCTGCCGCTTCCCCGGTAAACGCAGCTTCTCCAGGGAAGACCTCCTCCAGCGCCGTCGCCACGTTGTCGCCGGAAGCGATCACAAACAAACTTGCCAATCCCTCTCCTCCATTTCCCGCGCCGGCGCTTTCGGCGCATGAGGCCAACTGCCCATTTTTCAAGAATATCTTGAAAAATGGGCAGTCATTTATTATTCGATGATCATCAGGACCTGACCCGCCTTGACCTTGTCCTTGACGGCGACCTTGATCTCTTTCACTACGCCCGCAGCGGGACTCGCGATCGGCTGCTCCATTTTCATAGCCTCCATAACGCCTACAACGGATTTCACATTCACGCTGTCGCCCTCTTTGACGTTGATGGCGATGATCATGCCCGGAATCCTTGCTTTGATTTCCATACCTACAACTCCTTTTATTTAAAATTGAAAGACGCTTCATCCAGCTATCCGATCAAATGGATCGTGCTGACAAAAATACCCGCCACAATGGCGGAGGTGATCACGCCGGAGATGTTCGCGCCCATCGCCACCGGCAGGATCATAGCGAATGGATTTTCATCCATGGCCGCGTGCTGGGCCAGCTTTGCCGTGGTCGGCACGCAGGACACGCCTGCGATGCCGATCACCGGATTGAAGTCCTGGCCCCTGCGCCTGTGGATCCAGTACACGATCCAGCCGCCCAGCAGCCCGCCCACGGCGGAAATGGCCAAAGCCAAAACTCCAAGGGCCAAAATGACCAGAACCGTCGGATTCAAAATAGTGGACGCCTCGCACAAAACGCCCAGGATCACACCCAGGAAGAATGTGCCGAAATAGGACAGTCCCTCCTCCAGAAGCTCCGTGTATTTGCCGATATCCGCCTCTTTGACGGCCATCCCGATGAAGAAGGAAAAAATCAGCGGGGAGGCCACCGGCAGCAGCAGGCACAGCGCAAAGCAGGTAACGACGATAAAAATAAATTTGGACTTCTGTGAGACCTCCGGCACCTCCACATACATATCGATGCCCCGATACTTTTTCGGAACAAGTGCCTTGATGAGGAACGGGTACCCGCCGTAGGTCAGGCTCAGGTACAAATATGCAATGATCGATATCGGCACAAACAGCTCCGGCGCCAGCATCAGGGATGTGAACAGCACCATGGGGCCGTCCGCGCCGCCGATGGTGGCAACAGCCGCGGCAGCCTGGGGCGTCAGGCCGAAGGCCTGGATCCCCACCACCAGCGTTACGAACGTGCCAAGCTCCGCAAAGATGGCGATCACAATGGAACTCCATGGCTTTGCCAGCAGATAGCTGATCTCACTGCGGGCGCCGATGCCCATGAATACAAGGCAGGCGATCAGGCCGTTGGAAAAGGTCAGGTTATAGATTGGCTGGAGAAAATTGATCTGCATGATATCCATGACCCCAGCCGCATCCGACACCAGCGGATCAACAAACATGTTGCCGACCAGGCCGGTGTTCAAAAACAGCATGCCTGCATTGACAGCCATCATTGCGATTCCCATAGGGACCATGATCAGCGGCTCCAATACACGCCGAAAGCCGAAATACGCCAGCAGAAAGCCCAGAACGATCAGTCCCAAGCGGGCTGCCGCCACCACAGGCTCCATGGCGAAAAAGGTGCTGATCCCCGGGAACATCTGGGCCAGTAACTCACTCATGCTTCTCCTCCTCCGGAGATGAGAATACCTTGTTGATCAGTACGATCACCGCCACGACGCCGAGAGAGATGACCGCCGTCGCCGCATAAGTCAGCAGCGCATACGCAACCACATTCATGGGATCACTCCTCTGCCTTTGCAGCATACAGCCGGTCAAAGTCCGCGATCACACGGGGCAGGATCATCTGATGATGGGGGCAGATACCGGCGGGATTTTGATAGGCCGCGCAGGTAAAGGCTTTCAGGTAGACCCGCAGCTTCTCCAGCGGGACCACCTCGTCCACCAGTCCGGCTTTCGCGCAATAGGCAGGGCTGGATTTCGCAGCATAATCCGCTATCATCGCATTCATTTTATCAATGGTGGGCTGCAAATCACGGCCCTCCGCCTGGTCCTTCATCAAACGCCGGGTATACATGGCCGCCGCCGCCGTCTCCCCGTGCATGACATAGATCTCCGTGGCGGCAGTTCCCAGAGAGAACGCGTTCGTATCATTCCCCTGGGGTCCGCCCAGCACATAGTGGGCGGCCGCGCTGCCCTTGCGCATCGTGATCTCCAGCATGGGCAGATCGGAATTTTGAATGGAGTAGATCAGGCTCTGGCCCAGACCCAGCAGCTCGGCCTTTTCCGCCTCGTTACCCACATCGATCCCGGAGGTGTCCTGCAGCCAGACCATGGGGACCTTGTCCCGTGCACAGAGAGAGACAAATTCATTCATCTTGATCAGCCCCTGTCGGTACAGTTTGCCCCCCACGCCGTATGCGTCCTCCCTGTACTCGGGATAGTCCACAAAAAAGCCCTGGGCATTCGCCACAACGCCCACCAGAAGGCCGTCCACCTTTGCAAGACCGGCGATGATTTCCGGTCCATACCCTTTTTTATATTCCATAAAGGCGGAGTCATCCACCAGGCGGGCAATGATCTCCGGCATCTCATAGGTGCGCCGGTGATTGGCGGGAAACAGCGTATACAGGTCCTCCGGAGGATACGCGGGTTCTTTGGGCCGGTCTACCCGGAAAAACTCCAGATCATAGGCCGGCAGATAGCCCACGTATTTGCGGAGGGCCTCCAGCATAGCTTCCTCGCTCTCGCAAACCTCCCGCATGAAGCCGGTGGCGTCGTGGTGGATCGCCACGGTGCCGGGCACGCTTTTCCGAACGGTCTTCTGCGCCTCGATCAGCTCCTCGGCGGATTCCCGGTCCACCTGTCCGTTGCGGGACATGCCGCTTACGATGCCCGCGCCGCCCACCGCCATGTTGGCGTCCTTATGGGCCAGGATCACCGTAGGACTGATGGAGTGATAGCCGCCGCCCGCCGGGTTGGTGCCGTAAATGCCCACGATGACCGGAACGCCCAGCTGATTCAGCTCCGCATTGCGGTAGAACGGCGCGCCGCCGCCCCGGCGGTCGGGGTAGACCTTCTCCTGCTCGTCAAATTTAACGCCGGAGCAGTTCAGCAGATAAACCAGCGGGATCCGCAGGCGTTTTGCCGTGTCGGAGGCGCGCAGCAGGTTTTCCGCCTGTCCCGGAACCCACGCGCCGGCCATCTTCTTGTTGTCGGAAGCGATGATGACGGCCCATTTCCCGCCGATGCGGCCAAGTCCCTTTATGATATTGGTGGAGCCGTTGGCGTTGTCCTGTGGATTGAACAAGCTGTTCAGGGGCAGCCAGGCGCCCTCGTCCACCAGTTTTTCAATGCGCTGCATAGCGCAGAGCTGGCCCTTTTCATTCAGTTCTTTGGTGGGTTTCCCGTTCTCCAGAACCTCCGCGATCCTGCGGGCGATTTCTGCCTCCGCCTCTTTGAACGCTCTCTGGTTCTCCTCATCGCCGGTAAATACCGCCTCGCCGATCCGCTTCATGTTCTGGAAGTAACGGGGCATTGAATATTCGTTCATACCATATGTCTCCCTTTTCACGCTTTTATCCGCCGCGTCCGGCGCTCAGGCCAGTCCGCCGATCCCGGCCGCTTCGCCCAAGGCCTCCAGCTCCCGCAGAATCGGCAGAGTGATGGGGATGCCGCCATTGCTTCTCTCCGCCGTGACCTTCGCCTCGATCTCACCGGGCAGCAGAATCTCCTGCACACCCTCCGCCTTGGGGCAGTCCTTGATCTCCCGGATCATCTCCCCCATCCGGGCCTTAAATGTGTCCACAGGCATCAGCCGCTCCACATTGATGGCCGCCATCATGAAACAGGTGCCCATATTCCCCTGGGATTTGAAATCCGTCGTTCCCAGGACTTTGGAGGATGTGACGCCGCCGCTGAGGAGACCGCACAGGATATCCAGCATGACTGCCATGCCGTATCCCTTATGGGCGCCCACAGGCAGCAGCAGCCCGCCGTCGGTGAAGCCGGCATGGGGGTCCGTGGTTGGATTTCCCTCCTTGTCCAGCGCCCAACCCAGCGGAATGGACTGTCCATTCTTCTCCGCCAGCATAATTTTCCCGCCGGCCACGTTGGAAAGGGCGATATCCAAAACAAACGTCAGCCCCTCCGGCGCAGGCGCCGCAAAGGAAATGGGATTGTTGCCGATCAAACGCTTTTTCCCGCCGGTAGGAGCCATCAGCGGCGCGGTGTTGGAAGTGGAAAAGCCGATCATGCCCCGCTCCATCGCCATCATGGTGTAAAAGGCGCACGAGCCGTAATGCTGGCTGTTCCGCACAAAGGCAAGGCCGATCATGTTTTCCTTCGCCTTCCGAATGGCGAGTTCCATGGCCATTTTACCGGCGACGGGCCCCAGGCCGTTATCGCCGTCGATGACCGCATAGGTCTCCCCCTCATCCACGACCTGCGGCCTTGCGCCCTTGTTGGCCAGGCCCAATTCCACCCGTTTTAAATAGGTGGGCAGACGTATCACGCCATGGGTATCCAGTCCCCGCAGGTTTGCAAACAACAGGTTCGCCGCCACCGTTTCCGCATCCGTTTCAGAAAGGCCGGCATGTTCCAGCAGCTTTTCCGCATAGCGCATGACCTTTTCAGGCCGCACCAATACCTTTTCAACCTCTTGCATATCAATTCCTCCTTGCATTCCAAACGCCCTTACTGCGCGGCTTTCATCCGCCGCCGTTCTTTTATGACAAACAAAACGGAAATTCCTACCGTCACCACGATCAGGCCGATCAGCACCATGCAGGCCGGACGGGTATAAAACACCGAGAAATCGCCGCCGCACAAGATCATGCCGCGCCGGAAGTAGTCCTCCATGGTATTGCCCAGAATGACGCCCAGCACCACCGGGGTCATGGGAAACTTATTTTTCTTCAGGAAGTAGCCCAGGAAACCGAACAAAAACACCGTCCACAAATCATATCCGCTGTACTGGAGCGTCCAGGTGCCTGCAAAAATCATCATAACGACCAGCGGGAACAAAACCCACTTGGGCACCCGCAGCGCTTTGGTAAACAGCTTGATGCCGCCGCCAAACTGGATCAAAACCATCAGCAGGTTTGCGATCAGAATGCCCGTAAAGAAGAGCCACACCAAATCGGACGAGTTGGTGAACAGCAGCGGTCCCACACGCACGCCATGGATCATCAATCCGCCCAGCATGACCGCCGTTACAGAGTCTCCGGGGATGCCCAGCGTCAGCATGGGGATGATGGCTCCGCCGGTGACCGCGTTGTTCCCGGTCTCGGAGGCCACAATGCCCTGCGCGTAGCCGGTCCCGAACTTTTCAGGATGCTTGGAGGTCTTTTTTGCCACGTCATAGGTGATAAAATTGGCCGTGGCTCCGCCAACGCCGGGCAGGATCCCCAGAAACGTGCCGATCACGGATGAAGAGGCCATGTTTTTCAAGGTTTCCTTCTTTTCCTGCCACAGAGCCTTCAACGTGACCTTGCTCAGACCCTTATCCGCAAAAATATACTTGTCCTTGATCTCGCCGAGACTGCTGAGGATCTCGGAAACCACAAAAAAGCCCATAAGGACCGGCACCGTGCGGAAGCCGCTTCGCAGCAGGCGCGTGCCGAAGGTAAACCGGGCGTATCCCCCCACAGGGTCAATGCCGATCAAGGCGATCAGCAGACCGATCAATGTGGCCAAAAGCGCTTTCATCGGCTGTTTGGTCTCCATGCCGATGATCACCGTCAATCCAAACACGCACAGCCAAAAATACTCATAGGGTGCAAACGTCATGGCGAGGGACGCCAGCTGGGGAGACAGCGTCACCAGGACCACCCAGCTGAAAAGGCCGCCGATCAGCGAACAAAACACGCCGATCGACAGGGCTTCCGAGGCCCGCCCGTTCTTTGCCATGGGAAACGCGTCAAAGGTGGTGCAGATGGAGGAGGGCGTGCCGGGCATGTTGATCAATGTGGCGGAAACCAGCCCTCCGGAAATTCCGCCGATATAGACGCCGCCCATCACCAGCATCGCTTGCAGCGGGGTCATGCTGAACGTTACCGGAAGGATCAGAGCCACGCCGAGCGTCGCAGTCAGTCCGGGGATCGCGCCGAATATCAATCCCATCAGCGTGCTGCCGAACAGCAGCAGCCAGGCGACCGGATTCAGCAGCACTTCATGAAGAATCAGCTCAAACATATATAACCTACTTTCCCGCAATATGGAGCACCGCAAGAATATCGCACATTCTCTTTCTCAAAGAAGGATCCCCTTGGGAAGATACAAATGGAACGCCACGCTGAACACCAGATACAGCACCGCCGTCACACTCACGGAAATCAAAGTGATCTTTATGATCCCCTTCTTGTTCAGGCGGCCCTCCTGCGCTCGATACAAGATCATCTGGTATGCCTCCAGAACGATGAGGCCGGTGGTGTAATAGCCCAGGATC
>JAEXWS010000091.1 GCA_023406225.1 Bacillota bacterium | reverse complement strand
ACAAGAGCGTGGCCGTCGCCGTGCTGGACGACTCCACCGAGGGCTGGTATCAGATCAACTATGCCGGCAAGGTGGGCTATGTCTCCGCCGATTACCTGGTCATCGACCAGGACAACATCTTTGAAAGCTACGGCCGCGTCAACGGCGACGGCGTCAGCGTCCGCGCCGGCGCCTCCACGGACAGCGAGAAGCTGGCCTCCCTGGACACGGGCGCTGTCGTCACGGTCAACGGCTTCGTGGACGGATGGTACGACGTCACCTGCGAATACGGCACCAAGGGCTTTATCCGGAGCGACTTCCTGGATCTGACCGACACCGCGTCCAGCAGCTCCGGCAACTCCATCGTGGACACCGCCAAGCAGTACCTGGGCACCCGCTATTCTTACGGCGGCGCGTCCCCCAGCGGCTTTGACTGCTCCGGCTTCACCATGTACGTCTACGGCCAGTTCGGCTATTCTCTGCCCCACACGGCCACCGGCCAGTGGCAGAGCGGGCTGGGCACCAAGGTATGGTCCATCGGGGCCCTCCAGCCCGGCGACCTGGTGTTCTTCAACGATCCCAGCCGCAACGCCGGAAAGGCCTGCTCCCACGCCGGGATCTACATCGGCGGCGGGCAGTTCATCCACTCCTCCTCTTCCCGGAGCAACGGCGTCATCATCAGCGATCTGACCAGCGGCTACTACAACAACTATTTCGTGGGCGGCATCACGGTGTGATCTGCGTCTACATACGCTTCAAAAAGCGGCACGCATCGCGTGCCGCTTTTTTTCATGCCTCCCGGACGGCGGCCAGCTCCGCCTCCAGCGCCTGATAAAACCGGGCGATGTGGACGCCGTCCACCAGGGCGTGGTTGGCCAGCAGCGTCACCGGCAGCAGCGTCCGCCCCTCCTGCCGGAAATACCGGCCCCAGGTGATGCGGGGGTTGCTGTCCGCCGGAACGGGGGTGGGCTGGACCAGCGCCGTATAACTCAGCCACGGCACGCAGGAGACGAAGAACAGGCTCTCCCCCTCCGCCCCGTCCTCCATGGACGGGGCGGCCTTCGCCCGGGCCTGCTCCGCCGCCGCGTAGGGCAGAAACTCCGCCAGGGGCCGGTCCGCCGTCAGGCGGCAGTAGCAGTAGGTCCCGTCCGGCAGCGCCACCGTATGGGAGGAGGGGCAGGCGCTGTACTCCACCACCGCGTCCCCCCGGATGCGCCGCCGCAGCTCCGGCACCGTGTTGGCCGCCCGGACGGCGGCGTACAAAACCGTCAGAAAAAAGCTGTTTCCCGTTCTCCCGGACCACTCCAGCGCCGCCGTCACATCCACGTTGACGGTCACGCCCACATAGGGATTGGCCAGCGTGCGGAAATAGGCGAACTGCTCCCGGCGCGGCTCCCGCTCCATATCCACCACATGAACTGCCATAGTAAGCACCTTCTTTGTTGAATTTCTGCCTTTATTTTACCAGATACTCCGGCAGGTTGCACGATTTTTTCCCGCCGGCTCCCTTTCGCGCTTTTTTTGCTTGCCATCTTCTTCCGGCTCTGCTATAATTCACACTTGTATGATTTGTGTGACGAAAGGATGGGATGCAATGCCTGGAGGCAAGCACATGCTGGGGATGTCCAACGGGAACCGGGTCTTTGGCACGGCCAAGGTGGGCGACCGGGGGCAGATCGTCATCCCCCAGGAGGCCCGCCGCTTTTTCGGCATCTCGCCGGGAGACACCCTGCTGATCCTCGGCAATGAGAAAAGCGGCATCGTCGTGACCAAGCCGGAGGTGCTCCATGACCTGGCCGACGAGATTTTGGGAAAAGAGGACAAACACAATGAAACTTGAAGACATGTACGCGCAGCTCGGCGTCAGCCGGGCGGTCTATGAATACGGCGAGGCGGTGCTCCGGGACCTGCGGCCCCGGTTCGAGGCCATTGACCAAACGGCGGAATACAACCAGGGCAAGGTCCTGGCGGCCATGCAGAAAAACCGGGTGAACGCCGCCCATTTCGCCGCCACCACCGGCTACGGCTACAACGACGACGGCCGGGACAACCTGGAACGGGTATACGCCGACGTGTTCCACACGGAGGCCGCCCTGGTCCGGCCCCAGATCACCTGCGGCACCCACGCCCTGGCGGTGGCGCTCTCTGCCAACCTTCTGCCGGGGGACGAGCTGCTCTCCCCCGTGGGCGCGCCCTACGACACCCTGGAGGAGGTCATCGGCATCCGGGAGAGCAAATGCTCCTTGAAGGAATACGGCGTCACCTACGCCCAGGCGGACCTGACGCCGGACGGCGCCTTCGACTACCCCGCCATCCGCTCCGCCATCCATGCGCGCACGAAGCTCATCACCATCCAGCGCTCCAAGGGCTACGCCACCCGCCCCTCCTTCTCCTCCGCCCAGATCGGGGAGCTGATCGCCTTCTGCAAGGATGTGAAGCCGGACGTGAAGGTGATGGTGGACAACTGCTACGGCGAATTTGTGGAGCTTCAGGAGCCCTCCGACCTGGGGGCGGACATGGTGGTGGGCAGCCTCATCAAAAACCCCGGCGGCGGCCTGGCCCCCATCGGCGGCTACATCTGCGGCACCCGGGAATGCGTGGACCGCTGCGCCTACCGCCTCTCCGCGCCGGGCCTGGGGCAGGAGGTGGGCGCGAACCTGGGGCTGATGCCCGCGCTCTACCAGGGTCTGTTCCTGGCCCCCACCGTGGTCTCCGGCGCGCTGAAGGGCGCGGTGTTCGCCGCCAACGTCTACGAGCGGCTGGGCTTCGCCTGCGTCCCCCGGGCCGCCGAGGACCGGCACGACATCATCCAGGCGGTGACCCTGGGCAGCCCGGAGGCCATGGTGGCCTTCTGCAAGGGCATTCAGGCCGCCGCCCCGGTGGACAGCTACGTGACCCCGGAGCCCTGGGCCATGCCCGGCTATGATGCGGAGGTTATCATGGCGGCGGGCGCCTTCATCCAGGGCAGCTCCATCGAGCTCTCCGCCGACGGGCCCATCCGCCCGCCCTACGCCGTCTATTTCCAGGGCGGCCTGACCTGGTATCACGCGAAGCTGGGCATCCTGCTGTCCCTCCAGAATCTGGCGGACGCGGGCCTCGCCAAGCTGCCCGGCTGACTCAATACTTGTTTTAGGAGAATCCTCTCATGTGGTTTTGGCTTTCCCTCATCGCGCTGCTCTGCTGGAGCGGCTCCGACCTCTTTTCCAAAATCGGCTGCCGGGACGGCCGGGACAAATACGCCCACTTGAAGATGGTCATGGCCGTGGGCGTGGTCATGGGCCTGCACGCCTGCTATGAGATCTTCGTGGGCGGCACGGTGATCGACCTGCGCATCCTTCTGACCTACCTGCCAGTCTCCCTGCTTTACATCAGCTCCATGGCCCTGGGCTATGTGGGCCTGCGGTACATCGAGCTCTCCATCTCCTCCCCCATCTGCAACTCCTCCGGCGCGCTGGTGGCCCTTTTGACGCTGCTGATCGACGGGATCGGCGGCTACTCCCCCCTGGCCCTGGCGGCGGTGGGGCTGGTGTGCCTGGGCGCTTTCGGCCTGGGCGTGGTGGACGCCCGGGAGGACGAGTCTCTCCGGGCGGCGCGCCAGGAGGCGGGCAACTTCAAGTATGCCAAGAGCTGGAAGGCGCTGGCCCTGCCGGTGGCCTACTGCCTGCTGGACGCGGCGGGCACCTTTGCCGACAACCGGGTGCTGGAAACGCTGAACGAGGACTCCGCCAACGCGGCCTATGAGCTGACCTTCCTGGCTGCGGCGGCCGTCTGCTTCGTCTACGTGGTCCTCATCAAAAAGGACCGCCTGATCCCGAGGATGGAACTGCCCAAGTATGTGGGCGCCGTCTGCGAGACGGCGGGCCAGTTCGCCTACATCTACGCTATCGCGGACACCCAGCACCTGGCCATGTCCGCCCCCATCATCTCCTCCTACTGCGCCGCCTCCGTGCTGTGGGGCCGCATCTTCCTGAAAGAGCGGCTCTCCTGGAAGCACTACTGCATGATCGCGCTGGTGGTGGCCGGCATCGCCGTCATGGGCGTGCTGGACCTGTAGACCCGCGGAAAAAGGCCGCCCCGAAGCACGGGGCGGCCTTTCAGCGTGTCGAAAAAGCCTCGCAGAGTTCGCGCCCGAAGGCGCGAAGAAGATCAAATCCATTTTCTCCGACGACATGTGCGTCGGAGAAAATACACCTCGGTCCGTAAGTGTGTGAGCTGCCCGCCCACGGCGGGCAGCTCGTGCGCGCGGCGGGCCGCAGCCTACTCGAAAAAGTGCCGAAGGCACTTTTTCGACAGCCTCGTCCTTTTCTCATGTCAGCTTTTCATAGAACGTGACCGTTAGGGAGACGTTCACGGGGCTGTCCCGGGAAACGTCCTCGTCCGCGGAGACGCTCATCCCGCTGAGGGAGCAGCGGTACCAGCCGTGATAGAGGTCGTTCAAAATGGTCCGCGCCGCAGCGTAGCTGACGGCGGTGAAGGTCATCTGGATGGGCCGGGACACCGTGCCGTCCTCCCCGAAGGCAACCTCCGAAAAGGTCAGGCTGTATTCCTGGGCGGCGGAGAGGATGGCGTTGAGCTGCACCATCACGTTTTCGATGTTGTCATAGGCCGGGATCTCGGCGGCCTTGGCGGCGCCGTCGGCTTTCAGCTTCTCCAGCTCCGCCTCCATCTGCCGCATCTGATGCAGCCTCGCCTGCTCCAGAAGCTGGGCGTCCTCCGCGTCCGCCAGCCGGGTCTCCGCAGCGATGCGCTCCGTCTGGAGCGGCTCGTAAAAGAGCTTCATGTATCCCATGGCCAAAAGCAGCAGCGCCAAAAGCAGCAGCAGCACTTTTTCCCGGCGGGTCAAGGCTCGGTTCATTGTAAGACCGCCTCCTCTCCCGCTCCTTCCGGCGCGGCCAGCCGGATGGTCATGGCGGCGGTGACCTGGGCCGCCGCGTCGCCGGTAGTGGCGGCGGTATAGACCTGGACCGCCGAAACCAGTTCATTGTCCATCAGGCCGGTGTAGATGGCGGACACCTCCCGCAGCGTCACGCCGGAGATCTGCACGGACACCAGATCGTCCGACACGGCGAAGGCGGACACCTTGGATGCCGCCATCAGCTCGCTTTCGATGAGGTCCAGGCATTCCATGGGGTCCGCGCCCACGGCCCCGTTCGCCGTGGAAAAGCTGGTGTACTCCTCCAGCACCGCGTCGTATCCCACGGTGAGGGTGCGGGTCTGGGCAAGGAGCTGCTCCGCCCGGACCGCGCTCTCCTGGGCGATGCGCACCTCGTCCAGCCGGTCCAGCACGCCGAACTTGCAAAACAGGGCGATCAGCGCGGCAAGCACCGCCGTTGTCAGCGCAGCGGCGCCTAAGTTCCGGTGTTTCCGCTCCTTTTGGGCCAGGTTCAGGTCCTGTTTGACCGGATATGTCTTTTTCATGCCCATCGGCGCTCACCTCCCTCCCGATTGCAGCGCGGCGCCCGCGGCTGCGGCGCACAGCGCGGCGTCCGCGCTTTCGGCTCCCGCCGGGAGCAGGTCCTCCACCGGGTGGACGGACAGCTCCAGGTTCTCCCGGATCTCGTCGGTCAGCGCCGTCACCTTGGCAAGGCCCCCGCCCAGCCACACGTCCTTCAAATCCGCGTCCGGCGTGTTGAAGCCGTAGAAATTCACCGCACGCAAAAGCTCCACCGCGATGCGGGCGTACAAGTCCCGGCAGGCGGGGATCTCCTGGGCGCCGTCATAGTTGGAGCGCTTATACCCCGCCGCCAGATGGGGGTCCACGGCCTCCGCGTCCGCGATCAGCGCGTCCAGGGCCGCGCCGCCGAACTCCACAACCCGGGTGGTCTCATAGGCGGTCCCCCGGTACATGTGCATCCGAATGGCCCGGTGGCCCATATCCACGGCGCAGTATTCCGCCGGATGGTCCGGGTGGGACCGCTCATAGGCCCGGATGAGGTTGCGGTAGGTCAGGCATTCCGGCACCGCCACCGCCAGCTTCAATCCCGCCTTGCGCAGCAGCAGCCGGTATTCCGCCACCGTCTCCCGCCTGGCGGCGGCGGCGATCAGGTCCAGCTCCCGGGGCTGCCCGTCCTCCCCCAGCCGGGTCTCCACCACGGCATAGTCGTAAAAAAAGAGGTCCTTGTCGCTTTGGATGTAGTCGTGGAACTCATAGGGCAGGTTCATTTGAAGCTGCTCCACGGTCATGTACGGCACGGTGATCCGGCGGACGATGGCGCTCTCCGGCGGCAGGACCAAGGCGCATTTCCGCGCCGTGATCCGGTGGCGGCGCAGGGCGTCCTTCAGCTCGTGGGCCATGGCGTCCAGAGAGGTGATGCGGTCCTCCCGGATCAGATTGTCCGGCAGCGGCTCCGCCGCAGCCTTTTGAACGCGGTCCCCGGAGACCAGGGCCATTTTCAGCGCGCTGGCGCCCACGTCCAAACCCAGCATTGTCGTTGACATGTTCGTTTCCTCCCTGTTTGACAGGTCTTTCCTTAAAACAAGCTCAGATACCAGTCCATGACCGGCTCCGCGAAGAGCAGGGACACCACCGCGCCGGCGGCGATGGCCGGGCCGAAGGGGAACGCCTTGGGGTTTTCCGGGTCCCCGGTGGTCTTGCGGGACAGCAGCCCCAGGACGATGCCCAGGGCGCAGGAGACGATGAGGATGAACAGCGCCTCCCGCCAGGAGAAGTACAGCCCCACCACGAAAAAGAGCTTGATGTCGCCGCCGCCCATGCTCTCCCGCTTCAACACCCGGTCCATGAGCAGCACCAGAAGCAGCAAAGGCCCCGCCAGGGCCATCCCGCCCCAGAAGCCCCGGACCAGCGCGGTCTCGAACCGTCCGCCCAGGCCCGCGAAAAGCACGAAGTTCAGCGCCATGGCCAGCAAAAGCCGGTCGGGGAGCAGGCCCGTCTCCCAGTCCGTCAGGGAGGCGGCGAGGAGCAGCGCCGTGAGGATGAGGCACTCCAGGGTTTGAAGCGTCAGCCCGTACCGCCATGCAAGGGCGGCGAAGGCGGCGGCTCCCAGCAGCTCCGTCACCGGACAGGAGACGGGGATGGGCGCGCCGCAGTAACGGCACTTCCCCTTCAAAAACAGCCAGGAGAACACGGGGACCAGGTCCGGGGCGCCCAGCGTGTGGCCGCAGGCGGCGCAGCGGCTGCGGCCGCGGACAAAGCTCTCTCCCGCCGCCATGCGGGCGGCCGCGCAGCCCGCGAAGCTGGCCGCCGCCGCGCCCAAAAGGGCGGCGAGAAGCAGGAAATAGGCGGCGAGGGCGGGAGAAAGGGTCAGCAGTTCTTTCATCTCGGCATCCTTTTCACACGGTTTTTTCGTTTGGTGCCGCGCCGCGCGGGGAACATCCCGAAGGGGGATGGCCCCCGCCCGGCGCGGCGCCGGGCGTTCGAGGTGCGCCGCAACCCTACGGCGTATAGAATAGCAACGGAAGCACACGTTAGGTCTTTTCAACCCATTTCAAAGTATACGTGCCGTTCTCAGCTTTTTCTACCTGAATATACGAATTCTTTCCAGACTGTCCATAGGGAGTAGGGACCTTAGTGCCCACAAAAGTTCCTGCCTCAGCATCAAAATTATCTCCAACAGCCGGTGCCGTTGCACCACTTTCGCCTGCCTGTTCCATTAAATACTCTGTTACAGCCACTGCTTTGGCTGCACGCATATTTGCATTATCAGTATTCACTTTTGCTGTACTTAAAGCGGCATTGAACGTAGGAATTGCAATCGCCACCAAGATAGCAATGATCGCCACGACGATCAGCATCTCCATCAGGGTAAAGCCCTTCCTGCCGGACTTCTTCTTGTTCAGTTTCTTCAGCATCGCGTTCATGTTTGTTTCCTCCTAAAAATATGTGATTTGGATTTTGGATCAACCTTTTATGTGTATTGGCCGGACGGGTCTTTTCCGGCGGAATACCGATTCAATAGCTCCCGTACAGGGAGAACATGGGCAGGTACACGGCAAGCAGGATGAACACCACCAAAACCGCCAGGACGCAGACCACAATGGGCTCCAGCAGGGCCAGGGCCTTTTGGGAGCGAAGCTCCGTCTCATTGTCATAATAGCCGCCCACCACCTCCAGCGTACTTTCCAGAGAGCCGGTCTCCTCGCCCACGCCGGTCATCTCCACCAGAAGGTCCGGCAGAAAATCGCAGGCGCGCAGGCAGGCCGCCAGGGTCTTTCCCTCCTCCAGCTTTGGGATCTGCAAACCGAGCTGGGCCCCCACCGCCGCGTTGTCCAGCACCTTGGCGGTGATGGAGACGGCCTGGATGACCGGGATGCCCGCGGAGAGGAGCGTCATCATGGTGCCCGCGAACTGGGAGGCGCTTTTCATCTCGTTCAGCTTTCCCACCAGGGGCATCCGCAGCTTCCACCTGTGCTGGCGGATGAGGCCGGACTCCGTGCGGCCCCAGAGCTTCCAGAAGAGGACCGCCGCCGCGGCCGCCGCCAGAAGGGCCGGCCAGCTTTTCACGAAGAAGCCGCTGACGGCGATGAGGGCCTGGGTGGGCCAGGGCAGCACGATGTCCATGGACTGGAAGGTTTTGACGAAGGTCGGCACCGCCTTCACCATGATGACCGCCACCACGACGACGGCCACCGCCACGGTAAAGATGGGATAGGTCATGGCGGCGCGGACCTTGCCCTTGAGCTTGTAAGACTTGTCGTAATAGGCGTGGAGCCGCCGGAAGGCCGTGTCCAGGGTGCCGGATTCCTCCCCGGCCCGGACGGACTCGATGAACGTGACGGGCAGGAAGCCCGCCTTGTTCTCAAAGCTCCGGGCCAGGCTGCTGCCGCCGTCCACGTCCCCGGCCACCTGGCGCAGCAAACGCTTGAGCTGGCGATCCGCGGTCTGGTCCGCGATCAGCTCCACGGCCCGCACGATGGGCAGGCCCGAGCTCAGGATGATGGCGAACTGGGAGCACATCACCGCCAGGTCCTTTTCCCGGATGCGGGGGGCGAAGAGGTCCGCGCTCTCCTTGGGAATGACCTGCACCTCGCTGATCTTCGTGACCACGGAGCAGGTCTCTTTGATCTTGGATACGGCGGCGTACTCGTCGAACGCCTCCGCCACGCCGGTCACCTTCGCTCCGTCCCGGGAGATGGCGGTATATTTATAGGTGGGCAAGGGGGATCACCCGCTTTCTGCAATGTTCAAAAGGGTAGGCTTTTTTTCACGTACTCCGCGTCGTGGGCGGCGGCGCGCACGGTCTCGGCGCTGAGCTTTCCGGCCTTGTACAGCCGCAGGAGGAACGCGTCCATGGTGACGGCCCCCTCCGCCGCGGTGGTGGCGATGGCGCTGTGGATCTGGGGGGTCTTCCCCTCCCGGATGAGGTTGCGCACGGCGGCGTTCACCACCATCAGCTCGCAGGCGGCCACCCGGCCCCCGCCGCAGAGCGCCGGCAGGAGCTGCTGGCTCAGCACGGCCTGGAGGGTCATGGAGAGCTGCATGCGGACCTGGCGCTGACGGGCCTCCGGAAACACGTCCACGATGCGGTCCACCGCGTCCGGCGCGGAGCCGGTGTGCAGCGTGCCCAGCACCAGGTGGCCCGTCTCCGCCGCCGTCAGGGCCGTCTCAATGGTCTCCAGGTCCCGCATCTCGCCCACCAGGATAATGTCCGGGTCCTCCCGCAGGGCGGCCCGCAGGCCCGCCCCGAAGCTGCGAGTGTCCCGTCCGATCTCCCGCTGGTTGAAGATGCAGCGGTCCGGGGTGTAAAGATACTCGATGGGGTCCTCCAGCGTCAGGACGTGGGCGGCGCGGGTGTGGTTCACCCGGTCGATCATGGCCGCCAGGGTGGTGGACTTGCCGCTGCCCGTCTCGCCCGTCACCAGGACGATGCCCCGGCGCAGGTCCGTCAGCTCCTCCACCTTGGGCGGAAGGCCCAGGGCGGCCAGGTCCGGGATGCGGTCCGCCAGGAGGCGGATGGCGGCGGAGACGGCGTTTTGCTGGACGAAGAGATTGATGCGGACCCGCACGCCGGAGAGGGTGTCCGCGCCGTCCAGCTCGCCGGTCTTTTCCAGCAGCTCCAGCCGGTCCCCCGCAAGAACGGCGGCCAGCTCCCGGCAGTCCCCGGCGGTGAGGGGCGGGCCCTCCTGGGCCTCCAGCGCCCCCGCCACCCGGAACACGGGCGGGCGGCCGCAGATCAGATGGATATCGGACGCGCCCCGTTCGGCGGCCCGGGCGATCAGTTCTTCGATCTTCATATATAATCCGCAGAGCTGACGACTCTCCGCGCCTCCTCGATGGTGGTAACGCCGTCCAGCACCAGACGGCGGCAGTTCTCCGCCAGAGTGACGAAGCCGCCCTCCTCCCGGACGATGGCCTGCAATTCCTCCTGCCGGGCGCCGCGGCTGACGGCGGCCCGGAGGCGGCGGCTCATAACCAATATCTCAAAGACCGCGATGCGGCCCCGGTACCCGGTGCCGAAGCAGGCGGGGCAGCCGCCGCCCCGGTAAAAGGTCCGGCCGCTCTCCGGCTCCAGGCCGATGTCCATCCGCTCCTCCCCGGTGGGCTCATACGCCCTGCGGCAGTTGGGACACACCCGCCGGACCAGCCGCTGGGAAACGACGCCGTTGAGGGCGCTGGCGATCAGATAGGGCTCCACGCCGATATCCAGCAGACGGTCGATGGTGGAGAGGGCGTCGTTGGTGTGGACGGTGGAGAGGACCAGGTGGCCGGTGATGGCGGCCCGCATGGCGATTTGGGCCGTCTCGCCGTCCCGGATCTCGCCCACGGCGATGATGTCCGGATCCTGGCGGAGGATGGACCGCAGGCCGCTGGCGAAGGTCATGCCAGTCTTTTCATTGATCTGGACCTGGTTGACGCCGCTGATGTTATACTCCACCGGGTCCTCCAGCGTCACCAGATTCACCTGCTCGGTGTTCAGCTCCCGGATCATGGTGTACATGGTGGAGGACTTGCCGCTGCCCGTGGGGCCCACGATGAGCACCACGCCGCTGGGGCGGCTCAGAAGCGCCTGGTACTTTTCCAGGTCCGCGCCGTCCAGGCCGATCTTCTCCCTGCTCAAAAGCTGGGAGTCCTTATCCAGCAGGCGGATGACGAATTTCTCGCCGAAGATGGTGGGCAGCGTGGACATGCGAAGGTCCAGGCTCCGCTCCTTGACCCGCACGCCCGCCCGGCCGTCCTGAGGGACCTTCCGCTCCGTGATGTCCATGCCGCCCATGATCTTCAGCCGGGCGATCACGGAGGCCTGCAAGTCCTTGGGCACCGTCATGACGGCGCGCATCACGCCGTCGATCCGCATCCGGACCCGCAGCTCCTGCTCCGCGGGCTCTAAGTGGATGTCGCTGGCGTTTTCCACGGCGGCCCGCTCAATGATGGAGTTCACCAGCCGCACCGTGGGGGCCGCGCCGTCGCCGCTGTCGATGATCCCGGCGGCCTCCGGCAGGGACTGGGTCCCGGCGGAGATCTCCCGCTTCATCTCCTCGATGGCCCGGTTTGCGCCCTCGTTGCCATAGAGGCTGGCGATGGCCCGCTCGATGCCGTCCGCCGTGGAGATCATGGGCACCACCCGTTTCCTGGTGGCGGTCTTGACCTCCTCCTGGGCCACGAAGTTCAGCGGATCGCTCATGGCCAGGTACAGGGTGTTGCCATGGAGCCGCACGGGGACCACGCCGTATTTCCGGGCGATGTTCCGCGGCAGCGCCTCCGCAAGCTGCGGTTCGATGGCGGCGGCGGACAGGTCCACAAATTCAATGCCGAGCTGCATGCGCAGCGCGTCGATGAACTGCTGCTCCGTGATGACCGCCTCTTCGATCAGCTCCTGGCCCAGGCGGTTTTTTGTCACTTTCTGCCGCTCCAGCGCGGCGGCGAGTTGTTCGTGCGTGATCAGCCCCGCGGAGACCAGCAAATCGCCGAGACGTATGTATGCCATGGTGTCAAACTCCTTTGAAGCGCCCTCAGGCCCCCTCCATCAGGGTGCGGAACGCAAATGTATACGTTTTTTCCCGGGTCCCTCCGGCATCGGAGACGGTATAGCCGCCAAAGAACACCCCGTCGCCGTAATCCAGGGTAAAGCTGTCGATCCGCAGCGAGGCGTAGGCCCCGCTGCTCACCAGGATCAGCCACTCGTCCTCCGGCGCGCCGCCATAGGGCGAGATGAGGATCTTCCCGTCCCCGGAGAGCAGGAAATTCCCGCTGTCGATGCCGTAGTTTCGGTTTTCAAAGCTGACCGCCCCCCCGCCGGAGACGGCCTTGCAGTCCGCGTAATGGAGGATGTCCCCCAGGGCCGTGTCCAGCGTGGCCGAGAGCATCCCGCTCTCGGAGACGAATATGGATTCCCGGTAGATGCGGGCGCCGGCGGAGACCCCCATGGCGATCACGCCGGTCAAAAGGGACAGGATCAAAACCGCCGCCAGCGTCTCCACCAGGGTAAAGCCCTGTCTTTTCCGCTTCATGGCGCGCCCTCCCCCGCCGGCGCGTAGGAGGCCAGCGTCTCTTCCCCGCCGGTGACGGTCACATCGTAGACGTAGCGCCTGCCGCCCTCCGCCACGGTGACCGTCCCCGGGGAGCCGGAAGCCTGCCGCTCCGCCGCCTCCACCTCCAGGCGGTACGCCGCGTCCGCCGTTCCGGCGGCGCGGTTGAGCCGGACGGCGCCGACGGCCATGCCGGTCAGCACCACGGCGGAGAGCGTGACGATGAGGATGGCAGCCAGGGTCTCCGTCAGCGTCTCTCCCCGGACGCCCCGCAGTTTTTCAAGCATCCTTCGGCGCCCCCTTGATGATGGTCCCGGCGTCCCAGGTGACGGTGGTGGTCCAAATATCCCGTTTGCCGGGGAAAAACCGCGTCTCCAGCTCCCCCTCCGCGTTCTCATAGCTGTGCGTGCAGCTGACGGAGTCCTCCGTGACGCCCCGGCCCGTCTGCTCCTGGGTTTTTGTGCCGGTGAAGCGGAGGGTGATGGTGGCGGCGGGGTCGTCCGGGTCGTTCGCCTGGGGCCGCAGGACCACCGTGGCGGCATAGTCCTCTTCCATGGTCAGCGTCCCCGCCACCACGGGCATCCCTTCCAGATCGTCCAGCCGCACCGTGAAATCGGCGGTGCAGCCCGCCGCCACGGAGCCGCTTTTGTTCTCCGGATAGTGGGGCGCGGCCCGAAAGACCCGCAAAGCCGCCCGTTTGAGGAGGTTTTCCGGGTCCCCCAGAAATTCCCCATCCGTGCTGACCGTGTAAAAATGCGCCAGGTGCCCCGACTCTCCGCAGGTACGCCAGGTATCGGTCTCTACCGCCGTGCAGGCGCTCCCGCCCAGGGCGCTTTGCAGCAGCCGGGCGGCGGAGCTGACGGCGAAATAGTCCTGCTGCTCCTGCCGCCTGCCGGCAAGCTTCTGGGCGTTGGTGGCGGCGGAGCCCAGCACCACGGCGCCGATGAACCCGCAAAGCAGGAAAAACGCCAGCGCCATCAGGATGGACGCGCCCCGCCGGCTGTGAAGTTTTTGCGCCGCTCTGCCCACCGTGCGCGCCCCCTTTCTCTCAGAAAATCTTTACGTGATCGGACCAATCCTCTTTTGGAACGCCCTTTTCGTCCACGGCGGCGGCCCAATCGACGCCGCGGCACCAATTCCCGCTGCCGTTCCGGCCGGTATCCGCCGTATACCAGGAGTTTTTCGCGTCACGTCCCGGCGGGCCGAAGCCGTAGGCGGACCCGGCGTAGACCCTGGCCGTGGTATAACAGTCCTCGGTCCGTCCCCAGCCATTGCAAAAGAAACCCGCGGCGGTCGCGTCCGCGTCAACGCTCCCCTCCGCATAGCAGCCGCTGATAAAGCCGCCGTTATGCAGATAGACAAAACCCGCGGCTCCGTCGGAAGCGTCCACGATGACCGATGCGCCGCAGCGCCGGATGCTTCCCCCTGTGGTGGTATGGACAAAGCCCGCGGCCTGCGCGCCCTCGACCGCGCACTCCACCCGGCAGCCGGAGACGCTTCCGCCGCTGACCACCGCCAGTCCGGCGGCCGTCCCGTTGAGCGCGCTGGTCTTTACGCTGCCCTCCACGGTGCACTCCGAGATGACGGAACCCGCTCGATTGCCGTCCACCACAAGGGCGGCGACGCTCTGCTCCCGGGAATCGATGTCCACATCCAGAAGATGCAGATCGTGGAGCCGCCCGTCATTTTGATGGAAAAGCGGCCTTGTCAGTCCGCTGATGGTGTGGCCGCCGCCGTCGTAGTCGGACCCGCCGGCGTTGTTGTTCAGCATGCCGTACCGGTCCGCCCCATCCTTTGAAATGACGATATCGTGGGTCTGCACGAAAGTCCAGCCGTTTTTCCCCTGGGCGCTTTGCAATTGGTCCGCCGTGCGGAACTGGTAGACGCTCCCATCCCTTTCGGAGAATATGCCGGCGGCCATCGGCGTGTACAGGTAGAGGGTCTGCCTGGTTTTTCCATTGGTGTCCTGAAGCTCCACCGCCGCGCGCACGCCATACCTGTTGACCGCATCGATCCGGCCGGACACAAGGTCAGAGAGCGCATAGAGGCCGTATCCGCTCTGGATGGAAGCCGTCAGCTTCTCCTTCGCCGCCTGTCCGCCGCTGACCGCGCCGTACTCCGCGACCTGGAGTTTGAAGGAGTCGTTTTTGGTCAAAATGCCGTAGCCGGTCCGGGATATCTCCTTTTGATCTTCCGCGTCCAGGCTGCTGATGGGCGATCCGGCCTCATCCAGGGTGTAAACGCCCCATTTGCCGTCGGTATAGCGCTCATAGTAAACAAGATACGTATCCGCCGTGAGTTCCAGTCCGCCGTTCCGGGCGGGCCAGTCGCCGTAGTGGACGAAATCCCCGCTGTCCGGATCGGCCACCGCCGCCGGGAAGGGATACGCCGCGCCCAGCAGCGCCGCGCTCCAGGGATGGGAGTTCCCGGCGGACGCCCTGTCCGGCAGGGCCGTAAGGCCCGCAAGCTCCGCGCCGCTCAGGCCCTTGGCCCCGTCCGCGGAAACGATCTGCCCCCGCACATCCGCGTCGACGGCGTCCGTCAGGTAATAGCAGTTCTGGATGGCGACGTTGGCGGGCCGGGAAACCGGCGCGAAGCTGTTCGTCCCAAGGTGCTCCCTGTCCCAGACGCAGTAGGCGTAGCTGCCGGTGATGCTTTGGCTCCTCTGCCCGCTCATGCCGGAGGCGTCGTCATAGGCGCCGTAAATATTATCAAAGCCGCCGCGGATGCCGCCGAGGTAATTCGTCCCGTTTCCCGAGGCGCTGAGGACCGACCCTCCCGCGTAGCAGTTCCGCACCGCGCCCTTGCCGTTCAGGGACCCCACCAGGCCGCCCACGAACCGCTCGTTTCTGGAGAATGCGGCGACCTCCCGGTTCACGGCGGAGCAGTTTTCGATCACGCCGAAGCAGAAGCCCGCAAGTCCGCCGGTGGCGGATTTTGAATTGCCGGAGGCGTTGTCGTAGCGCACCGTGTAGCCGGAAACCGCGCAATTGCGCGCGGTGGCGGGGTTTTTGTCCAGCGCCGCCTGGTTTCCCCCCTTATCCACGTACAAAAGGCCTGCCAGCGGGGCCGTCCCGGGGTGGAGGCTCCCGTTGTAGTGGGAGCGGATATAGGCGCTGCCTCCCTCGGGGTCCGACGCGGTCATGACGATGTTTGTCAGCAGGCCGTTCTGCACCTCGCCGAACAGCCCCGTAAACTGGTAGTCGTCCTCCGCGTAAGTCTCGCAGCAGTAGTCCACGATCCGGTTTCCCCGGCCGTCGTAAGTATTGCGGAAGTTCTTGCCCGCCTGGTTGTTGGTCCGTCCGATGGGCTTGTTGCGGTAGGGATTGCCCCGGGAGGTGTCCATCAGGTCGTAGACCTCTCCGCAGTAGCGGCCGGTCCCGCCGGTATAGAGGCCGAAATCCACGTCCGTCTCCTGCAAAAAGGTGACGTCCAGCAGGTTTCCCGCCGCCGTGGTATTCCAGTAGTAGGTGGACCGCCCCAGACCGTTCAGCTGCCGGGCGCTGCGCACATACAGCGCCGCCGGCTCCGCGGGCTTTGCGGGGATCTTGCCCTCCTCCGCCGGGTTCACCGCGTTTTTGGCGAAGTCCGGGCAGTAATAAAACGTGTAGCTGGTAAAGACCCGGTGGCCGCCCACGTAGCCGTCTTGCAGCGTCAGCGTCTCCCAGAAGGTCTTGGCGGCGAAGCGGTCCGTCACCTGCAGGGCGAAGGGGAGCTGGTAGACCTTGGCGTTGGTGATGGTCACGGAGCCGCTCCCCTTGGTAAAGGTCAGGTGCACGCCGTCGGTCAGCCGCAGCGCCTGGCCCGCCCGCTCCTGGGCCGTCCCGCCCAGCGTATCCGTCACGGTCAGCGTCGCTTTCGCCCCCGCGCCCGCTCCGGTGCCTGGGTCCAGGGTATAGTCGAACCGCGTCAGCGCATAGGTGCTGAGCACGGCGTAGCCGTCCTCCACGCAGACCTCGTCCCGCAGCGTGTCCACCGTCCAGCCGCCGTCCGTCTCGCCGCCGCCTGTGGTCAGGCTCACGTCGGCGTAATAGCCGTAAAAGCCGCCGTCCGCGTCCGCCGTCCGGTATTTTTCATAGTACACCAGGGAGGTCTTCATCTGATACTCCGTCGGCCAGTCGCCGTAATGGGGCATCCTGACGTCGCCGGGCTCCGCCGTCTTTTTCAGCAGCGGGAAGGGGAACGCCTCTCCTCCCCAGAGCTCCAGGGAGTAGGGAAAGCTGACGCCGCCGGGGTTGGCGGGCGAGGACCGCAGCGTCTCATAGCCCGCCGCCGTGACCCCGCCGGGCTGCGCGCCCAGGTCCTCGTTGTACTTCACCTGCTTCAAATAAGCGCAATTGCTGTAAGAGGTCCTGTCGTTGGCGCCCACAAAACCGCCCAGCTCGTCGCCCGCCCCGTCGTCCAGCACCCGTCCATAGGACCGGCAGCGGACGGCCTTTCCGCCCACGGACTGCCCCAGCAGCCCTCCGGCGTATCCGGCGGCGGTCACGTCTCCGGCGGCGTAGCAGTCGGAGAGCTCCGCGCCCTCTCCCGCTCCCACCAGGCCGCCCGCCACATATCCGGCGGTCTTCACCGCGCCGGAGGCGTAGCAGCCGCTGACGGCGGCTTTTCCGCTCAGGTATCCGGCCAGTCCGCCCACGTATCCCCCGCCGGACACGCCCACCGCGGCGAAGGAATCCACAATGCGGCATTCCCCCTGTCCAAGACCCACGAGCCCGCCCACGGTGCTGCCGCTGCCAAAGACCGTGCACCGGACCGTCCGGGCCGGAAGGTCCGTCGGATACGCGGTGGTCCCCGTGTCCAGATACACGCCGCAGTCCAGGACCTGGCAGTCCACCAGGTAACCCGCCAGCGCGCCCACGTTCCGGGTCCCGCTCACCGCGTGGTCCACCAGGCGCATCCCCCGGAAGGTGCAGTCCCGGGCCGAGGCAAACAGCCCCGCATAATCGCCGCCCCGGACCGTAAAGCCGGAGATGGTCCCGCCGCCGCCGTCATAGACGGTGCCGCGGGCGAAGAGCACGTCGTTTTTGATGGGGGAAAAGCCCGCTTTTGCAAGGGGATTGTCCGTCAGGGTCAGGTAATCCTCGCCCTTGGTCCAGCTTCGGAAGGAAAAATCGATGTCTCCGCCCTGGACGATCTCCGTCCCGGCGGGGATCCGCGTTCCGCAGATATCACGGCGCAAATTGTTTAGATGCCGCACCCTGGACACCCGAAGGGCCGTGCCGTCCTCCGTCTCCGTCTTTTCCCCGAACAGGCTGTTCACGATCTTGCGGGCGCCCGCGCCGCTGTCGATCCGGTCCTCGTGGCTCTTGGGCGTGTAGACCATCTCGGCGGAGACGCTCAGATCGTCTCCCGGGGTCAGGTCCCCCGCCCTGGTGAGCTCCGCGAAATGCTTCCCCTCCTCCAGGCTGTCCAGCAGGACCGTGACCGCCACGCTGTCGCCGTTGACGAAGAAGCCGTCGGCGCTGGCGGGCCGTCCGCCCCGAAATTCCCGCTTCCAGGCGTTGCCTTGCTCATCCTCCACCGTGACGGTCAGCGTCAGGTCCTTTTGCGTGGCCCGCAGGGGCATCAGGCCGCCGCAGGACACCTCCACCCACAGCTCCTCGCCGTTATGGACCGTGATCTCCGGGGAAAACACCTCCGGCGTGCCCACCGTGGGGGATTTCCCCACGCTGCCGCCGTAATAGCCCAGCGCGGCCTCCGCGCGGACCGCCTGGGTCCGGGACGCGGCGCAGACCGCCAGCACGTCGTCGTATGTAAACGGCGCCTCCCGGTAAAAAACGCTGTAGATATCGCCGCTGGCGGGGTCCAGCTCCAAAAGGAAGCAGCCGCCCCCGGCCGTCGCGGTGTTCAGGGAGTCGTTGGCCCGGAGCAGATACGCCTGGGCCCGGGGATCGTCGGAGGAGAGGTGCGAAAGGCCCATCCAGCGGGTGTCCGTCTGCACGCCGCCCTCTTCCTTGGGATAGTCCGCGGGCGGTTCCGCCAGGGCGTCGCCGTCCCCGAAGGTCTCCGCGAACCGGACCAGCCGTCCGTCGGCCTTCATGGCGGTCACCTCTCCCTGGGCGGCGAGGAAGAGCTGCCGGGCGTAAGCGTCCAGCTCGGCCATGTGGAGACGGCTTTGCACGGCGGTCACGGACACAAGGACCACCGCCGCCAGCACGGCCAGGATGCCCGCCACCGTCAGCGTTTCCATCAAGGTAAAGCCGCGGCTATTCTCTTTTCTCCCGCTCTTCCCCATTCCGTCCCCCGCTCCCGGAGAAACCGCCGCAGGCCGGTTCCCCTTTCCAGACAATAAAAAAGCTGCTGCCAACACGCAACGATGGCAACAGCGCACGGCGACCCGTCAAAACGGTCCGTCTCTATGTGGCAGCTGGCTATCGTGGTATCTTTCGATCCTGACGATCCTATAGCTTTGCGTCGCCGGTTTTCACCGGGTTTGCTTTTATCAATTTTTCAAGCGGTCCAGCGGATTTGCGAAGTCCAATGGACCTCTGTTTATTTTCTGGTATTTTATCACAGCCTCCAGGGCATTGCAAGCGGGAAAGAAAAAATTTTCCGCTTTTTTCGCCTTTTCGGCCGGTTTTTGTCAAGATCAGCCGGGCTGCTCCTCCGGCCGGACGCGCCGGTCCAGCCGGTCCAGGAAATACGCCAGGGCAAAGCCCCCCAAAAAGCACGCGGCGGAGAGCAGTATCTCCCCGGCGCTGCGGTAAACGGTGGGAAGGATGGCCAGGGTGGAGGCCGCCACAAATCCCAAGATCCCATGAAAGGCCACGGCGTAATGGGTCCGCAGGAACCATGTCACCAGCCGCGCCAGCAGCAGGATCGTCAAAAGCATCCCCGGAAGCGCCGCGGACAGCACCACAAGGTCCAGATCCGCCAGGCCCTCCAAAATGGGCTGGTACAATCCCAGCGCCATCATCACGGAGGAGGAGGTCATCCCCGGGATCACCACGCCCATGCCCCACAGCACGCCGCAGAAGTTATACCACCAGAAGCTCGGCTCCACCTGGACCCGGACGACGCGCCCCACATAAAACAGGCCCGCGAACACCGCGAAGGCGCACAGGCAGAAACTCACCCAGGACGCGGCGGAGCGCCCCTCCTTCCCCGCCTCCCGGAAGAGGGACGGCACCGTACCCACGATCAAACCGATGAACAGCCAGGTGGTCACGGTGGCGGACCGGTCCAAGCAGAGGGCGATGCCCTTGGCAAACCCCAAAAAGCCCACGGCCCAGCCCAGGGCGATGGGCGGAAACCACCGCCAGTACTTGGGGACAGCCGTCCGGGGGTGGGTCAATACCTCCATAAACGGGCGGTAGATGTCGAAGGCCACCGCCAGCACGCCGCCGGACACGCCGGGCAAAATGGCGCCCGCGCCGATAAAGACGCCGCACAGCAGGTCCCGCAGCCAGCGGGCGATGAAATTCGGATCGCGTTTTCCCTGCACTGCCGTACCTCCCGTTCGTCTCCATATTCAAAAGATATGATAGCAGTTTTGCCCCGCGGTTGCAATCCGATACAAACAAGGTTTTTCAAAAAAAGTCAGGTGTTTCCGGGGACGCCGCCCCGGATTTGTGCACATCCGACAATTGTTTTTCACCGCGCCGGCGCGTTTCTGACAAATATTTCGGTTGACAGAAAAACCGTTAACATGTACACTGTTAAACAGATAACCGAATACAGCAAAGACGATGAAAAGAAGAGTACGCGGACAGGACCGTTACAGAGAGCTCCGATTGGGTGGAACGGGGCACGGAAGGGTCCGCCGAACATGGTCTTGGAGTTGCGTGGCCGACTGCATCCGCATAGGTCACGACGGGGGCGCCCGTCATCGCGCAGGGGTGTGCTGGCACCCTCAAAGGCCGCTTTCGCAAGGAAGCGCGCGAACCAAGGTGGTACCACGGCGTTTTGACGTCCGTCCTTGATGCATTTATGC
>JAEXWS010000076.1 GCA_023406225.1 Bacillota bacterium | reverse complement strand
CCGCACAGGTCCTGGCTCAGGCGCAGGGGCGCCGCCCCGCCCTCCGCCGCCAGGCGGAACAGGCAGACGCCTCCGGGCAGGTTTTCAAACAGCGCCGAGAGGCCGCTCCGGGCGCGCTCCAGCTCTGCCAGCGCCTCTTCCAGCCGGCTCTGGGCCTGGCGCTGGCAATCGATATCCAGCAGCACGGCCTGAAAAACGGCGGCGCTCCCCGCCGCTGCGGGGGCCTCCGCCCGGAGGCTGACCCACAGCGGCGCCTGCGCCCTGCGCCGCAGGCGGAAATCGTGGTCCACCCCACGGCGCTCCCGGGCGGCGTCCAGCAGGTCCTGGAGCAGGTCCGGCCAGTCCGCCGGCTCCACCAGGGCGGAGAGGTCCCCGGCGAAGCGGTCCAGCAGGGACTTCCGGGGCCAGCCGGTCAGCTCGCACAGGCGGCGGTTGAAGGAGAGGCACCGCAGCCCGTTCCGGCTCAGCTCCACCACCGCCGCCGCGCTGGGCAGGGACTCCGCCGCCATGGCGGTCCGGCCGCCCCCCTCCGGCGGCTCCAGCAGGCAGGCCGCCATGCCGTACATGGGCTGGTAGCAGGTGACGCGCAGCTTCCGCCCGTCGGCGGCGGGATAGGAAAAGGAGGCGGCGGAGCCGGAG
Source organism: Bacillota bacterium (assembly GCA_023406225.1). Taxonomy (GTDB): domain Bacteria; phylum Bacillota; class Clostridia; order Oscillospirales; family Oscillospiraceae; genus Oscillibacter. The sequence goes on along the minus strand of JAEXWS010000076.1, from coordinate 5,159 downwards.
AAAGCCACGGCCTGCAAGGGGCGCAGCGCCTCCAGCCGTCCGGCGGGAAAGGCCCGGGTGAACCGCAGGCCCTGAAGCTCCTCCTGCGGCATGCGCGCCAGGGCGGCGGCGGGCCCGTTTGCAAACCGGCAGATCAGATCCACCATCTCCCCCCGTCCGTCGGTGACCACCTCCGCCAGCAGAAAGGGGATCGCGCTTTGCCGGAAGGGGTCTGTGAACTTGTCCAGCGCCTTTGCCACGGCGTTCGCCTCCTCAGCGTTTCGATGCCCCTATTATATCGGTCCCGCCCGGCGCTTGCAACGAAAAAAGCCGGATTTCGCCTCCCGGTCCGGCGGAAAAGGTCTACCTTTGAGGAAATGCACAAAAAGTAGTACCTTCCCCGGGAAAAAGTTTACCGGCGGCGGCGCGGAAAGGATTGACTGTTGTGGAAAAACCTATCATAATTACATAGAATCAAGGTAAAATCGACGAACTGCGGTCTGATGAGGGAGGAAACCATGAAAAAGGGCTATTTGGTGTTGCAGGACGGCCGGGTGTTTGAAGGCGTCCGGTTCGGCGCGGACGCGGACACGGTGGGGGAATTGGTGTTCACCACCGGCATGTGCGGTTACATCGAGACGCTGACCGACCCCAGCTACGCGGGACAGATCGTATTGCAGACATACCCCCTCATTGGCAACTACGGGATCATCCGGGAGGACTTTGAGGGGGCTTGCTGTGTCCGGGGGTATGTGGTCCGGGAGTGGTGCGACGCGCCCTCCAACTTCCGCATGGAGGGCGACCTGGACGCGTTTTTGAAGGAGCGGGGCGTGCCGGGTATCTGGGGCGTGGACACCCGGGAGCTCACCCGCATCATCCGGGAGCACGGGGTCATGAACGCCTGCATTTGCGGCGAGGTCCCCGCGGACCTGGGGGCTGTGGAGGCATACGCCGTCTCGGGCGCGGTGGAGGCGGTCACCTGCCGGGAGAGCGCCGTCTATCCGGCGGAGGGGGAGGAGCGGTTCCGCGTCTGCCTCATCGACTACGGGGCCAAGCGCAACATCGTCCGGGAGCTCCAGAGGCGGGGCTGCGCCGTCACGGTCCTGCCCGCCTCCGTCTCCGCGGAGGAGGTTTTGGCGGCGGGGCCCGATGGGGTGATGCTTTCCAACGGCCCCGGCGACCCGGCGGAAAACGTCTTTCAGATCGAACAGATCAAAAAGCTCCTGGGGCGGGTCCCCCTCTTCGGCATCTGCCTGGGCCACCAGCTCACGGCCCTGGCGGCGGGCGGCAGCACCTATAAGCTGAAATACGGCCACCGGGGCGTGAACCAGCCGGTGCGGGACGTCCGGGGCCGGCGGACCTACATCACCAGCCAGAACCACGGCTACGCCGTGGACTCCGGCAGCGTGAAGATGGGCCGGGTCCGCTTCGCCAACGCCAACGACTCCACCTGCGAGGGCATCGACTATCCGGAGCTGCGGGCCTTCACGGTCCAGTTCCACCCGGAGGCCTGCACCGGACCCAAGGACACGGGCTTTCTCTTCGACCGGTTTGTTTCACTCATGAAAGGAGGCGACCTGTAATGCCGCTGGATACAAGCATCAAAAAGGTCCTGGTCATCGGCTCGGGGCCCATCGTCATCGGCCAGGCCGCCGAATTTGACTACGCCGGCGCCCAGGCCTGCCGCGTTTTGAAGGACGCGGGGGTGGAGGTGGTGCTGTGCAACTCCAACCCCGCCACCATCATGACCGACCAGGCCATGGCGGACGAGATCTATCTGGAGCCGCTGACGGTGGAGACCATCAAGCGCATCATCCGCAAGGAGCGGCCGGACAGCGTTCTGGCGGGCCTGGGCGGCCAGACGGGGCTGACGTTGGCCATGCAGCTGGACAAGGAGGGCTTCTTCCGCCGGGAGGGCGTGCGCCTGCTGGGCACCGACGCCGCCGCCATCTCCCGGGCCGAGGACCGGGAGCTGTTCAAGGAGGCCATGGCGGAGATCGGCCAGCCCGTCATCGCCTCCGACATCGCGGAGACGGTGGAGGCCGCCCTGGACGTGGCGGCGCGCATCGGCTATCCCGTCATCGTCCGCCCCGCCTTCACCCTGGGCGGCGCGGGCGGCGGCGCGGCCCAGGACGAGGCGGAGCTGCGCATCATCGCCCAAACGGGCCTGGACGCCTCCCCCATCACCCAGATCCTGGTGGAAAAGGCCATCTTCGGGTGGAAGGAGATCGAGTTTGAGACCATGCGGGACGCGGCGGGCAACGTGATCGCCGTGTGCTCCATGGAAAACCTGGACCCGGTGGGCGTCCACACCGGCGACTCCATCGTGGTGGCCCCCACCCAGACCCTGGCGGACAAGGAGTTCCAGATGCTCCGCACCGCCTCCCTGGACATCATCACCCACCTGGGCATCGTGGGCGGGTGCAACTGCCAGCTTGCCCTGAACCCGGACACCTTCGAATACGCCGTCATCGAGGTGAACCCCCGGGTGTCCCGGTCCTCCGCCCTGGCCTCCAAGGCCACCGGCTACCCCATCGCCAAGATCACCACCAAGATCGCCCTGGGCTATACTCTGGACGAGATCAAAAACGACATCACCGGCAAGACCTGCGCCTGCTTTGAGCCGACGCTGGACTACATCGTGGTGAAGATGCCCAAGTGGCCCTTCGACAAGTTTGCGGACGCCAGCCGGCGCCTGGGCACCCAGATGAAGGCCACCGGCGAGGTCATGGCCATCGGCCCCAGCTTTGAGATGGCCCTCATGAAGGCCGTCCGGGGCGCGGAGATCGGGATGGACAGCCTGAACGCCAAGGCCCATGACGGCGCGCCCATCCGCCAGCGCCTGGCCCGGGTGGACGACCACCGGCTCTTCACCGTGTTCGAGGCGCTGAAATCCGGCGTCTCCGTGGACGAGATCTTTTCCATCACCAGGATCGACCGCTGGTTTTTGGCCAAGCTCAGGAAGATGGCGGCGTTTGAGCTGGCCTTGGCGGAGGACGGCCTGACGGCGGAGCGCTACCAGCAGGGCAAAAAGCTGGGCTATCCCGACGAGGTGCTCCTCCGCCTCTCCGGCGCCGGGGCGCTGCCGGAGGCGGCCAGGCCCGCCGTCTATAAGATGGTGGATACCTGCGGCGCGGAGTTCGACGCCGAGACCCCCTATTTCTACTCCTCCTTCGACCGCTTCTGCGAGTCCCGGACCTTCCCCCGGTCCGGCAGGCCCGTCATCATGGTCCTGGGCTCCGGCCCCATCCGCATCGGCCAGGGCATCGAGTTCGACTACTCCTCCGTCCACTGCGTGTGGACCCTCAAGGAGCTGGGCTACGACGTGGTCATCGTCAACAACAACCCCGAGACCGTCTCCACGGATTACGACACCGCCGACAGGCTGTACTTCGAGCCGCTGTACCCCGAGGACGTGATGCACATCATCGCCGTGGAGAAGCCCGTGGGGGTGGTGGTGGCCTTCGGCGGCCAGACCGCCATCAAGCTCACCAAGTTCCTGGACAGCCGGGGCATCCCCATCCTGGGCACCTCCGCCGAGTCCATCGACATGGCCGAGGACCGGGAGCGGTTCGACGAGCTGCTGGAGCGGTTCTCCATCAAGCGGCCCCAGGGCCGGGGCGTGCTGGGCATGGACGAGGCCCTGGCCGCCGCCCATGAGCTGGGCTATCCGGTGCTGCTGCGGCCCTCTTACGTCATCGGCGGGCAGAACATGGTCATTGCCCACAACGACGAGGACGTGCGGACCTATATGGAGGTCATCCTCACCGGAAAGATCGAAAACCCCGTCCTGGTGGATCAGTACCTCATGGGCAAGGAGCTGGAGGTGGACGTGATCTCCGACGGCGTGGACGTGCTGATCCCCGGCGTCATGCAGCACATCGAGCGCACCGGCGTCCACTCCGGCGACTCCATCGCCGTCTATCCCCCCTTCTCCATCGGGGACAAGATGCTCCGGACCATCATCGACTGCTCGGAAAAGCTGGCCCTCTCCCTGGGCACCAAGGGCCTCATCAACATCCAGTACCTCATTTACGAGGGGGAGCTGTACGTCATCGAGGTGAACCCCCGGGCCAGCCGCACCGTGCCCTACATCTCCAAGGTCACCGGCGTTCCCATGGTGGACCTGGCCACCCGGGTCATGGTGGGCCGGCCCCTGAAGTCCCTGGGCTACGGCACGGGGCTTTACCAGACGCCGCCCTACGTCGCCGTGAAGGTCCCGGTCTTTTCCTTTGAGAAGATCACGGACGCCAACGCCTCCCTCTCGCCGGAGATGAAGTCCACCGGCGAGGTGCTGGGCTTGGGCAAGAACCTTCAGGAGGCCATGTTCAAGGGCCTGGTCTCCGCCGGATACAAGGTGGAAAAGGCCAGGCGGGGCGGGGTGCTCATCTCCGTGAACCGCCGGGACCAGCCGGAGATCGTGAACATCGCCCGGAAACTGGACGACATGGGCTTCCGGCTCTACGCCACGGACCGCACCGCCCGCGAGATCTCCCAGCTTGGGACCGACGTGGAGGTGGTGGGCAAGCTGGGTCAGGACAACCGGGTGTTCCAGCTTCTGGAGGCCGGGGAGATCGACTATGTGATCCTCACCGGCTCCACGGAGCCCAGCTACATCCGGGACTTCATCCACCTGAACCACCGCTGCGTCCAACTGGGCATCCCCTGCCTCACTTCCCTGGACACGGCGGGCGCCCTGACGGACATCCTGGCCAGCCGCTACAACCAGGGCAACACGGAGCTCATCGACATCTGCCACCTGCGGACGGAGCGCCAGAAGCTCCCCTTCGCCAAGATGCAGACCTGCGGCAACGACTACATCTTCCTGGAGAACTTTGATGAGTCCATCACCTGCCCGGAGTCGCTGTGCGTCACATTGTGCGACCGGCACTACGGCGTGGGCGCGGACGGCATCATCCTCATGGAGTGGTCCCGGAAGGCCGACGCCCGGATGCGCATGTTCAACAGCGACGGCAGCGAGGGCCACATGGCGGGCAACGCCCTGCGCTGCATGGGCAAGTACCTGTACGACAACGGCCTGGTGAAAAAAGACGTCATGACCGTGGAGACGGAAAAGGGCGTAAAGACCGTCCGGCTCTATACCGCCGGCGGCAAGGTCACCTCCGCCTGCGTGGACATGGGCTACGCCACCCTGGATACCGCGGCACTGGGCCTGGACC
>JAEXWS010000010.1 GCA_023406225.1 Bacillota bacterium | reverse complement strand
GCATCATCCCCCGGGCCCTGCGGCTGATGCATCAAAGCGGCGGCGCGGAGGAGGCGGTCAACGCCGTTTTGGAGCTGGTTGGAAAGCGGTTCGATGTCAGCCGGGTCTACATTTTTGAGGATTCCGAGGACGGGACCTGGTGCAAAAACACCTTTGAGTGGTGCGGCGAGGGCGTTCAGCCCCAGATCGGCAATCTTCAGCAGGTGTTCTATGCGGACATGGGGGAGGATTACCGGAGGCATTTTGACGAAAACGGCGTCTTTTACTGCCCGGACGTCTCCCAGCTCGCCCATGGGCACCGGGAGATATTGGAGGCCCAGGGCATCCGGTCCCTGCTGCAGTGCGCGGTGTGGGAGGACGGGGCCTTCCGGTGCTTCGTGGGCATCGACGACTGCCGTGTCCGGCGGACCTGGACCCAGGAGCAGATCGGCATACTGGAATTCATCACGGATATCCTGACCACCTTCCTGATGCGCCGGCGGGCCGAGAACCGGGCGCAGCGCGCCGTCCGCAACCTGCGCATGGTGCTGGACAATCAAAACGCCTGGATCTACGTTATCGACCCCGACAGCTATGAGCTGTGCTACATCAATGCCAAGACCAAGCGCACGGTGCCGGACGCCCGGGAGGGGATGACCTGTTACCAGGCCTTTTTCCACAGGGACGCCCCCTGCGGGAAATGTCCGGCCAGAGGGATCCGGAAGACGGGGAACCGGACCATGGAGATCTATAATCCGGCGCTGGACACCTGGTCCATGGCGGATGCGTGCCTCATCCGCTGGGAGGACCGGGACGCGTGCATGCTGGCCTGCGTCGACATCAGCCCCTACAAGACCGCCCTTGAAGAGGGAGAACCACAGAGGAGGAGCCCGTCCCCGGGCGATACGCCATGATCCGGCACTACGACTTCGCCCCGCTGGACGGGATCACCAAGATCGTGTTCCGGCGGGTCCATCACCGGCTGTTCGGCGGCGCGGACCGGTACTTTATCCCCTTTTTCTCGCCGGTCTCCGAGCACATCCTCACGAAGCGGGACCGGCGGGAGCTGGACCCGGCCCAAAACGGCGGCCTGCCCCTGGTGCCCCAGGTGATGACCCGGCGTGCGCCCGACTTCCTCTGGGCGGCGGAGCTTTTGAGGGACATGGGGTATCCGGAGGCGAATTTGAATCTGGGCTGTCCCTCCGGCACCGTCACCGCCAAGGGAAAGGGCTCCGGCTTTCTGGCAAAGCCCGACGAGCTGGACCGCTTTTTTGACGAGGTGTTCGCCAGGACCGCGCTGCCGGTGTCCGTCAAGACCCGGCTGGGCGTCCAGTCGCCGGAGGAGTTCGGCCGCCTGCTGGAAATCTATAACCGCTATCCCATCAAAAGCCTGGTCATCCATCCCCGGGTCCAGAAGGAGTTCTATAAGGGCGGGGTCCATCAGGACGTCTTTGCCCTGGCCCTGGCGGAGAGCGCCAATCCCGTGTGCTACAACGGGGACCTTGTGACCGAGGCGGACTGCGGGGCCTTCGCCGCCCGGTTCCCTGCGGTGGAGACGGTGATGATCGGGCGGGGCGCGGTGGCGGACCCGGCGCTGCTGCGCAAGCTCCGGGGCGGCGCGCCCGCCTCCGGGGGAGAGGTGGAGGCCTTTTCCCGGACGCTCTATCAGGAGTATCAGGCCTTTTACGGCCAGCCGGCCCAGGCGGTCCAGCGGATGAAGGAGGTCTGGTTCTACCTCATCCGCCTGTTTGAGGGGGATGAGCAGGAGCGGTACGCCCGCCGGATGCGCCGCCTGCGCACGCCGGGGGAGTATGAAGAGCTGGAATCCGCCATATTCCGGGACCTGGCGCTGAGAACGGAGGCCTCCGGGCCCATGGTTTGACAGGGCGCGGTCCGGCGCAGGCGCCGCCGCGCGTTCAGAAAAAAGGAGCGGAGCATGTACGACGAACTGACGGAAGTGGACCTGAAAAAGATGCAGGAGGAGATCGACCACCGCATCCGGGTCCTGCGCCCCCAGCTCATTGAGGAGGTGCAGACGGCCAGGGCCTTTGGCGATCTCAGCGAGAACTTTGAATACAAGTGCGCCAAGCAGGCGAAAAACCGGAACGACAGCCGCATCCGCTATCTGGAGCGGATGATCCGCACCGCCAAAGTCATCCGGGTGGAGCCCCGGGGGGACGGCGTGGGCCTGTTCGACACGGTGACGGTCTTCAACGAGCTGACCGGAAAGGAGACGGCCCTGCGCATCGTCACCACCATGCGCCAGGACGCGCTGCGGGGCCTTATCAGCAAGGAATCCCCGGTGGGAAAGGCATTGCTGGGCCGCCGGGTGGGGGACCGGGTGCTGGTGGAAGCCGGACCGGAGCTGAAGTACCACATGGAGATCCGGGCCGTCGAAAAGGGCCGGGACGACGAGAGCCTGGATATCAGCGCCTATTGACAGGTCTGATAAAATGAAGATGCGGAGATAAAAACACAGTCCCGGCCGGTAGTCCGGGCGTGCCGCCGCGGGTGCGCTCCGCGGGGCATCAGTAACCTGCCTCCTTGGTTGTCCGTTCTCCGGACGCTTTTTAAAGGAGGATGCATCATGGAGCACGGATACGCAAAGTTGACCATTTTCTTTGAGGACCCCTTCTGGGTGGGGCTCTACGAGCGGGGCGGCGGCGGGACCTGTGAGGTCTGCCGGATCGTCTTCGGTCCGGAGCCGAAGGACGGGGAGGTCTACGGCTTTTTGCTGCGGGAGTGGCCCCGTCTCCGGTTCAGCCCGCCCGTGGCGGGAGTGGGACCGGAGAAGCGGGCCGCCAATCCCAAGCGGATGCGGCGCCAGGCAAAACGGGCGCTGGAGACCGCCGGAACGGGGACCCGCGCCCAGCAGGCCCTGAAGCTGCAGCAGGCTCAGGGAAAGGAAGCCCGGAAACGCCGCTCCCGGGCGGAGCGGGAGGCCGAAGAGGCCCGCCGTCTGGCCCTGCGCCGGGAAAAACAGCGGGAAAAGCACAAGGGGCATTGACCCCGGGCCCCGGAGGAGGTTCCTCCGGGGCTTTTTCATTTGGGGCTTTCCTCCGCCGCCCGGGTCTGGTATACTGGACGCAGCAAAAGGAGGGGAGCGCGGTGCACGAGATCCGGGCGAAGGGCATCTTGTCGGCCCAAAACGGCATGAACGTGTACCGTGGCTGCACCCACGGGTGCATTTACTGCGATTCCCGCAGCACCTGCTACCAGATGGACCATCCCTTCGAGGACGTGGCGGTGAAGATCAACGCCCCGGAGCTTTTGGAGGACGCCCTCCGTCGGAAGCGCCGGCGGTGCATGATCGGCACCGGGTCCATGTGCGACCCCTATCTGCCCCTGGAAAAAGATCTCCGGATCACCCGGCGGTGCTTGGAGGTCATCGAGCGCCACGGGTTCGGCGTCTCGGTGCTGACGAAATCCGATCTGCTGCTGCGGGACCTGGAATTGCTCAAACGCATCAATGAACAGGCCAAGGTGGTGGTCTGCACCACCTTCACCACCTATGACGAGGACCTGTGCCGCATCCTGGAGCCCAACGTCTGCACCACGGCCCGGCGGTTTGAGATGCTGAAGGCCTGCCGGGAGGCGGGGCTTTCCACCGGGGTCTGGCTGTGCCCCATCCTGCCCTTTCTCAACGATACGGAGGAGAACCTCCTGGGCCTGCTGGACTACGCCTTCTCCGCCGGGGCGGCGCTCATCATGAACTTCGGCATGGGCGTCACGCTGCGGGACGGGGACCGGCAGTATTTTTATCAAAAGCTGGACGCCCATTTTCCGGGCATGAAGGAGCGGTATATCCGCGCCTTCGGAGACCGTTACCAGTGTCCCAGCCCCCGTTCGGCGCGGCTGGAGCACGTCTTTCGCCAGGCGTGCCGGGCGCGCGGCGTTCTCTGCGAGCCCGACGCGGCCTTCGCCTATCTCACCGCTTTTGAGGACCGCCGGGCCGGAGAGCAGCTCGATTTGTTTTCATAAATGCAAGGAGGAGTACAAATGTTGTTCGTCTGCTATCCCAAATGCACCACCTGCCAGAAGGCCCGGGCGTTTCTGGACGCGCGGGGCGCACAGTATGAATTTCGGGACATCAAGCTGGAAAACCCCACGGCGGAGGAGCTTGCGCTGTGGTGGAAACGGAGCGGCCTGCCCCTGAAGCGGTTTTTCAACACCAGCGGCCTGCAGTACAAGGCCCTGGCCCTGAAGGA
>JAEXWS010000047.1 GCA_023406225.1 Bacillota bacterium | reverse complement strand
CGCGGCGGAAAGCCAAAGCGTCCGCCCAGTCATGGCGCGAGCCGGATAGAGGCTGCAGGGTCAGCGCCCAAAGTCTCTCAGCGGGCACGTGACCCCCCAAATGACCCGAAGGGGCCATTTGGGGACTGCCCCTAAGCGCCTTTCTTTTGGACCGTGAACGGCCCGTTTTCTTTGGGCAAGACCCAAAGAAAATGGGGGGTGCAGATGCCTGCTTCCATCGAAGCAATTAGTTATTAAAGAAACGAGTACCTCTGCCCTGGTGCAGAGCGCAGCCTCAACATAAACGTAGCCCGCCGTGCGGGGAGAGGAAAAAGGAACGGAGCGGAGCGCGGTTCCTTTCGGCGGCATGGGGGGTGCAGACCCCTACTTCTCCAGATAGATCATCAGCACCGCCACATCCGCCGGGGAGACCCCGGAGATCCGGGACGCCTGCCCCAGGTCCAGCGGCCGGACGTTGGCCAGCTTCTCCCGGGCCTCCAGCCGCAGCCCCTGGATATTGGCGTAATCCAGGTCCGGGGGGAGCTTGTGGGACTCCATCTTCTGAAAGTCCTCCACCTGCTTCTTCTGGCGCTGGATATACCCCTCGTACTTCACGCTGATCTCCACCTGTTCGGCCACATCCGCCGGAAGGCGCGGCCGCTGGGGGTCGAAGGGGGCCAGCTCGCCGTAATGCAGTCCCGGCCGCCGCAGCAGGGCGATGAGGGGACAGCCGTCGGGCACGTCCGCCGTGCCCTTCTCCGCCAAAAAGGCGGACAGCGCCGGGGAGGGTGCCGCGCCGGTGTGGGTCAGCCGCCGGATCTCCCGGTCCACGGCGGCGTATTTCTCCTCCACGGCCCTGAGCCGCGCCTCCGGCACCAGACCGATGCCGTACCCGTACCGGGTCAGCCGCGCGTCGGCGTTGTCCTGGCGCAGCAGCAGGCGGTATTCGCTCCGGGAGGTCATGATGCGGTAGGGCTCGTCCGTCCCCTTGGTCACCAGATCGTCGATAAGGGTGCCGATGTAGCTCTCGGACCGGGAGAGGACGAAGGCCGCCTGCCCCCGGAGCTTCCGGGCGGCGTTGACCCCGGCCATGAAGCCCTGGACCGCCGCCTCCTCGTACCCCGACGAGCCGTTGAACTGCCCCGCGCCGTACAGGCCGGAGACCTGCTTCGTCTCAAGCGTCGGCAGCAGGGCCAGGGGGTCGATGCAGTCGTATTCGATGGCGTAGGCGGGGCGGGTCATCTCCGCCCGCCGCAGGCCCGGCACGCTGTGGAGCATTTGGAGCTGGACCTCCTCCGGCATGGAGGAGGAGAAGCCCTGGATGTACAGCTCCTCCGTGTTCAGCCCCATGGGCTCCACGAAGAGCTGGTGGCGCTGCTTGTCGGGGAAGCGGACCACCTTCGTCTCAAAGGAGGGGCAGTACCGGGGGCCCACGCCCTCGATCACCCCGGAGTAGATGGGGGAGCGGTCCAGATTCTCCAGCACCACCCGCTTCGTCTCCTCCGTGGTCCAGGTCAGCCAGCAGACGGCCCGGTTTTCCGGCGCGTTTTCCGTGGCGTAGGAAAAGGGGATGGGCAGGTCGTCCCCGGGCTGGAGCTCCATCTCGTCAAAATCCACGCTCCGGCTGTTCACCCGGGGGGGCGTGCCGGTCTTGAACCGCCGCAGGGGCAGGCCCAGCTTCAAAAGGGACGCCGTCAGGCGGATGGCGGCGTGCATCCCGTCGGGTCCGGAGTCCTCCACGCACTCGCCGATGATGGTCCGGCCGGTGAGATAGGTCCCCGTGGCCAGGATGACGGCCCTGGCGCCGAACACCGCCCCGGTGGAGAGGACCACGGCGCGGACCGCGCCGTTCTCCGCCCGCACCTCCGTCACCTCGCCCTGGCGGACGGTCAGGTGCGCCTGCCGCTCCAGGGCGTGCTTCATCCGCTCCTGGTATTTCCGGCGGTCCGCCTGGGCCCGCAGGCTCCAAACGGCGGGGCCCTTGCCCCGGTTCAAAAGCCGGTACTGGATGCAGCACGCGTCGGCGGCCCGGGCCATCTCGCCGCCCAGGGCGTCCAGCTCCCGGACCAGATGGCCCTTGCCGGTGCCGCCGATGGCGGGGTTGCAGGGCATGTTGCCCACCGCGTCCAGGTTGATGGTGAACACCACGGTCTCCAGTCCCAGCCGCGCGGCGGCCAGGGCCGCCTCAACGCCCGCGTGGCCTGCGCCCACCACGGCGATATCGAATTGTCCGGCGAAAAATTCCGTCATGCGTGTCTCCCGTGTTGAAAATCATGCTCTGTGGAGCGTCAAAACGGCGATCTCCGGGCGGTTGAACACCCGGAACAATCCCGCCGTGTTCCCCAGGCCCCGGGTGACGAACAGCGCCGCGCCGTTCGCCTCGTAAAGCCCCGCTGTATACGTGGGGAAGAAGGTCCGGTCCGTGGAGAGGAGCCCGTCGGTGAAGGGCAGGCGGACGACTCCGCCGTGGCCGTGGCCGGAGACGGTCAGATCCGCCCCCAGCAGGCTGTACTGCCCCTCGAAGCGGTCGTTCCGGTGGGCCAGCAGGACCCAGAAGGGGTCGCCGTAGGCCGCGTAGATCTCCGCCGCCACCGTCTCCGGGGACTTTTGGTCCGCGTAGCCGTTGGGGTCGTCGATCCCCGCCAGCACGATCATGTCCCCGTTCCGCTCCAGCGGGACGGACCGGTTCGAAAGCACCGTGACGCCGTGGGCGGTCAGGGTCTCCTTCAAGGCGGGCACGCCGCCGATGGCCCACTCGTGGTTGCCGGTGACATAGTAGGTGGGGGCGACGGCGGAGAGGGCCTCCGCCGTCTTGGCGGCGTAATCCGGCGGCACGTCGCAAAAGCTGTCCAGCAGGTCCCCCGTCAGGAAGATATACTCCGGCGCCTCCGCCGCCACCGCGTCCACCAGCCGCCGGTTGCCGGCGCCGAAGGAGGCGGTGTGCAGATCGCTGAGCACCACGATCCGGCACCCGTCAAAGCCCTCCGGCAGGCGGGCGAAGACCGGGTCGAAGCGGGTGGTCTGCAGCGAGGCGTTGCTCCACCACAAAAAGCCGCCCAGGAAGATCAAAAGCAGCAGCAGCCGGAGGACCGTCCGCAGACCCCGGCCCTTTGGTCGTTTTTTCATGCAGCGAACGGCCTCCTTGCCGTCAGATCAAAAATACGCGGAGACCGCGTTGTATTCCGGTGAAACGCCCGGTCAGCCGGGCGGCTTTCATTATACCATGAAGGCGTTTGCGTGGCGAGAGAAAAAATAAACAAAGAAGGGGAAATGCGCGGGAAAAATCCGGCCTGTTTCCGTGATTCCGTCCGGTCCCGCCAGGCTCCGCAGCCGGGGCGATGAAAAAGAGCGTCTCCAGAAACTAGCAAAACATACAAAAATTTTAAGCATGATTTATGCGAATTATCTAAATTTAGTCTTGCGGAACGGAGCGCGGTTTGCTATAATCAAACCATCCTAAAACAGAAAGGAGGCGTGATGCATGATGAATCTGGAGCTTTTCGCGTTTGACGACGTGGACGATCTGATCTTCCTGGACACCAACTGGAGCCACAGCGACCGCTGAATGAACGGAAGCCACGCCAGGAGGCGTGGATTTTTCTTTTTCCGCAGACCGGCGCAGCCGGTCCGCGGCAAGTCCCGTGGGAAACGCCGCCCGGTGCCGCCGGACGGTATTTTTTTGCGGATTTTCTGAAAACCGCGGAAAAAACGGGGGGAAAACTGGAAAAATCCGTAGCATTTTGTTGAAAAATGTGGTACGCTCAAGATAGGAAAAGACCCTTTCGGTCAACGGTCCCGCCCGGGGTGTGGAAACGGGCGGGCTCTGGCAAAAAGGAGTGGAGAAGATGAAAGAGAGATGGACGGTCCTGCTGGTGCTGCCGGTGCTGCTGGCCGGCTGCGCCGGAACAGGGCCCGCCGGGAGCGGGGCCCCGGCGTCCCCCCCGCCGGAGCAGGTGCAGGCGGAGGTCCGGGCGGGGCGGCCGGAGGCCGAGCCGGCGCCGCCGGAGCTGGAGGCCGCGCAGACGGAGAGCCAGCCCCGGCCCCTGACCCGGGAGGAGGTCCTGGAGGCCTACGACCGGGCGGCGCGGGCCTACGGCTGGTTCGTGCGCGCCCCCCTGTCCTGCGGGGAGGAGAGCCGCATGGTGGACGGGCGGCGGTATTACCAGGTGGACTACCCCGGCTTTACGGACCTGGACGGCCTGCGGGCCTATCTGCGGGAATTGTTCGCGCCCGAGCTGATCCAGCGCCTGCTGGACGGCGGGGAAGGCGGCCCGGTCTATGTGGAGGTGGAGGGGGCGCTTTACGCCGCCCCCATCCGGCGTGCCCGCGATCCCCTCAGGGGAGCGGCGGAGACGGAGGTAGTCCAAAATGACGACGGCACCTTCTCCGTCAACGTGACTGTGGAGCTGCTGAACGAGAGCCGCGACGCCGTGGAGGGAGTGGAGTGCAGCACCTTCCCCTATGAGCTGGTGGACGGGCGCTGGGTGTTCACGGAGTTCCATCTGGTGGACTGACTGGGGCGGGCGCTTTCGCGCGGGACCGCCCCGCGGCCCCCGCCCTTTCGGGCGGGGGCTTCTTTGTTTGAAATTTCACAATATTTGCGCGATAAAACCACAAAATTTACGAAAATTTTCCCGCCAAAAGAGACAAAAAGGGTGAAAGTGTCGGAAGTAATTTGGGCAAAACGTAAAAATTACAACGTTTGCGTATGAACTTAGCTAAGATTTTCTTGCAAAATTATCCTTTTGTGCTAGAATGATGGGGCAGTGTGAAATACAAAACATAAGGAGTGGATAAAAAGATGGAAAACCTGTTCTGGATCGGGTTCCTCGGCGCGCTGATCGCGGGCGTCTTTGCCTGGGTGCAGGCGAAGAAGGTCATGACGTACTCCGAAGGCACGGAGAAGATGCAGAAGATCGCGGCCTCCATCCGCGCGGGCGCGAACGCCTATTTGAAGCAGCAGTATACCACCGTGTTCAAGGTCTTTGTGGTGGTGTTCCTGGTCCTGCTGGTCATGGCCTTCGCCACCGGCGGGGAGATGCTCTCCAAGTTCACGCCCTTTGCCTTCGTCACCGGCGGCGTGTGGTCCATGCTGGCGGGCTTCATCGGCATGAAGATCGCCACCAATTCCAACGCCCGCACCGCCCAGGCCGCGTCTGAGAGCCTGAACAAGGGCCTGCGGGTGGCGTTCTCCTCCGGCTCCGTCATGGGCTTTACCGTGGTGGGCCTGGGCATGCTGGACATCACCTTGTGGTTCTTCCTCCTGCGCTATGTCTTCGGCGTGGACGAACCCACCGTTCTCGGCAATATCATGGTCATGAACGGCATGGGTGCCAGCTTCATGGCGCTGTTCGCCCGTGTGGGCGGCGGCATCTACACCAAGGCCGCCGACGTGGGCGCGGACCTGGTGGGCAAGGTGGAGGCCGGCATCCCCGAGGACGACCCCCGGAACCCCGCCACCATCGCGGACAACGTGGGCGACAACGTGGGCGACGTGGCCGGCATGGGCGCGGACCTATACGAGAGCTATGTGGGTTCCATCCTGGCCACCTTCTCCCTGGGCGCCATCGCTGGATACGGCTGGAAGGGCATGCTGCTGCCCCTGCTGCTGGCGGTGTGCGGCATCGTGTGCTCCATCATCGGCTCCTTCCTGGTAAAGACCAAGGAGGACGCCACCCAGCAGTCCCTGCTCAAGAGCCTGCGCACCGGCACCTATACCGCCGCGCTGCTCTCCGCCGTTCTGGCGGCTCCCCTGACCTATTTCATCCTGGGGA
The DNA here is from genome assembly GCA_023406225.1 of Bacillota bacterium. GTDB lineage: Bacteria > Bacillota > Clostridia > Oscillospirales > Oscillospiraceae > Oscillibacter. The sequence goes on along the minus strand of JAEXWS010000047.1, from coordinate 3,980 downwards.
GCTGGGGCGTGTACGTCGCCATCCTCTGCGGTCTTGTGGGCGGCTGCGCCATCGGCTATTTCACCGAGTATTACACCTCCGACACCTATAAGCCCACCCAGGAGCTGGCGGCCGCCTCCGAGACCGGCTCCGCCACCATCATCATCGGCGGCATCTCCCTGGGCCTGAAGTCCACCATGGCCTCCATCCTCATCGTGGCCGCGGCGGTCCTCATCAGCTTCTTCGCCGCGGGCGGCGCGGCCTCCTTCAACCTGGGCCTCTACGGCATCGGCATCGCCGCCGTGGGCATGCTCTCCACCCTGGGCATCACCCTGGCCACCGACGCTTACGGCCCCGTGGCCGACAACGCCGGCGGCATCGCGGAGATGAGCGGCCTGCCCGAGAGCGTCCGGGACCGCACCGACGCGCTGGACTCCCTGGGCAACACCACCGCCGCCACCGGCAAGGGCTTCGCCATCGGCTCCGCCTCCCTGACCGCCCTGGCCCTGCTGGTGAGCTATGTGGACATCGTCCAGACCAGGACCCCCGAGACGCTGGACCTGAGCCTGACCAACCCGCTGATGCTGGTGGGCCTCTTCATCGGCGCCATGCTGACCTTCGTCTTCTCCGCCTTCACCATGAGCGCGGTGCAGACCGCCGCCCAGTCCATCGTGGTGGAGGTCCGCCGCCAGTTCAAGGAGATCAAGGGCATCATGACCGGCGACACCGACCCGGATTACGCCTCCTGCGTGGCCCTTTGCACCAAGGGCGCTTTGCATGAGATGGTGGCCCCGGCCCTGCTGGCCATCATCGTCCCCATCGCCACCGGATTGATCCTGGGGCCTGTGGGCGTGGTGGGATTGCTTGGCGGCGTCAGCGTCACCGGCTTCGCCATGGCCGTGTTCATGTCCAACGCGGGCGGCGCGTGGGACAACGCCAAGAAGTATATCGAGGGCGGACACCACGGCGGCAAGGGCTCCGAGTGCCACAAGGCCGCCGTCGTGGGCGACACCGTGGGCGATCCCTTCAAGGATACCTCCGGACCGTCCCTGAACATCCTCATTAAGCTCTGCTCCACCGTTTCCATCGTGTTCTCCGGGCTCATCCTGGCCTTCAACCTGATGAACCTCATGTAATAATATGGGCGGCATATTTGCCGCTGTGCAGAGAAAGAGCCGGATACCCTCGTGGTATCCGGCTCCTTTTTTGTGATATGCGGAAAAAGATAAGCCCCGCGGGGACATGGCGGGGGAACGCCGTCTGAGGACGGCGGGAGACGTGCCGCGCCCGCGGCGGGGGGTGCTTCCCGCACGGGGGTCCTTCTTTTTCTGGCGCAGAAAAAGAAGGACGAAGAAAAAGACATGCCCCGGGCCGAAAAAGCCGTGGGACTTTTTCGGACTTCCCGGGGGCGGGGCTTCTGCCCGTGGTTACCGACTGTTTTGCGGGGTTCCAAGAGCCGTTCTGCCACGGAATCGCAGGAACGGGGGAGGTCCCGGACACCTTGCCCTCCTCTTTTGCTGCCGCCGCCTGGCGCTTCCGGAAGAGAGCGGTGCGGCAGCGAAAAGAGAAGCAGGGTGTGTCCGGAACCACCTTCCCGACGCAAAAGCCTCCAAACGCGGCGGAAAGCCTAAACGTCCGCCATGTTCCGGCGCGAGCCGGATGAAAGCCGCAGGGTCACCGCTCAAAGTCTCTCAGCGGGCACGTGACCCCCAAAATGACCCGAAGCGGTCATTTTGGGACTGCCCTTCAGCGGTTTCTTTTGGACCGTGCACGGCCCGTTTTCTTTGTCAAGACAAAGAAAATGGGGGGTGCATCCCTCGGATGCCTGTCAGGCATCAAAACTTATCCGTGTATTGTTCCTGGGCCAACCAACGTTCCTCCACGGTGATTTCCGCACACATCAGAGTTGCCTTGGCATCATCATATTTTCCGGCGGCCAATTGGTCAATGGCGATATCCATTTTACCCAGCAGATAGGCATACTGCCGTTTATAAAAAAACATGTCGTACATGAAATCATCGCCCCCTTAGAACTGTGCAACTAATTATACAGTAAAATATTACCGCTGTCAATTTTTGCAGAGTGGATATATGCTATCTGTAGAAAGGGGGCGGTTATGATGAATGACGAAAAGCATGGAAGAGTTGTTCTGACACTGGAAGAATACCGCCTCTCGAAAAATATCAGCAAAAATAAAATCGTGCTGGGAGCCAAAGTCCAGCGAACGCAACTGCAAAATTATTGCAACAACAAAGTGGCACGTGTTGATTTGGATGTATTGGCTCGCATCTGTGGGTTTTTGAAGTGTGAAATCTCAGATATTATGAGATATGAAAAAGAGCAGGAAGCATGATGGAAATCAGAAAGATTGCTGGTCCTGTTCGGGATTTTGGCCGCATCACACTTCATCTTCGGGAAGTGATGGAAGCAAATGGCGTGAAGCGCGGCTCGCTGGCAGAGGCGATGGACGTTCGTTTTGAAGTGGTTGACAGATGGTACAACGGCGAATTGAACCGCATCGACGGTGAGATTTTGGCGAAGCTGTGCTATGTTCTGGACTGCGAGGTTGCTGATATCCTGAAATATGAAAAACCTTAAAGGATGCCGTTCGGCATCCTTTTTGTCATTTTCGACAGGAAAAGCATCTAAAATTTGGCCGGTTCGTTCAACGCCGGAACCCCCGCCCTTCGCTTGACAGGGTAATCGTTTACCGATATAATGAATCCGCAGAAAACTTGCGGAAGTCCTCCGGTTTTGGGGGATTTTCGGAAAAATACCGTTTGGAAAGGAACGCACGGATATGATTTATTCGACTGAAGTGCAGAATATGTGCCCCGTCGCCAAGGGCGCGTACCATGGCCCCGCGCCCATCCCCGAAGAGGGGAAATGGGTCCAGGCCAAAGAGATCCGGGACATTTCCGGCCTCACCCACGGCGTGGGCTGGTGTGCCCCCCAGCAGGGCGCGTGCAAGCTGACATTGAACGTGAAGGAGGGCATCATCGAAGAGGCCCTGGTGGAGACGCTGGGCTGCTCCGGCATGACCCACTCCGCCGCCATGGCCTCTGAAATCCTGGTGGGCAAGACGCTGCTGGAGGCCCTGAACACCGACCTGGTGTGCGACGCCATCAACACCGCCATGCGGGAGCTGTTTTTGCAGATCGTCTACGGCCGGACCCAGACCGCCTTCTCCGAGGGGGGATTGCCCATCGGCGCGTCCCTGGAGGACCTGGGCAAGGGTCTGCGGAGCCAGATCGGCACCATGTTCGCCACCAAGGAAAAGGGCCCCCGCTACATGGAGATGGCCGAGGGCTACGTCACCCGGGTCGCCCTGAACAAGGACAGCGAGATCGTTGGCTACGAGTTCGTCAATCTGGGCAAGATGATGGACAGCATCAAAAAGGGCGTGGACGCCAACGAGGCCCTGGAAAAGGCCAAGGGGCACTACGGCCAGTTTGAAAACGCCGCCAGGTACATCGACCCCCGCCACGAATAAGAGAAGGAGGAATTGAAAATGGCTCTGTTTGAAAGCTATGAGAGAAGAATCGGCAAGATCAATGACCTCCTGGCCCAGTACGGCCTCTCCAGCGTGGAGGCGTGCCGGGAGCTCTGTCAGGCCGCGGGCTTCGACCCCTATGAGATCACCAAGGGCATCCAGCCCATCTGCTTTGAAAACGCCGCCTGGGCCTACTGCGTGGGCGCGGCCGTGGCGCTGAAAAAGAACGCCGCCACCGCCGCCGAGGCCGCCGAGGCCATCGGAGAGGGCCTCCAGGCCTTCTGCATCCCCGGCTCTGTGGCCGAGGACCGGAAGGTGGGCCTTGGGCACGGGAACCTGGGCGCGATGCTGCTGCGGGACGAGACGAAGTGCTTCGCCTTCCTGGCGGGCCACGAGTCCTTCGCCGCCGCGGAGGGCGCCATCGGCATCGTCCGCAACGCCAACAAGTCCCGAAAGACCCCCCTGCGGGTCATCCTGAACGGCCTTGGAAAGGACGCGGCCCAGATC
>JAEXWS010000035.1 GCA_023406225.1 Bacillota bacterium | reverse complement strand
CAAGACCACGCTCTTCAACATCATCTCCGGCCTGCTGGCTCCGGACGCGGGGCAGGTGTTCCTGGACGGTGAGGACGTGACGGGCCGTCCGGGGCGCATCAGCTATATGCTGCAAAAGGACCTGCTGCTGCCCTACCGCACCATTCAGGACAACGTGGCCCTGCCCCTGCTGCTGCGGGGCGTTTCCAGGAAAGAGGCCCGGACCCGGGCGGCGGCGCTGTTTGCGGAGTTCGGCCTGGAGGGGACGGAGACCCTCTGGCCCGCCCAGCTCTCCGGCGGCATGCGCCAGCGGGCGGCCTTGCTGCGGACGTATCTCTTCTCCCAGAACGTGGCGCTGCTGGACGAGCCCTTCTCCGCTCTGGACACGCTGACGAAAAGCGCCGTCCACGGGTGGTATCTGGAGGTCATGGAGCGCATCCGGCTCTCCACGCTCTTCATCACCCACGACATCGACGAGGCGGTGCTTTTGTCGGACCGCATCTATCTTCTCACCGGCGGGCGGATCACGGACGAGATCGCGGTCCGGGAACCGAAGCCGAGAGGAAAGGACTTCAACCTTACGCCGGAGTTTTTGGCGTATAAGAAGTATATTTTGGAGCGCCTTTGAGAAAAGAGGCCCGGACCCTTTGGGGGGGGACCGGGCCTTTTCCCCGCGCTGGACGGGCTGGGAGAGGACCTTTGTGAAAAGTGGTTGTAAATTTCCGGCAAACGGTGTATAATCACTTCTATGAACGCAGAAAAGAAGGATATCCGTAGTTGAGGAGGATTTTCATATGGGCAAAACTGCAAGCATGGTCATGAAGATCATCGGCGCAAGCCTGGCTCTCGCCGCCATGGTCTGCCTGGTCATCGGCGGCTGGCACGATCTGAGCGTCGGCTGCTGCGGCATGAAAAAGCGCCTGAGCAAAAAATTCAGCTCCGAATACGACGATTACGCCGACGAGGAACTCTACGACTGACTGCAAAGAAAGCTCCCCCCGCCCAAAAAGGGCGGGGGGAGCTTCAGCCTGTGGAAAAAGCCTCGCAGAGTTCGCGCCCGGCGGCGCGAAGAAAATGAACTCCATGTTCTCCGACGACATGTGCGTCGGAGAACATACATCTCGGTCCGTAAGTGTGCGAACTTTCCGCTTTCAGCGGACAGTTCGTGCGCGCGACGGGCCGCAGCCTGCTCGAAAAAGTGCCTTCGGCACTTTTTCGAAAGCCTCCCGCTGTTTAAGCGTCCGTCACTCCCGGGCGGAGGGCACGGCCCAGCCCAGGTGGTCGGTGTGGAGCAGATGGTGGGACCGCTCACCCAGCGGCTCGCCCAGATAATCCCGGTACAAAGCCTGGATGTCCGGGTTTTCGTGGGAATACCGGACCGGAGCCTTGGCGTCCAGCCGCCACAGGACGCCGCCCCGGGAATCCGCCAGCTCCCGGCCCTCGTGGATGGGCTGTCCGCCGCCGCCCGCGCAGCCGCCGGGGCAGGCCATCACCTCCACGAAGTCGTAGCGGACCTCGCCCCGCTCCAGCGCCTCCATCAGCCTGCGGGCGCTGCCCAGGCCGGAGACCACCGCCACGCGCACCTCTCCCGCGCCGGGGACGGTGACCACCGCCTCCTTCCAGGGCCGGACGCCCCGGATCCCGGCAAAGGCGTCCGGGGCCGGGTTCTCTCCGGTGACCAGATAGTAGGCGCTGCGGAGGGCCGCGTCCATCACGCCGCCGCTGGCGCCGAAGATGACCGCCGCGCCGGTGCCGCTGCCCAAGGGGCTGTCGAAGTCCTCCTCCGGCAGGTCCCGGGGCAGGATGCGCTCGCTGCGGAGCAGGCGCGTCAGCTCCCGGGTGGTCAGCACCGCGTCCACGTCCGGGTCGCCGCAGGCGTCCTTCATGGTGGGCAGCTCGCTCTCCGCCTTCTTGGAGATGCAGGGCATCACGGACACCACAAAGATCTTGTGGGGGTCGATGCCCTTCTTTTCCGCGAAGTAGCTCTTGGCCACCGCCCCGAACATCTGCTGGGGGGATTTGGCGGTGGAGAGATTTTGCGTATAGCTGGGGAACTGGGATTTCAGGAACCGCACCCAGCCCGGACAGCAGGAGGTGAACATGGGCCAGGCGTACTCGTCCCGGTGGGCGAACCGCCGGAGGAACTCGCTGCCCTCCTCCATAATGGTGAGGTCCGCGGCGAAATTGGTGTCGAAGATGTAATCGAAGCCCACCCGGCGCATGGCGGCCACCATCCGCCCGGTGGTGGCCAGCTCCGGGCTCAGGCCGAAGGCCTCCGCCCAGGCCGCCCGCACGGCGGGCGCCACCTGGACGACCGTGACCATCTCCGGGTCCGCCAGGGCGCGGAACACCCCGCCGGTGTCGTCCCGGGCGGTGAGGGCCCCGGTGGGGCAGTGGGTGACACACTGGCCGCAGAAGGTGCAGTCCGTGTCCTTGAGCAGGCGGTTGCCGGAGGCGTCCACCGTGGTACGGGAGCCGGTGCCCGCCACGTCCCAGATGTGCATATCCTGGATCTTGTCGCACACCTGCACGCAGCGCATGCACTTGATGCACTTCCCCGCCTCCCGGACCAGCGGCGCGTCCAGGTCCACCACGGACCGCTCCGGGCGCACGTCGTAGGGCTGGTAGTGGATGTTCAGCTCATGGGCCATGGTCTGGAGCTCGCAGTTCCCGCTGCGGATGCAGGTGGTGCAGCTCGTGTCGTGCTGGCTGAGGATCAGGCGCAAATTGGTCCGCCGGGCGCTGCGGACCCGGGGGCTGTTGGTGCGGATGACCATGCCCTCCAGCACCTCGTTGTCGCAGGCGGTGACCAGCCGCTCGATCCCCTCGATCTCCACCACGCACAGCCGGCAGGCGGCGATCTCGTTGATATCCTTCAAATAGCACAGATGGGGAATGGGGAAGCCCGCCGCCTGGGCGGCGTCCAGGATGGTGACGCCCTCCTCCACGGAGACGGGGCGGCCATTGATCGAAGCGTTTACCATTTTTCCACACGTCCTCCCTTAAAGACTCCGTAGCCGAAGTGGTCGCACCGGAGGCAGCGGGAGGATTCCTGTCCCGCCTCCTCGTCCGTCAAGCCGCACTCGATGCAGGTGAAGTCGTTTTTGCGGGCGGCGGGGTCCCGCTCCGTGGTGTTGACCCGGCCCCGGGGCTTCAGATCGGCAAACCGGGGAGCGGGGACCTCCACGCCGACGGTGATCTCGTGGTGGAAGCCCAGATACTCGTCGATATTGGCCGCGGCGGCCTTGCCCGCGGCAATGGCCCGGATGACCGTGGCGGGGCCGGTGACGCAGTCTCCGCCGGCGAACATGCCCGGCAGGTCCGGCAGCTTCGTGTCCGCGCCCGCGAGCAGCGTGCCGCCCCGCTGGATGTACACGCCGGACTGCTCGAAGCCCAGGGTCTCCACGCCCTGGCCGATGGCCACGATGATCACGTCCGCCGGGATGCGGCGGGGCGGCACGCCGGCGGTGCCGGGGCGGGGGCGGCCCTGCTTGTCCATCTCCCCGATGATCTGGGGCTGGGTCCACAGCGCCGTGACGGCTCCGTTCTCTCCGCTTTCAATGCGCAGGGGCGCCTGAAGGGTCAAAAGCTCCGCGCCCTCGGCCTCCGCGCCCTCCACCTCCTCGGGCTGGGCGGTCATGTCCTCCTTGCGGCGGCGGTAGACGCAGGTGACCTTTTCGGCCCCCAGGCGGATGGCGCTGCGGGTCACGTCCATGGCCACGTTGCCGCCGCCGATGACCACCACGCGCTGTCCGGTGAAGTCCGGGTGCTCTCCGTCGCCGATGCCCCGGAGCATCTCCACGGCGGAGATCACGCCCCGGCTGTTCTCCCCTTCGATGCCCGTCTTTTTGTCGATGTGGGCGCCGATGGAGAGGTAGATGCCGTCATAGTCCTCCTTGAGCCGGTCCAGCATCACGTCAGTCCCCACGTTCACGCGGGTATGTACCTCGATGCCCAAGGACAGGATGGAGGCGATCTCCTCCTCCAGGAGCTTGCGGGGGAAGCGGTAGTCCGGGATGCCGTAGCGCAGCATGCCGCCCAAGGCCCGGCGCTTTTCAAACAGCGTCACCTGGTGGCCCATCAGCGCCAGGTAATACGCGGCGGAGAGGCCGCCGGGCCCGCCGCCGATGACTGCCACCCGCTTGCCTGTGGGCGGGGCGCAATCGGGCTGGGGCACGTCGCCCGCGTTGTCCACGGCGTAGCGCTTCAGCGCCCGGATATTCACCGCGTCGTCCACCATCCGGCGGCGGCAGCGGGCCTCGCAGGGGTGCTCGCAGATGTAGGCGCAGGCCACGGGGAAGGGATTGTCCTTCCGGATGAGCCGCACCGCGTCGGCGTACCGCCCCTCCCGGACCAGGGCGATGTAACCGGGGATGTCCACGCCCGCGGGGCACAACGCCACGCAGGGCACGGGGTTTTTCAAACTGCCCAGGCACCGGTGGCGGAGGATGTGCTCCTCATAGTCGTCCCAAAAGCCGTCCAGCCCCATCAAAACGAGCTGGGCGGCGTTGATGCCGATGGCGCAGTCCGCGGTGTCCACCACCGTCTGGGCGGTCCGGCGGATGCGGTGGAGGATGCGGATGTCGGGCTCGCCGTCCAGCACCTCCCGGAGCATGTTGGAAAGCTGTCCCAGGCCGATGCGGCAGGGCACGCACTTGCCGCAGGTCTGTGCGTGGCAGAGGTTGAGGAAGTTCAGCGCCATGTCGATGGGGCACAGGCCCGGAGGGCTGGAGGCGATCCGCTGTTCCATACCGCGGTACAGCTGGTCCACCACCGCCTGGGCCTGGCTTGGAGTTTTGATATCCAGTCTGCTCATGGGGGGTCCTCACTCCTTTGTATTTTCCGGCCGCCGTCGCGGTCCGCGGGACGAATATCCTCTCTATGAAAAGCATAGACAATTCAGCGGCAAAAAGCAATGCAGTTTTCAGGAATCCCCTTCGTTGGTCTGGCAAACTTTCGGCGCCCGTTTTTATGCAAAACAGAGAATTTCAATCCAATCTCCCTCCTAAAAAACAAAACAATTCCGGTTTCAGCCGCCTATTCGGTTCGCCATCAGCTGACCGCAAAGCGCAAAAAAGCCCCACATGATTACCATGCAGGGCTTTTCGCAAACGAGACGCCGTTAAAACTCCAAATAGCTTTTCGGTAAACCGTCGATCATATCCGTAGTGAGAGAATATGGTGCAACGGGATACCTCAAGCCGTTTTTGTACAGTTGTTCCACGCCGTCCACCGCCCGTTTCAAATCAGCCGGCTTCATGGAGATCACCAGTTCCTCATCCTTTAATCCTCCAAATTTGCGATCCGCAAAACTTGGGATGGAAACCTTTGGTTTTCCGGTCAGAATCGTACTGACCCACGAATCCGAGCAGGTGGACTCTCCCACAAAAGTAAATTCCAGTTTCTCATAGCCATAATACTGCCAGCCCGCAAGAAGCATAAACGCCTGTGCGGAATCGGTATAAAGGATACAGGCGTCGGGTTCCTGGAGCCGTCCGCTCACCAGGGGGCTGGCCACAAACCCGGCATACTTCGCAGGCAGGCAACTCAAGGCATCGTGATGAGATTTGGCATCACAAAGCTCTTCATAATAAACCTTGTCGAAAATTTTCCCAGAATGCCATTTTTCGTCTCGCTGAAACATGCCATGAATACCCCGGCAGTAGTTGATATGGACCGTCTCCGCCAAGCAAGCCACCGTCCAGTTAAACTGGACCGCCTGAGATATCGTGGTGCACGGCGCGATATGACGGCTTGGAATCCGCACCTTCGGAATCTGCAGGATTTCTTCTTTTGTCTCAAAATATTGAATGCCAACAGGTGTTTGCTTGATTCGCAGAAAATGAACCAGCCGGTCAACGACCTCATTCCAATGATATGAGACTACGGCATTATTCACTCTTCCTACGGCATCACAGGAGATGGACATTGGCTGATCGCCTCCTAATTTTCTATTTCCGCGCTCTCCATGAAAAAACCATCTGTGTCGAAGCGCATTTCCTGCGGTTCACACAGGATTTGAATATCGCTCCGTCCCCGCAGTTCGTCCAAAAGCGCCTCGGATACTTCAAATTCCGTCAGCTCTAACGTATTTTTGATCCGAACAACTCTGGCTCGGTCAAAATCAATTCCATTGCAGGTACGGATAGCCAGCAACAGTGCATCCCGGTCATTTTCCGTGTACATGGGAATGGCTCCCGCCTGGATGACCGTTGCAGTCACAGCATTTGCCCATACCGCCGAAAAATCAATAGAATTCAGGCATCGCCGCGTTGTGATATCCGCTAAGGAGATGCCGATACCGATATGGTGGGTTTCCTCCGTCAGTCCACGGATAAACAACTTTTTTAACCGCAGGACACCGTTGAGATTTCGCGAAAAATTTCGTCCCACAATGTTTGGGTCTAAGCCGGCGCCGCTGATATTCTTACCGATTTCGTCCACAATCAGAACATCAATGTCATCGAACTTGAATTTCCCCATCCGGCTTTTGGCGATTTCCAGCAGTTCCGCTTCCCGTTCCAACAGACCTGCCGCCGGAACCACTTCCACTACGCAGAGATGATCGTAGGCATTTTGCACCACGCCGATCCCAAAAAGGACCGGGAGAGTTTTCAAAAAAATCTCCGCCACCTTAGGCAGGCGTTCCGGGAAGGTGTCCATGCCCATCATGTGAAACATTGACGCGCCCTTGTGATTGCCAAGTCCAATTGCCATCATTTTTGCAAGACCGCTTTCGTGCGTACCCTTGAAATCCGTATGTGGCTTGATCTTGTTAAGCAGCACCAATCCGTCCGCCTCTGCAGCGCAGCGGTCACAATAAATCGGCGTACCATCGTCCAGCGACCCCAGCCAAACCACATCCATGCTGGATAAGATGGGTACGCCCATAGATTCCTCCGTGATGCCGTAGCTCTTTACGATTTCCAGCTGTCCTTCGGCAGTGGCATTCCCATGGCTCCCCATAGCAGGAACAAGAAACGGCTGTGCGCCTCTCTCCTTCAGCCAGTCCACCGTCGTTCGAACGATTTTCTCCAAATGGGGAATTCCACGGCTTCCCACGGTAACCGCCACGCGCTTGCCCGCCAGATTTTCGCAGCCAACCGTCTTTTGCTCCAGCTCCGCACGCAGCACCGTCTGGACATTCTCTATGCAAGATGCGTCAAAAAGCTGGCGTATCCGTGCCATACGCGGGATCCGCACACGTTCCATCCCCTCGATCTTCACATCAATCGGAGGGAAAAAAATTGATTGCATATCGTCCGCCTTTCATATGACCTTTGCAAACCGCACCGTCAGTTCCCACCGGGATGCCTTCTCTCGCGCATCTTGCGAATCAGCGGCCAAATCAAAACCAAAACCAAGCATATCACAAGAACTGCGGAGATGGGGCGTGTGAAGAAGGGAGCAAAGTTATATTTCCCAGCCAGAACGCCCCGCCGGAAGTTGGTGTCCGCCATACCTCCCAGGATGATGCCAAGCGCCATGGGCGCAGATGGAATGTTCAGTTTACGCAGGAAATAGCCCAGGAAACCAAAGGCCACCATCACCTTGATATCAAATGCCCGAACATTGATGGCATAGGACCCAACCACGGTGAACACAACCACAATAGACATGATAACGCCTGTATTGGCCTTCAAGACCTTGGTGATGATGGGCGTCAGAGCGATCCCCTCAAACCACATCACAACGTTCACAATCAGCAGCGCGCCGCAAACGAAATATACGAAGTTAGGGCTTTCAAAAAAGAATGTGGGGCCGGGACGATATCCATGGAGCTGGATGGCGCCCAGAATAATTGCTGAAACGGAACAGCCCGGGATCCCAAGTGTCAGCAATGGAATAAATACGCCGCTGGTAGCCGCATTGTTGGCGGTTTCAGAGGCGATCACGCCTTCATAGCTGCCGTGGCCGAACAGTTCCTTGTGTTTACTGGACCGCTTGGCCGCGTCATAGGAAACCCAGGACGCAATATCCGGCCCCACACCGGGCAGGGCGCCGATCAAAGTGCCAATGACACTGGAAGTCAGGAACAAGCGGAAATGCTGTTTCAGCATCACAAAGCTCTCCTTTACTTCTCTCATCAAATCGTGGAACGTCTCTTTCTTTTCAGCGCCCTGAATCAGATGGGAATCAGGGTCGGCAATGGAGCAAAACACCTCCGCAAGGCCGAACAGGCCGATCATAGCCGGGACCAAATTGATACCCGCCAGCAAATTGGTGGAACCAAAAGTGAAACGCAGTGCGCCGTGAAGCGGATCCATGCCGATCGTAGAGAAAAACAATCCCATCATACCGGCAATAAAACCTTTATAAGGTTTGGCGCCCGCAATATTTCCAGAGATAAGAATGCCAAACATCGCCAGCCAGAAATATTCCCAGCTTCCAAATTTCAAAGCAAACCGGGCAATGGCATTGGTGGCGCAGGCCAGAAAAACCAGACCCACCAGCGCCCCGACCGCAGAAAAGGTGGTGGCCACAATGCCCGTCTTTGATCCCTCGCCCCGCTGCGTCAGCGGAAAGCCCTCCAATGCGGTGGCAGCGGAGGAGGGCGTGCCCGGCACATTCAGCAAAATCGCGGAACGAGAGCCTCCGTAAATGCCGCCCAGATACAGAGCGATCAGGATGGCCAGCGCATTCCGCGCCTCCATCCCGTAGGTCAGAGACACCATGAGGGAAACCGCCATGGTTGCAGTCAGTCCCGGAAGCGCTCCGATAACGATGCCCGCAAACGTCCCGATTAAAATGAACAAAATCGTATCAATATTAAACAGGGAGGACAGATCAATGATATCTACACTCATAATGGATAGTTCCTCCTTATTTCGGCATCGGAAGCATCAGCATATTATTCATGGCAAAGAATACCAAACCGGTGGCAGCGGCACTGACCAACAAAGTCTTGGGCCAATTCAGATTCCCGAACATTTTGATAGAAACGACAAGATAGATCAAAGTGGCAATGGCAAATCCATAAGTGGGGTGAATCATCCCCGCCAACGGGATCAGCGCGAACACATATAGCAGGACCAGCAGGGCAATCAGCAGCAACCGGCGGAACTGCCGCTTTGTTCCAAAAAGATAGGTCAACAGAGGCGGCTCAGCGGGTGTATCCGTCCCGTTGCGAAGAAGCGGGATGTTGTTGATAATCCATATGAGGTTAAGAACAATGAGGATTGCACAGAGGAGGAACGGAAACGCACCACCGCCGGTCAAAAATCTCATGTTCGTGGGATAAGTGATATTTAAGGACAGTATCAACATAATGCTCCACAGCACGACGGATGCTCCCGCCACCACCGTTTCAAATATGACGATCGATTTTCTCATGATGTGTCTCCTTACAAAACGCATTGCAGGCGCAGAGTTCGTACGGCGTCTCCGGCGCCGCAAGTGAGCCCGCAGCGCCGGAGATCCGTCCAGTCAATGAAACAGCCAATGTCTTCCGCACAATTACCCGTTGGGGCAGGGAGAATCAATAGTGCTTGATGCCCTTTTCTGCCGGGTCGCGTTGGCCGATCCCCAGATCCCACAACAGCGAGGCATTCAGGGATTCACGCATAGCGACATACTCCTGGGCATCTTTTCCTGTAGTACCCAGAGGTACGAAATAGCTGCTCTCCAGATAATTCTGGAACTCCGCATCCTCCCAGGCATAGGCAAACGCCTCACAGAGCTTGTCCACGATTTCCTGGGGTACGTCGTTTGGCGCCGCCATACCAACAAATCCGCCATATGGCAGGAAGCCCGCCAAATCAGGGCAGGTCTTGGCAATAGAGGAAACCGTACCATAACCCTCGATCTCCACATCTTCCGCGGTAAAGCCGCCCAGTGCCTTCAACTCGCCGCCCTGCAGCAGTTCAATAACTTCTGGAATCCCGCAGGAACCCACGTCAACTTCGCCTTTCATAGCAGCGATCGCGGCGTTCTTGCCGCTTCCCATCGCAATGTACTCAGGAGAAATTCCTCCCACGCTGTCCACGAACAGGCCCATCGTCAACGTCCAGGCACATCCTCCACCGCAGACACCCACTGTCAGCTGCTCATTCTTGATCGCCGCCGCCAAGTCTTCAAGTGTATTAAGGGGCGAGTCGGGATGAACCACCAGAATGCCGGGCACTGCGGCGGCCATACCCACATAGGAGAAGTCACGGTATGTGATGTCACTTTGATTCATTGTCCAGATATTGGCGATTTCTGTTGCCTGGAACACCAGTGTATAACCGTCGGGATCAGCATCCAACACAAATTGATTTCCGACGGCCGTGCTTCCGCCTGACATATTCTGCACCGCGATGGTGGTACCCAGATACTCCTCCATCTTCGGCTGCATGGCACGGGCGATCAGATCCGTGGCCCCGCCTGCATCAAAGGGAACCACCAGCGTTATAGAGCGATTGGGATAGTCGTTTCCCGTCTTTGGGGATTCGGAACCGTTCGCAGCGGGTTCCTTTGCCGCTGGGTCGCCCCCACAGCCGGAGAGCAGTGCCAAGACCATGGTCAGTGCCAGGATCGCGCTGAGAACCTTCTTCGTTTTCATGTCTGTTCCTCCTAATTCTATATAGTTTATTTTTCAAAGCGGTCAAGTGCAGGCGCCGTTCAGCGTTTCATGCAATCTTCCAGCTTTAAAAACTCCGCATACCGCTCCTTCACAGTCTGCTCCGCCTGATCGAACAACTGCTGCGCCACCTCCGGGAACCTGGCCTCCAAGGCGGCAAAGCGTGTCTCGCCACGCAGGAAATCCCTATAATCTCCAGTCGGCTCCCTGGAGTCGATCGTAAGCGGATGTTCCTTCTCCAGAGGATTGTAACGGTAAAGCGTCCAGAAGCCGGATTCCACGGCCTTCTTCATCTCCTCCTGGACACAGCTCATGCCGCTGCGGATGCCGTGGGCAATACAGGGCGTATAGGCGATGACGATAGAGGGGCCCGGATAGGCCACGGCCTCGGATACAGCTTTCACCAGTTGGTTGGGATCCGCACCCATGGCTACCTGCGCCACATATACATCGCCGTATGTCATCATCTGCCGCCCCAGATCCTTGCGCTGGGTCCGCTTACCCGCCGCCGCGAACTTGGCGGAGGCCCCCAGCGGCGTCGCCTTGGATGCCTGACCGCCGGTGTTGGAGTAGACCTGGGTATCCACCACAAAGATGTTCACATCCTCGCCGGACGCGATCACATGATCCAGTCCGCCAAATCCGATATCATAGGCCCAGCCGTCTCCGCCGAACATCCAAAGGACCTTCTTGGTAAAGTGATCCCGGTGGCGCAGCATCTCCTCCGCCAGCTCCTTGGCCTGTCCGCTCAAATCCGCGCAGGCCAGCGCCTCCTCCAGAGCCTGGCTGGGAGCATCGCAGCCACGCAGCTCGTCAAAGTGTTCCAGCCAATCCCAAATGGCGCGCTCCAGCGGCGTATCCGGGACCAGCTCCGCCAGCTTTTTCGCCTGGATCCGAACCTCCTGACGGCGCTGCCGTACACCGATGGCCATACCCAAGCCGCACTCCGCCTGATTTTCAAACAGCGAACAGACATAACTGGGGCCCTTTCCCTGCGGATTCGTCGTGTACGGGAAGGAGGGCATTGCAGCGCTCCATGCCATGGAACAGCCGATGGCATTGACCCAGTAGGCCTTGTCGCCGTAAAGCTGGGTGATCAGCTTGGCGTAGGGCGTCTGGCCGCAGCCCGCGCAGGCGCCGGAAAATTCCAGCAGCGGCAGCCGGAACTGACTGCCCTTCACTGTCTCGGGTTTAAACACATCTCCCTTGTCAGATACCGTCAGGGCATATTGCCAATTATCCGTCTTTTCCAGCAGTCCGGCCGCCGGCGTCATGGTCAGCGCCGGTTCCTTGGCCGGGCAGGAGGCCGCGCAGCTCCCGCACCCGGTGCAGTCCAGCGTACTGACCTGCAGCGTGAAGCGATACGCTTTGGCACCGGTCGCAGGAAGCGTCTGAAATCCCTCCGGCGCATTGGCCGTCTCCGCCTCATCCAGCAGATAGGGACGGATAGCGGCATGCGGACAGACATAGGCGCAGCGGTTGCACTGGATGCATTTCCGGGGGTCCCATACCGGGATGTGCGTTGCGATCCCTCTCTTCTCATAGACGGAGGTACCCATACTGAACGTGCCGCCCTCATGTCCAACAAACGCACTCACAGGAAGATCGTCGCCCCGTTGGGCGTTGATGGGCATGACGATCTCCCGAATCATTTTCGGCAGACCGTTCAGGTCTTTTTCCGGGTCCCCGGCATGCTTCCAGGCATCCGGGATCCGGACCCGGATTGGACTGTGGATGCCCGCATCCACGGCGGCCAGATTCATATTTACAATCTTTTCACCTTTTTTTGCAAAGGTCTTTTTGGCTGCTTCCTTCATATATCCCACGGCGTCCTCCACCGGGATCACCTTTGCCAGATTGAAGAAAGCCGCCTGCAAGATCATGCTGGATTTATCGCCTAAGCCCAAGTCGTTGGCGATGCGGTTGGCGTCCACGATGTAGAACCGGACGTCGTTTTCCGCCATGTAACGCTTCACCTTGGCGGGCACACGCTCCTCCAGCTCCGCTTCCGTCCAGGCGCAGTTCAGCAGGAACGTGCCGCCGGGCTTCAGTTCGTGGATCATATCGTACTTATCCAGATAGGACTGGTTGTGGCAGGCGATGAAGTCTGCGTTCTTTTTTACAAGATATGTAGAACGGATAGGCGTATGGCTGAACCGCAGATGGGACTTGGTGATGCCAAAAGACTTCTTTGTGTCGTACTCAAAATAGGCCTGGGTATACATCTCTGTGTGATCGCCGATGATTTTGGCGGAGTTTTTGTTGGCGCCCACGGTGCCATCCCCGCCCAAACCCCAAAACTTACAGGAAATCGTGCTCTCTGAATCTGTTTTGAGGGGAGCGCTGGAATCCAGGGATAGGTGCGTCACATCGTCCACAATGCCAATGGTGAACCGTGTCTTTGGCGTTTCTGCGGCCATGTTATCGAACACAGCCTTGATTTGCGCCGGATCCACATCCTTGGAACTGAGTCCGTAGCGTCCGCCATAGATGACAGGGGCATCTTTCCTGTTTGCATAGGCCGCCACCACATCCAGATAAACCGGCTCCCCCAAGCTCCCCGGCTCTCGGGAACGGTCCAGCACAGAGAGCTTTTTCACCGTGGGAGGCAGAGCTTGCAGGAAATGGGCCGCAGAAAACGGACGGTACAGATGGATCTGGAGATAGCCCACCTTTTCGCCCCGAGCGGTCAGGTAGTCCACGACCTCCCGCGCGGTCTCGCTGACAGAGCCCATCGCCACGATGACTCGTTCCGCATCCGGCGCGCCGTAGTAATCAAACAGATGATATTCCCGACCGGTGATCCGGCTGAGTTCCTTGAGATATCCCTCCACCACGTTCGGCAGGGCGTCATACTGGGGATTGTTTGCCTCGGCGTTCTGAAAGTAAACATCAGGTCCTTGAACCGTGGTCCGGATCACCGGATGGTCCGGGTTCATCGCACTGGCCCGCCATGCCTCCAGCGCATCCCGGTCCACCAGTTTCGTTACCGCGTCCAAGTCGATGACCTCGATCTTTTGAAGCTCGTGGGAGGTCCGAAATCCGTCGAAGAAGTGGATAAAGGGGATATCGGTTTTGATGGCGGCCAAATGCGCCACCGCGGCGAGATCCATCACCTCCTGAACGCTGCCGGTGGAGAACATGCCAACTCCCGTAGCCCGGCAATCCATCACATCCTGGTGATCCCCAAAAATCGAATTGGCATGGGTGCCCACGCTGCGGGCCGCCACATGCATCACGCCCGGGTGCCGGTGTCCGGCGATGATATGCAGGCACGGAATCATCAGCATCAGTCCTTGGGAGGAGGTAAACGTGGTGGCCAAGGCGCCGGATTCCAGCGCGCCATGGACCGCGCCGATGGCGCCTGCCTCAGACTGCATTTCCACCAGGCTGACCGGCTGGCCGAACATGTTCTTCCGGCCTGCCGCCGCCCACTCATCCGTCAGCTCCGCCATAGGGGACGACGGCGTGATGGGATAGATTCCCGCTACCTCCGTGAACTGATAGGCGACGCTCGCGCAGGCCTCGTTGCCGTCCATGGTTTTCATTTTTCCTCTTTCCATCGTGGGCTCTCCTTATTTTCTATATTTCCTGACCGCTTCATAATTTACGCAGCGGGTCGGCTCCCGGCCAGTCAGCACCAGCGCCACCTGCTGAGCGGCAACGCCCTGCACCTCCCGCATGGCGTCCACGGTATACCAAGCGGCATGCGGCGTCAGGATCACGTTGTCCAGCTTGCAGAAGGGACTCTCTTTGGGAAGCGGCTCCTGCACGAAAGTATCCAGTCCCGCACCGGCGATCCGCTTACTCTCCAGCATTTCCAGCAGGGCATCTTCATCCACGATGCCGCCTCTGGAGCAGTTGATCAAAAAGGCCGAGGGCTTCATCAGCGCAAGTTCTCTGGCTCCGATGAGATTCCGCGTTGTGGGCAGCAGTGAAACATTGATGGAGATAAAATCGGATTCCCGCATCAATGTCTCCAACTCCACCTTCCGTCCACCGTCTGCGGCGATCTCCTCCGCAGTAAGAAAAGGATCATAGCAGATCACATTCATTTCAAACGCCGTATGCAGCTTTTGCGCAGCCTGACGGGCAATCCGCCCAAAGCCCACAAATCCCACCGTTTGCGTGCAAGGCCGCTGCGGCTTCATCTCGGCGTAAGGTA
>JAEXWS010000024.1 GCA_023406225.1 Bacillota bacterium | reverse complement strand
CTGTTCGCCGTGGGCGACGGCAACCACTCCCTGGCCACCGCCAAGCAGTGCTATGAGAATTTGAAGAAAGTCACCCCCGAGAGCGAGTGGGCGGATCTCCCCGCCCGGTACGCCCTGGTGGAGGTGGTGAACAACCACGACGACGCCCTGGGTTTCGAGCCCATCCACCGGGTCCTTTTCAACGTGGACCCCGCCGGGGTCATGGCCGCCTTCCGCGCCGCCTATCCCGCCGCCCACGAGGGCCGGGGCGAGGGCCACACCATCGAAGTGGTCTGGCAGGGCCACGACGGCTTCATGACCGTCCCCGACCCGAAGATGCAGCTGGCCGTGGGCACGCTGCAGACGTTCCTGGATGAGTACCTCAAGAGCCATGGCGGCGAGGTGGACTATATCCACGGCGACGCCGTGACGAAGGAACTGGGGTCCAAGGAGGGCAATATGGGCTTCCTGCTCCCCGCCATGGGCAAGGAGCAGCTCTTTAAAACCGTCATGGCCGACGGCGTTCTGCCCCGCAAGACCTTCTCCATGGGTCACGCCCAGGATAAGCGGTACTATGTGGAGGCGCGGAAGATCAAATGAGCGAAGGCCCCCGGACCGAAAAATTTTTGGCCCGGGGGCTTTTCATTTCATAACGGATGTGCTACAATTTAACCAAAGGAAGGTGGAAACGAGAGAGCGGACTTGGGCGAAACGCCCATGCTAGAAAGAGGGAGAGCGGTATGCTGGCATTGTTTCAGTCTGCTGTGTACCTGGGTGGGAACCTGATCTTCTTTTCGCTGCTGGTCCTGCCCGCCGTGTTCCTGCTGAGCGTCAGCGTCGTCTATTTTATCGTTGAGACCATCCACAACTTCCGGAGCAGGGGGGACGCTTTCTGAGCGTCCGCCTGCCGAGCCAAAGGCCGCGGAAAGTTTCCGCGGCCTTTGGCTTTCCCTGGGGGAAACGGCGTGGTATAATGCTGTACGAAATCAAAGATGATGGAGAGACAGGATGACAGACTGCAATACCCGATATCCGATCCTGCTGGTGCATGGCCTGAACTGCCGGGATACCAGGCCCCTGCTTTACTGGGGCCGCGTCCCGGAGACGCTGGCGGACCACGGCGCCCGCGTATACCTGGGCGGACAGGACGCCTGGGGGACGGTGGAGGAGAACGCGCGGGTCCTGGGGGAGCGGCTGGACCGCATCCTGGAAGAGGAGGACTGCGGCAAGGTCAATATCATCGCCCATTCAAAGGGCGGCCTGGAGGCCCGCTGCCTCATCACCACCCTGGGGATGGCGGAGCGCGTCGCCTCCCTCACCACGGTCTGCACGCCCCACAGAGGCTCAAAAACAGCGGCCGTATGGGCCGGGAGACGGCTGCTTTGCAAAGCGGCGGCCCCGTGGATGAACGGCTGCTGGCGGATCATCGGGGACCGCCGGCCGGATTTCCGGACCGTCCTGGAAGAGCTGGCCCCAGAGGCTATGGAGCGGTTCAACAGGGACACGCCCGACAGCCCCCTGGTGTATTATCAAAGCTACGGCGCGGCCCTGGGAGAACCCGGGGGCGAGGGGATCCTCGCCCGGCTGCAGATGTGGTTTTGCCGGGCGGACGGCGTCACGGACGGGCTGGTTTCGCCCGCCTCCGCGGTCTGGGGCACGGACCGGGGGATTTTGGAGCGGGTGTCCCATCAGGACGTGGTGGACAGCCGGAAGCGGGACCTGGCGCATTTTTCCGCCAGGGCGTTTTACGTCCGGCTGGTTGGGGAACTAAAGGAACAGGGCTTTTGACAGAGAGGATCGTTATGAAGACCATCACTTGCAGCGCTCCGGCAAAACTGAATCTGGCCCTGGACATCCTGGGCCGCCGCCCGGACGGCTACCATGATCTGCGCATGGTGATGCAGACGGTGTCCCTGTGCGATAAGGTGGCCGTCCGGGAGACGGCGGCGGGCTTTTGCCTGGAAGCTGAGGGGATCGTTCTCCCGGCGGGGCGGATCACCATGGAACAGCGGGCGGCGGAGGCGTTTTTCGCGGCGCTGAGCCGTCCCGCGCCCGGACTTTCGGTCCATCTTGAAAAGCATATCCCGGCATACGCGGGCATGGGCGGCGGCAGCGCCGACGTGGCGGCCCTGCTGCGGGGCCTGCGGGCGCTGTACGCGCCGGAACTGCCGGAGGAGGAGCTCCGCCGCATCGGCGCGGCCGTCGGCAGCGACGTGCCCTTCTGCGTGGGCGGCGGCACGGCCCTGGCCGAGGGCAGGGGAGAGGCGCTGACGTCGCTGCCGCCGCTGCCGGAGTGCCGCGTCCTCATCTGCAAGCCGGACTTCGATCTTCCTACGCCGGCCCTTTTCGGGCGCGTGCGGGTGGACGCGCTGAGGCGGCGGCCAGACCTGCCCGCCATGCTCCGGGCGCTGGAGCGCGGGGACCTGGAGGGCGCGGCAAAGGAGATGCGCAACGTGTTCGAGGAGGTTTTGACGGCGGAGGAGGCCCGGGACGTCCGGTATATCAAGGAAGCCATGCTGCGCTGCGGAGCGCTGAACGCCGCCATGACCGGTTCCGGCCCCACGGTGTTCGGCCTGTTCCAGCGGGAAGCCCAGGTAAACTGTGCGGAAGAGGTCCTGCGGGGGCGGTATTCCAAGATTTTTCAGGCAAGACCGGTATAAAACCAAATATTTCCGTCCAGACTTTTGGAAACGGCCTCCTGGGAGGCTACATAAAAAAGGACGGAGATCATCATGAAAACGGTCAAAAAACCTTCTTATAAACTGCGGATCGTGGAGATCGTGCTGCTGGCGGGGCTGGGCGTGTTCCTGCTCACCGGGGCCGTGTCTCTGCGGAGCCAGGACGCCCTGGCGGAGAAAGTAGTGCGGCTCCACGTGCTGGCGAACTCCGACTCTGAGGAGGACCAGGCGCTGAAGCTGCGGGTCCGGGACAAAATCTTGGAGCGGGCCACGGAGATATTGGAGCAGTCCGGGGACCGGAGGGATGCGGAGGCCCGCCTCCGGGGCCAGCTTTTGGAGCTGGAGCGCATCGCCGCAGAGGAAATCGCGGCGGAGGGTTACGATTACGCCGTCACCGCCGAGCTGACGGATACCGCCTTCCCCACCAAGGAGTACGACGGCTTTACCCTGCCCGCCGGGGACTATCTGGCCCTGCGCATCGTCATCGGGGCGGGAGCGGGCCGGAACTGGTGGTGCGTGGTGTTCCCGCCCCTTTGCACGGCGGCCTCCTCCGACCTGGCCCAAACCGCCATGGCGGCGGGCCTGAGCGAGGATCAGGTGGGCTTCATCACGGAGGAGAACCAGGGCTATGTGCTGAAATTCAAATCTGTGGAGCTTTGGGAAGCGATCAAAGAGAAATTGGGAGCGTGATGGGATGAAGATGGGAAGCCCGCTGTTTGCGGTGCGGGACCAGGAGCAATCCAAGCGGTTTTACCGGGAGGTCCTGGGCCTGGAGGTGGAGGCTGATTACGGCGCGAATGTGGTCCTGACCGGAGGACTGTCCCTCCAGACGCTGGAGAGCTGGGCGGAATTTCTGGGAAAAGACGCGTCGGACGTGGCTTTTGGCGGCGATGACGCGGAGATATACTTTGAAGAGGAGGACTACGACGCCTTTTTGAAGACGCTGAAGGAGCGGCGCGTGGAGCTGGTCCATCCGCCCCTGGAGCACCGCTGGGGCCAGCGGGCGGTGCGGCTCTACGATCCGGACCGGCACGTCGTCGAGGTGGCGGAGCCGCTCGCCAAGGTGTGCAGAAGGTTTTTCGACAGCGGATTGAACGAAGAGGGCGTCGCCCGCCGGATGGACATTCCGCTGGAGCATGTGCAGGCATATTTGAAGCAGACAAGGTAAAGGAAAAAAGCTCCGCCCAGATGGGCGGAGCTTTTTTGCAGGGCCGCGGCGGCCCGGAGAACTGGTTTTTCACAGTGAACCTGCGGACAGGCTCATTCCCCGCAGAGAAGCTGGATGCCGTTGGCGTCGATGGCGTCCAGATACGCCTGGGATGGGCGGACGTCCGTCACGACGGCGGAGAGCTTTGCAAATTCATAAAAAGAGATCGTGGAGACAAAATCGAACTTGGTGTGGTCCGCGAGCAGAGCGACCTTGCGCCCCCGCTGGACCACATGCTGCTTGATCTCCGCTTCAAAATAGGTGGTGTTGGTCAGTCCCCGGTCCAGAGAAACGCCCGTGGCCGCAATAAAAACCGTGTCCACGCTGATGCGGTCCAGCGTCTCCAGGGCGGAGATGCCCACAAAGGAATTGGTGGGCGGGCTGTACAATCCGCCCAGGGAGATCAGGCGGAGGTTCGGGCATTTGGACGCCTCGTACATGGCGCACAGGCCGTGGGTGACGATGGTCACGTTTCGCCGCTCGGACAGATAGGGGATCATGGCCAGCACGGTGGAACCGGAATCCAGAAAGATGGTCTGGCCGTCCTCCACCAGGTCCGCGGCCAAACGGCCGATGAGCTGCTTCGGCCCCCGGTTTTTCGAGGCGCGGATGGACATGGACACCGGGCCGGAGTTTTCGACCGCCGCCACACCGCCGTATGTCTTGCGGATGCGGCCCCGGCTGAGCAGGGCCGCCACGTCCCTGCGGACGGTATTCAGGGAAATATGAAATTGACCGGCCAGCTCCTCCAACGAGGCGGTTCCGTGCTGAAGCACATACTGCTCCATTTCATTGGCTCTGTCCAAACGCATCGTCCCACCGCTTTCCAAAGTATATTGTTATCATTATAACAATATGGAGGGGGCCTTTTCAACATTTATTTACGTTTTTCCAAAAAGATTACAGTTTTTTTGTGTAAAAAGGGGTTGCAAAAAAATGATAAAGAGTTTATCATCAGATTATCAAATCTTAAAAGATACTAAATAGTTAATCAAAAAATTATCAAAAAGGAGAACAGTCATGAAAAAGATTCGGGTAGGCGTGGCCGGATACGGGACGATCGGCCAGAGATTGGCGGACGGCGTGGCCCTGCAGGAGGACATGGAGCTGGTGGGCGTGGCCGATCTGGCGCCCACGCTGGCGATCCGCGCGCTGTATGAAAAAGGGATGCCCTACGACCTGTATCTGGTGGCCGGGGCCACCAGCGACGCCTTTGACGCGGTCGGGATCCCTGTTTCCGGCACCTTTGACGACCTGCTGAGCCGGGTGGACATCATGCTGGATTCCTCTCCCGCAGGCATCGGCGGCAGGAACAAGGAGCTGTACCAGAAGGCCGGCGTCAAGGCCATTTTCCAGGGCGGCGAAAAGAACACGGTGGCGGACGTGTTTTTCCACGGCTACGCCAATTACGAGCAGGGCGTGCATCAGGACTATCTGAAGCTCACCTCCTGCAACACCACCGGGCTGATCCGCTCTGTGGACTGCCTGGACCGGGCCTACGGCATTGAGAAGGTGGCCATCACCATCATCCGCCGGGTGGCGGACCCCGGCGATTACCACCGGGGACTGACCAATGCCCTGCAGATGGAAAAGGCCCCCACCCATCAGGCCCTGGACCTGATGACCATCATGCCCCATGTCTCCGCCACGGGCATCCTGGTCCATACCCCCGTCACCCACGGGCATATCATCACGGTCACGGCCACCGGCAAGGGCAAGATCACCCGGGAGATGGCCCTGGAGGCGTTCCGCGGCCATCCCCGCATCCGCACCGTCACCATCGACGAGGGCTTTGCCGGGAACAGCTCCTTCTTCAAGTACGGCAGGGACCTGGGCCGTCCCCGGGGCGACCTGTACGAGATCGGCCTCTGGGAGGACAGCATCGTGGAGAGCGGCGACGATATCATGTTCGCCATCCACATCCCCCAGGAGAGCGTCACCATCCCCGAGACCATCGACGGCATCCGGGCGGCCTGCGGCATGCAGCTGACCCGGGAGGAGGGCACCGCGGCCACCAACCGCTATCTGCGCATCGGGGCGTTCAAGGACCTGTTCCAGCCCAGGAAGGCTGATGTGACCGCCGGGGAACGGGCGGGTTAAGGAGGGCGCCATGCGATTTGGTATCAACACGCTGGACGACTTTGACGTGGCGGGCAAAACGGTCCTCTGCCGCGTGGATATCAACCAGCCGGTGGACCGCGCCTCCGGAACGCTGCGGTCCACGGCCCGCATCCGGGCCTGCGTTCCAACGCTCCGGGAGCTTTCGGACCGCGGGGCCAGGGTGGTGGTGCTGGCCCACCAGGGCAGCGACATCGAGTATCAGAACTTTTACACCACCGCGCCGCATGCCAAAGTGCTCTCCGAGCTGCTGGGCCGCGCGGTGCGGTTCCTCCCCGATGTGTGCGGCCCCGCGGCCCTTTCCGCCGTCCGGGAGCTGCTTGACGGCGAGATTTTGCTCCTGGACAATGTGCGCTTCCTGGCGGAGGAACAGACGCTCTTTGAGCGCAGCCTGCGGCTGACCCATGCCCAGCAGGCCCAGACCCTGCTGGTGCGCAGACTGGCGCCCCTGGCGGATCTGTACGTCTGCGACGCCTTTGCGGCGGCCCACCGGGACCAGCCGTCCCTGTGCGGGTTTGAGCAGGTGCTGCCCTCCGCCATGGGCCGCCTCTTTGAAACGGAGTATTGCGTCGTCTCGTCGCTGATGGAGCAGCCGGATCGTCCCTGCGTCTTTGTGCTGGGCGGGGCCAAGGTGGCCGACGCGTTTATGATGATGGCATCCGTGCTGGATAAGGGGAACGCCGACCAGGTGCTTACCGGCGGACTGGTGGGCAACATCCTGCTTGCCGCCCAAGGCCGGGAGATCGGAAGGGGCAGCCTGGACTTCATCGAGGCTTCCGGCTATGGGGCGTATATCGAACAGGCGAAGGCCCTGCTGGCCCGCCACGGGGACCGCGTCGTGCTGCCCGCCGACGGGGCCTACGTCCAGGACGGCGGCCGCCGGGAGGCGAAGGTGGGGGCGATCCCCGCCGCCGTGTCCCTGACGGACATCGGAGGAGAGACCGCGGGCCTTTATCAGCAGATCATCCGCGCCGCCAAGACCGTGTTCGTCAACGGCCCCATGGGCGTGTTTGAGCAGCCGGAGACGGAGCTTGGCACCAGGGCGGTGTGGAACGCCCTGGGCGACACGGCGGCCTATACCGTCGTCGGCGGCGGAGACAGCATCACCGCCACCGCGAAATACGGCAAGACGGACCAGATCAACTATATCTGCACCGGCGGCGGCGCGCTCATCCGGTTTTTGACCGGGGAGGAGCTGCCCGTGGTGCGGGCGCTGCGGGAAGCGGCAGGACGGGAGGGGACCGTATGCGGCTGACGCTTGGCATCGGCTCTGGCGTCCAGGAGGTGTCCATACCCGACGGCTGCGTGCGGCAGGTGCTGCTGCCCAATCCCGTGAGCCATGAACTCACAGGAGAGGCGGAGGTGCGCCGGGCCCTGTCCGCCCCCATCGGCACGCCGCGCCTGGGAGAGCTGGTCCGCCCCGGCGAGAAGATCGCCGTCGTCACCAGCGACGTCACCCGCCCCATGCCCACATGGCTTGTGATGCCGGCGCTGCTGGACGAGCTGTATGCGGCGGGGGTCCGGGCGGAGGATATCACCCTGGTCTTTGCCCTGGGCAGCCACCGGCCCCACACGGAGGAGGAGAAGCGCCGCCTGGCGGGCGAGCGGGCCTATGGAGAGGTCCGCTGCATCGACGGAGACCCCGCGGAC
>JAEXWS010000007.1 GCA_023406225.1 Bacillota bacterium | reverse complement strand
GTCTCCAGCGCATCGAAGGCCGCCTGCTCCGCACTTCCGGCGGCGGCGGTCCCGGCGGTCTCCGCGCGGTCTCTTGCGGCTGACGCCGCCTCGGCCTGAACGGCGGCCCGGGCGACAATGCCCGCCGTCTCGTCCGCTCTGGCGGCCTCCGCCGCTTCCCTGGCGGTCTCCGCTGTAAGACGGGTGGCCTCCGCCATCTCTCTGGAAGCTTCCGCCGATGCCCGGGACAGTTCCTCTCCGGCTCTGGCGGTCTCTGCGGCGGCGCGCCCATCCTCCGCGGCGGTCCGGACTTTTTCCGCCGCCGCTCTGGCGGCTTCCGCAGTTCTCCGGTCCTGTTCTTCCGTCACCCTTCCGGACTCTGCGTATACACGGCCCTGCTCCGCCGCTGCTCTGGCCGCCTCCGCTTCACCAATGCTGATCTCCTGGTGGTTGATCGCATTGACCGCATCCACCGCCGCGTTATAGGCCGGGGCCACCAACTGCCGCACCATCCGGTCGAAGATCGCCTTATTGTCCGAAGGGGACCCGTTCAAAATGTCCGGCGCGGCGCAAACGCCTTTTTCATTCATCTGCGCCTCTGTAATTTTCTGTAGGTCGCTCATCAAATCACCCTCTCCTGCGTCGGCTCCGTTTCCCCGATCCGCCTCACCGCTTGTAATTGTCCCCGGCTCCCGCTCCCCCGCGAGAACCGCTCCGCTGGGTTCTCGCAGGGACCCCGCATTTCACTCAAATGCCCAGGCATAGCCCGGCCATTTCAAGGGTTTGCTCCCGCAAAACGCTTGTACGCCGCTTTCGCGGCGATATGGAAGGAGCTGTAAAAAATTTTCTCACCGCTTATAATTGCTCCCCGGCTCCTTCCACTCCAGGCCGAAGGCGTAAATCCCAAACGGCTCGTTCTTTTCGCTGTTTTGAAGCCGGAACCGGGTCTTGTCCACCTTCTTGATCTTCACTTTTCCGCAGAGCGTCCGGGGCGTCCGGTCCGCGCTGAATACGAACTTCCCGAAATCGATATAGCCCCAGTCGAAGAACCTGGCCCGGTCTCTGGCGTCAAATACCTGGCTCCAGATGCCCCGCCGCTGGGCGAATATCTTTACCCCCGTTAGAACCGCCGCCGCCAGCCGGACGGATACGGCGGTAAAGGTCTTGTTTTTGAAAAAGGACTTCCCGTCAAAGTCGCTGGTCTCCCAGTAGGCGTTGATGGCGGCCCCATCGTCGTTGTAGCTCTCCGGCGCGTCCACATTGGTCCCAAAGGCCTTCAGCTTTCCGTCCGCAGTTCCAAACCACAGCGCCCCGTCCTCCACCCACAGGACCCGGGCGCCGATGTCCGGCCACCAGTAGGCCTCGTACTGATAGCTGCTGTAAGGGTTGTTCTTCTCATAGGTCTTTTGCTGACCGTCCAAAAGGTACAGGTCCCCGCCGATGGCCAGGGTGTAGAAATCCCGGTAGACGGCGGCAAACGCCGTCTCCTTCCCGGCCGCGGCCGCAAGGGCGCTGGAGATGTAGTAGCTCCGCTCCTGGGTGTACTTCTCTCCGGTCAGCTCCTCCGCCGCAATGGCGTATACGCCCCGCCCGGTCAAAAACAGCGGCTCCTTTCCAAGATACGCGAAGCTCCATGGCGCCGCCGGGGCTTCCCCGATCAGGGTATTTGTCACCCGGAACAATGCCTCGCCCTTTGCGTCCAGGCTCCCGGTCCGCACCACGGCGTTCCGGCCGCTCTCCGTCCCCTGCAAAAACGTCGCCAGGGTGTTTCCCAGGATGGCGTAGCCCACCACGGCGCTTCCGTCCCGGCTGACCTGCGTGTATTGGGTGTCCGGGAAGTACGTGGGGTCCTCAAAGCCGGAATACCAGTCGTAGCCCGGGAACAAGGCGTTCCCGGAGAGAAAGGCACGGTCCTCCGTGCCGCCCACGCCGTACATGGCGCACACCCGGCACTGGTTGATCCGGTCCGCGTAGCCCTCCCGGACCTTGTGGGCCGTGATGCGCACATTGTCGTGGCCGCTCACGGGGGACGCCCCCGGCGCCGTTTTGAAGGTCACGATGCCCTCCGTCCGGTCCACGGTGAAATCGGCCACCTCCGCCTTCTCCACCCAGTCCCCGTCCGCGTTCAAAATCTCGGCTTTCACCGCCGCCGCGCTCAGGTCCTTGGCTGTCAAATGGTATTCCTTTACGGTCTCCGCGCCTAAAAAGGACTCTTTCCAGGCGTCCCCCAGCAGATTCAGGGCCTCATAGCTGTTCCCGCCGCCGTCCGGCTTTCGCCCGATGATGACGGTGGGCACATAGGCGTTCTCCGAAACCGCCTGGACGGTCTCCCCGTCAAATACCCGGTATGTCCCGCCGTCCAGCAGATACAGTTTCTTGTCAAAGGTAAAGCTGCGGGACAGGCCGTCCTCCATACCGGCGCAAAGGGAAGTCCACTCCGTCCCCGATGCCGGGTCCCACAGATACAGCGTGGTCCCGGCGTGGACCAGCCGTTTCCCCTCCAAAACATGAACGCCGTTGATCCTCCCGCCGTTTGGCGCGGCGGCCCGGGTGGTGTACCCCATCCGTTTTCGGACCTTGCCCACCTGGTCCCGGATCATGTTCGGGGCAGACGGGCTTCGGCTGTCATCCACATTGGAGGGGCTGTTCAGCAGGTCGATGCCCCGGAAGTATTCAATGTTTGCGGAATACTTGTTCTCCGCCGCCGGGATGCTGAATGTCCCCACATCCGTTCCCTCCTCTTGCGAAATTTTAATTTATTTTTGCCGCGGCGTGTACGTGGCGAAAATACCTTGACTCAGCCGCCTGGGGCGGCGTTCACCAGTCCAAAGACTGGTGGTGGGGAATCTAAAGGGGGAGTTTGCTCCCTCTTTACGTCTCACCACCACCCAGTGGTGTTCCGAACCGTTCCTCCGCCGCCCGCCGGCCGCTGCTCATAGGCCAGCTTCAATTTGGCAAGGCCGTCCTCGAACTCATTGCGCATCTGCGTGGACATCTGGATATCGTCCTCCCGGTAAAGCTGGGAGGCGATAAACAGCGGCGCCAGCTCCGCCGCCTCCCGGGGCACGTCCAGCTCGAAATCGTCCGCTGTCTCCGCCGTAATGGCGGTGGGATAGGCTTGGTAATACACCGTGTAAGTGCAGTCCGTCCCCGCCGGAAGCACCAGCACGTCCTGTCCCTCCACGCGCCAGTCCTCCGCCGCGCCGAAGCCGTCCGCCGCCTCCCGGTAGATTTCCTGGGATGCCAGCGCCCGAAAATCCGGGCAGCACGCCCGCATATCCACCCGCGCCAGCCCTCCGGCGGCCATCGGGACCGTGAGGACCCCTTCCGCAAGGCCCGCCTCCGCCGCGCCCGGGTCTATCCGGACCGTCAGCTTGTGCAGGATGGGCACGCCCACCGCCGTCACCATGCTCAGCGCCTGGTTGACGGACGCGGGCATGGCGTTTAAATACTCCTCGTTGGCGTCGTCCCTGTTCAGCACCGCGCCGTCGTTGGAAAACATCAACTGGAGCGCCGCCAGCTTCACGTCCTTCCATTTCATCCTTTCCGCACCCCTGTCTCCTCGGCAGCCAGTTCCCCGGTTTGCCTCGGTTCTCTATTCCATGTCGGCCCGCTTTCCTAAAACGCCCGGGAGACCTCTCCCCCGGGCGCTTCGTTTTACAGGTTGCTTCCGCTGTTCATGTTGCCTGCGGCCACGAACCGCCAGTCCGCAAATCCGCCGGAGAACCGGGCAAAGCCCTTCCACAGATTGTTGTCGTTGTTTTCGTCCAGCACAGACCGCACGTCCAGCTTCACCCGGTCCTGGAAGATTGCGCCGTCGTTGTTCTCCAGGAACTTGCTGTCCAGCAGCATCCAGGGCACATCCGTCTTGCCCAGGATCTTCATTACCCAGCTCAGATACGGGTCCACCAGCACGTTCCAGCGGCCGTACTGGTAGTTGAAGGCATTTGAGGCGTCGGACGGGTTCTTGTCGGAGCCGATGGCCTCAAAGGCCTTCTTTTTCATGGCCGCGTCGTTGGGGATCCAAATGGTGTCCGGCGATACCTGGAGCGGTTCTCCGTTGTCCCCGGTGATGTTCTGCATCCGGGTCTCCAGCTTTCCCAGGTTTTCCGCCGTCAGATCGCCCTTGAACAGGTTGCACTGGTCCCCGCCCTTCACCTTGCAGGGATGATCCGTTGCAAACAGCGCCTTTCCGTCCGCCGTGGAACAGTCAAAGCGCTTGCCCGCCTCGGGGATTTTGACCGCCGTGCCGTACAGCCCGCCCGCATACAGATAGCGCCCGAACATCTCCCGGGTGCGGTCGTAGGAGGTGATGAGCTTGTTTGCCCGCTGCTTCATGGTGCCGATCCGTCCATCCTCCACCAGCTCCCGGGTCACGGCAAACTGGTTTTTCCAGGTCTCGTTGGCGATATCCTTGGGATACGCCTCCTCGAACCCGGTGGTGGGATACGCGCCGCCCTCGCCCACCATCTGGAAGTTGTCCATGGCGGTCTCGCCGGTGTAGCGTTCCGCCCAATGCTTGGAGCTCTCCATGCGGAAAAGGTTTTTCAGCAGGCTGTTCTGCTCAAATGCCTCTCCTCGCTTCTCCAGATATGCCTTGATGGGAAACTGACAGTTCCCATACATACTGTCCACCAGCCCGGAGCCGATGGAAACCGTTACATAAGCCACGTCGTCGTTGCAAACTCCGCTCCACTCGCTTCGGCCTGCGGCCAAAGCCCGCAACGCTCCGTTGCTCCTCCTCTTCCTCAGCAAACAGGCTTTGCCTTGGTTTGCCGAGGAGATTGGATACGTGGAAAGCGGAAATTGCTTCTCCTTTCTTTATTTTTTTAAGTAATCTCAGAATCTCACCCGCACGGGGTCTCCCGCCGCGGTGCCGCCCAGCCATGTAATGACCGCCACGCCGGAGGTGGTGGTGGCCGTCACCTGAA
This sequence comes from Bacillota bacterium, assembly GCA_023406225.1. Taxonomy (GTDB): domain Bacteria; phylum Bacillota; class Clostridia; order Oscillospirales; family Oscillospiraceae; genus Oscillibacter. Next base: position 2,031 of record JAEXWS010000007.1, on the reverse strand, counting down.
GGCCGTCCGCCGCCAGCGTCACCTTCGTTCCCTCCGCCAGCGTCACGCCCTCCGCCGGTGCCGCGCTCAGCGTGGTTTCAAACTCCATATAGTCCTGGACGCGCACCACCGGCGCGATGCCTGCGTCATCCTTGGGGCCCACGGCCACATATTCCGGTCGGGCCGTAGCGCCGCATTTGGTCAGCTTCCCGGCGGACAGCGCCAGCGCCTCGCCCAGCACCACGTCTTCATTGGCCGTTACCGCCCGGTACTCAATGGGCGGCGTCAGTCCAACCTCCATTTTGTTCAGCATAAATCCCATAACGTCGTCGCAAACTCCGCTCCACTCGCTTCGGCCTGCGTCCAAAGCTCGCAACGCTCCGTTGCTCCTCCTCTTCCTCGGCAAACAGGCTTTGCCTTGGTTTTCCTCGGAGATTGGACGCGAGAAAAGCGGAAATCGCTTCTCCTTTCTTTTATTTGGTCACTTCATGTCCTTCAGATATTTGGCGTATGCCGCCCGGATCTCCGCGTCCGTTGCTCCCGGCATGACCTCCCGGTAAGCCTCCGCCATGCCCGCGGGCACTTCCACAGCCTCCGCTCCGGCGGCTCCGGCGATCCCGGCGCTCAGGTGGTCCTTTCCCCTGGCGGCGTTGATGGCCGCCTGTCTGGAGGCCTCCCGCTGGCGTTTACCGATCTCCTGCCGGTTTGCCAGGAAAAAGGCGTCCTCCATAGGGATTCCCTTTTGCACCAATTCGTTGAACCGTCCCGCGGTGGGCATGGCGGCGATATCCTCCATGGTCTTGACCTCCGGGAACTCCGCCGCGATTGCCTGCAAGCTCTTTGCAATGGCCGCTTCCGCCGCCTGGTGGACCATACCGGCCCGTTCCCTTGCCGCCGCCATCACGGCCTGCTGCGCCTGCTGCACCGCCGGATGGGCGGCTACCTGCCGGTCCACCAACTGCCGCAGGATATCCGGCTGGACGCCGGCCTCCTCAAGCGCCTGTTCTTCCCGGCGGCTGGCCTCCAGAGCCTGTCTCCGCTCCCTTTCCTGCTGGTATGCGCGGAAGTCCGCTTCGGTCTGGATGGACTGGCCCGTAAAGGGATTTACCTGTCCAGCGAACATGTCCGCGTAAATTTTATCGATCCTTGCCTGCACCGCGGCCTCGGAGGCGGCCTTCTCCCGCCGGCTTGCCTCCGCAAGGGCCGCTTCGCTTGCTTCCGCATTGGGCAAAAGACCGTCCCGCGTCTCTTCGCCTGCTTCCTCCTGCGCCGCCGCCCCGCTTTCTTCCGCCGGTGTCCCGCTTCCCGGAACGGGCGCGCCGCCCTCCTCCGCCGCGCCCGCCCCGGCGTCCGGAGCGGCGGCCCCTCCTCCCTCCGCGTCCTCGCCGGAGGTTTTGTACGCTTCCGGATTCAACCCGAACTCTTCAAAAACTGCATCCTGCTCCATCAGGCATTCCTTTCTCCCATGGCTTGGCTTCCGCCGCTGGACTTTTACTTTCCGTTCTTCTTGGTCCCGGTCCGCAGGTCATTGCCTGTGATCCGCCTTCCGCCCTTCTTGGCGGGTGCGCTCCCGTTTGGAGCCTTGACAAACTGCGTTCCGCTGTTCTGGACGCGGCCCACATAGCCGTTCTCCTTCGCCACTCTCTTCACCTCCCTTCGTCCTCACAAACTCCGCTCCACTCCACCCGCTCGCCGTCAAAAACTGCGCCATACTCATCCTGCCTGTAGGCAGGCATCGCATGGCTTCGTTTCATCCGGCTCTTCCCGCCAGATCCGCTCCGCTGGGTTTTCCGGCGATGTTCTCCGTAAATGGGATTCACGAATCACCCGGTGGTGCGGTCAGGCTTTTACTTCGTCCTCACAAACTCCTCCCGGGAATGCCGCCGCCCATGACGGCCTCCATCTCCGGCGGCGCCCCGGTCCCGGGCGTCATCCCTTCGCCGCCCTGCACGGCAGCCATGGCAGCCGCCTGCTCCTCCTGGCGCTGCATCTGTTTCTCCAAACTCTGCTTGATGGTCCCGGCCAGTGGATAGTGAAGCTGCTCCATGATGC
>JAEXWS010000172.1 GCA_023406225.1 Bacillota bacterium | reverse complement strand
CCCCCGCGCCGTTCCTCACACCTCGCTCTCCCGGACGATCTGTTCCAAAACGCCGATCAGGTCGTACAGGGTGTGAAGGCTCACATTCCGGGCCAAAATTTCATCCTGAAGCCCCTGGGACAGGGATTCAAACTGGGGCCTCAGCTTGGGATTCACATAAGACATGCCCGCCGCCTCACTTCTTCAAAACGGTGCCGCCGTAGGGGGCCATTTCCAGCCGGATGAAATACCCCTGGTCGTGGTCGCACACCGGGCAGGTCTTGGGGGCGGCGGTCCCCTCGAAGAGATAGCCGCAGTTCAGGCACATCCAGCCGCAGGCTGCGTCGGAGACAAAGAGCTTCTCCTGCTCCAGCAGGTCCGCCAGGGCGCCGAAGCGGTTGCCGTGGGCCTGCTCGATCTCCGCGATCTTGCGGAAGGAGGCAGCCACTTTGGGGAAGCCCTCCTGCTGGGCCGTGTCTCCAAAGGCCTTATACACCGGGTCGTGCTCCTCGTACTCGTTGTGCTGGGCGTAGCGCAGGAGCCGGGCCACGTCGTTGGTGATGTCCACCGGGTAGCCGCCGTCGATCCGGACCGTCTCGCCGGCAAGCGCCTGCATATGGTTGTAAAAGATCTCGGCGTGTTCCTTTTCCTGTCCGGCGGTGAAGGTGAACACGGCCTCCACCACGTGGAGCTGCTGCTTTTTGCACAGCCCCGCGGCGAAGGTGTAGCGGTTGCGGGCCTGGCTCTCCCCCGCAAAGGCGCGCATCAGGTTTTTCAGCGTCTCGCTGTCTTTGAATTCCACAGACATGGATGATTCCTCCTGTTATCGGTGATAGGGGTATTTTCTGCGGCAAAAGCCATACTATACCTGAAATCACAGGAGAAACGGAGCATTGCGATGACAGACGTACTGATCGTGGGCGGCGGGCCGGCGGGATATACCGCCGCGCTGTATGCCGTCCGGGCGGGGCTGACGGCGCTGGTGCTGGAGGGCACGGCCCCCGGCGGGCAGCTTGGCTCCACCGAGGACGTGGACAACTATCCCGGCTTTGACGAGACCGTGGTGGGACTGGAGCTGGCGGAGCGGATGCGCCGGGGCGCGGAGCGCTTCGGCGCGGAGACGGTCCTGGCCAGAGTCACGGCCCTGGAGCTGGCCGGGGACGTGAAGCGGGCGGAGACCGCCGGAGGTGGGCGCTTTGAGGCCCGGACGCTGATCTATGCCGCCGGAGCGGCGCCCCGCAGGCTGGATATCCCCGGAGAGGCGGCCCTGCGGGGCAGGGGCGTCAGCTACTGCGCCACCTGCGACGGGGCGTTTTTCCGGGGGAAGGACGCCGTGGTGCTGGGAGGCGGCAACTCCGCCGCCGCGGAGGCGCTGACCCTCGCGCACCTGTGCCGCCGGGTGTATCTGGTCCACCGGCGGGACCGGCTCCGGGCGGAGCACAGCTATGTGCAGGCCCTGGAGCGGGCGGAGAACCTGACCTTCGTGTGGAACGCCCGGGCGGAGGCGGTGCTGGGCGATTCCGTGGTGGAGGGCCTGCGGTACACGGACCTGGCCTCCGGAAAGACGAGGGAGCTGGCCTGCTCCGGCGTGTTCGTGGCGGTGGGCCGGGTCCCCGCCACGGAGCTGCTGCGGGGACGGCTGGCGCTGGACGCGGACGGCTACGTGTCCGCCGGAGAGACCACCCGCACGGAGCTGCCCGGCGTGTTCGCCGCCGGGGACGTGCGGTGCAAGCCCCTGCGCCAGATCGTCACCGCGGCGGCGGACGGGGCCGTGGCGGCCCATTTTGCGCAGGCGTATCTGCGCCAGGCCTAGCGGCGCGCCGCCGGACGCGAAGCAGCCTCCGCCCGCGGGCGGAGGCTGCTTTTTCAGTTCCGCGGGTCCGGCAGGCGGTATTTCCGCAGGTCCTGGCGCAGGTCCTCGGTGAAATTCCGGCCGGTCTTGAGCTCGTTGAGGTAGGCGTGGCGGTCCACGCCGCCGTCCTTCTCCTCCAAAACGCTGAGGGCGATGTTGGAGCAGTGGTCGGACACCCGCTCCAGATTCGTGAGCAGGTCGTTGAGCACGAAGCCCAGCTGGATGGTGCACCGGCCGGTCTGGAGCCGCTCGATGTGGCGCAGGCGGATCTCCTCGATGAGCTGGTCAATGGTCTCCTCCAGGGGCTCCACCGTCCGGGCCCCGGCCAGGTCCCCGGCGGCGAAGCTGGCGAAGGCGGCGCTGAGGATGTCGCTGAGGGCGGCGGTGAGCACCTGCACCTCCGCCTCCGCAGATTCGGAGAACCGCAGGCCCTTGTCGTGGAGCTCCCGGGCGGAGTCCTGGATGTTCAGAGCGTGGTCCCCGATGCGCTCGAAGTCCCCGATGGCGTGGAGCAGGCGGGAGACGGTGCGGATGTCCGCCATGGACACGCCGTGCTGGGACACCTCCACCAGATAGCCCCCCAGCTTGTCCTCGTACATGTCCAGCTTGTCCTCTCCCGCAAGGATCTCGTTCTCCCGCTCGGGGGAGTAGTCCGTGAGCTGCTTCAGCGCCAGCAGCACGTTTTGGTGGGCGGCTTGTCCCATGCGGTTGGTCATGGCCTCGCACTCGCTGACGGCCACGCCGGGGGTCCGCAGCAGGCGGGGGTCCAGAAAGGCGAAGCTCTCGGCGGGATTTTCGCTGCGCACCAGTCTCCGCGCCAGCTTTTCAAGCTGGCGGGAGAAGGGCAGGAGCATCACCGTGGTCAGCACGTTGAACACCGTGTGGCACATGGCCACGCCCACCGCGCCGATGGCGTAGTCCATAAAGGCGAAGTGCAGCAGGGCGTTGCCGCCGTAAAAGAGGATCAGGCACACCGCGGAGCCGATGATGTTGAAGGAGATGTGGACCGCGGCCACCCGCTTGGCGCTGCGGCTGACGCCGATGGAGCTGAGCAGGGCGGTGACGCAGGTGCCGATGTTCTGGCCCATGATGATGGGGATGGCCATGCCGTAGGTGATGGAGCCGGTGAGGGCCAGGGCCTGTAAAATGCCCACGGAGGCGGCGGAGGACTGGATGATGCCCGTGAACACCGCGCCCACCAGCACGCCCAGAAGGGGATTGTTGAAGGCCGTCAGCAGGGAGGAAAACTCCGGCATCTCCGCCAGGGGGCTCACCGCCTGCTTCATCAGCTCCATGCCGTACATGAGGATGGAGAAGCCCACCAGGATGCGGCCCACGTCCCGGCGCTTCTGCTTTTTGGACCCCATGATGAGCACGATGCCCGCCAAGGCCAGCAGGGGGGAGAAATTCTCCGGCTTCAAGAGGTTCACGAACACGCTCTCGCTCTCAATGCCCGTCATGGCCAGGATCCAGGCCGTGAGGGTGGTGCCGATGTTGGAGCCCATGATGATGCCGATGGTCTGGCCAAGCTGCATGACGCCGGAGTTCACCAGTCCCACCAGCATCACCGTCATGGCCGACGAGGACTGGATGGCGATGGTGATGCCCGCGCCCAGCAGAAGGCTCTTGAAGGGGTTGGAGGTCATGCGCTTGAGCAGCCGCTCCAGTCTGCCGCCGGCCATCTTCTCCAGGCTCTTGGACATGGTGGTCATGCCGTAGAGGAAGAAGGCCAAGCCGCCGCACAGGGTAAAAACGGAGAAAATATCCATGCAGATGCTCCTTTTACAGGCCCTGTCTCCGGAACCGCGCGTCCGGGCGGGCGTTGTTTCATCATAAACCTTATGAGGCCCACTCATTATATATGTAAAAAACCGGCCTGGGAAGGGGGTCCGGTCGCTTTTTGTAAATTTTGCGTAAATCCCTATATAAGATGCACAATTGCAAGGAACATTTTTGTGGCATCCACCGGAAACGGCGCCGGGGGGGGGGGGTAAGCCGCCGCC
>JAEXWS010000158.1 GCA_023406225.1 Bacillota bacterium | reverse complement strand
GTCCGCTCCATGTGCCGCGCTCGCACAGGGCGTCGCGGGTCAAAAGGGCGGTCGCGCCGTCCTCGTCGTCCCAGACGCCGAATTGATAAATGCCGGTATCGGAGCCGTTTTTCTTTTCAAAATAGGTGATGTACTGCCCCTGGAAGGCGTAGTTGTCCCGGCGGTTGCTCTCGTCATAGACGGTGGAGGAGCAGATGCGGTGGACGCAGTCCGCCGCCAGGGACCGGGTGATGAGGGTGGAGGCGGTGAAGTTGTTGGTCAGCCGTCCGCCGGCGTGATATCCCGCCACGCCGCCGGCATAGTCCGCCACCGTGGTCACGGAGGCGGTGGACCAGCAGCCGGTGAGCACGCTGTTTCCCGCAAGCTGGCCCACGACGCCGCCCACCCGGCCCGCGCCCGCGTCCACCGTTCCGGTGGCGTAGCAGTCCTGGACGGTGGTCTCGGAGGCGAAGCCCAGCAGCCCGCCCACGCCGCCGGATTCATACACGTCCGGCGCCAGAACGCTCACGTCCGCGGCGAAGCAGGATTCCGCCATGGCGCCGCTGAGATAGCCCGCCAGGCCCCCCAGGCTCACCGTGTCCACGGTGGAGGAGTTCAGGCGGAAGCTGCGGACGATGACGTTCCGCGCCGAGCATCCGCGCAGGGCCGCGCCGCTGACGTAGCCCGCCAGGCCGCCGCCGTAGCTCCGGGCGTAAAACACGCTGTCGCGCACATGGCAGTTTTCCAGCCGGGCCCCGGTCCGGGCCGTGGCGGCCACGCCGCCGTAGGCGCTGTTCACGGCGTTTTTGGACGTGGTCCCCTCCACGGACACGAAGTCCCGGAACACCAGGTTCTGCATGGTCCCGTAGAGGTTGGAGATGAGGCTGGAGCGGTACGTGCCGTCCCGCTTGGCCGCCCAGGCGCCGGAGGCGTCCACGTTGCCCACGCCCCGGATGGTGTGCATCCCGGTGAGCCCGCCCCACACGGCGATGGTCATGGGCGCGCCGCCGCCGTCCAGGATGGGCTCGCCCGCGTCCGAGGTCAGCGCCTGCCGGGCCTCCGCGTAGACGCCGCCGTTCAATGTCCCGTAGAAATTCTGGCAGAACCAGTCGTTGCTGTCGGCGCTGGCGGAGAAGTCCAGGTCCTGGGTCAGAAGATAGTTGCCGTAGAGGTTGGAGGAGGTGCCGGTCAGCGCGCTCTTCCACGCCTCCACGGAGTCGATCTCCCGCCAGAAAGAGGCGTTGACCACCCGCGCGCTGGATGTGTCGCTGAAGGTCTGGCGGCCGCCGGTCCAGGAGACGCCGGTGATGGTGTAGCTGCTGTCGGGCAGGGCGGAGCTGTTTTCCGGCAGGGAGAGCAGCACATCCACCCGGTAGGTGTCCTCCACGGTCCGGTGGGCCAGGACCGTGCAGTCGATGGGCGTATGGTTGCGGTCCACCACCGTCAGGCCGGTCACGTCGGAGCCGGTGTAGGGGAAGTCCAGAGAGACCGTCACCAGGGCCTGTTCCACGCCCTGAAGGCGCACCTCGTTGTAGAGGACCTCCACCTGTCCCCCCAGGGAATTGGGCAGGGGAACAGCGGGCTGCGTCCCCGCAGGGAAACAGTCCGGCAAAAGGAGCTGGGGATAGTATCCGGCCTCCACCTGGTCGCGGATGACGAAGCGTCTGCCGTCCGCCCCCAGCACGGCGTCATACCACTGGTAGTCGTAGAGGCTGTCGTATTCGCCCCGGATGTTGTAGGTGCCCACGGAGGCCACGCCCGCGCTGAGCTGGCTGTAGGACACAGGGCTTCTGGAGAAGTAGGTGACGTTTTCCGCCCGGCACAGGCCGGTCACATTGCCCACCGCGGGGCCCCGGTCCAGCATGTAGTTGGACGTTCCGCTTACCGGGTCGTAGTCCAGGCGGTCGCCGGTGGCGAAGGCGTTTTGGATCACGCCGTAGCTGTTGCCCGCCAAAAGGGCCGCGGAGGCGGTGTTTGTGGTGGAGGTCTCATAATCCGGATTGGGGGTCTTGGAATCGTAATCCTTTACGTCCGCATTGGCGTGGTTGCTGGAGGCGTCCGCCGACTGGATCACCAGATCGCCCACCACAAAGACGTTTTCGATCACGCCCCGGGAGGTGTTGTACCCCACGCCCAGGGAGACGTGGCTCGTGTCGGTGCTGACCACCTCGCCGTTGTACTGCCAGGTGTGGACCAGGCGGGCGGTGCGCCGCTGGCCGGAGCCGTCTGCGAGCTCCGCGCCGCAGATATAGCCGTTGGACACCCTGCCGTGGTTCTCCTGGCAGACGCCGCCGAAGTAAGACGGCACCCGCACGTCCTTTTCCAGCTCCACCACGAACCCGTCGATGGTCCCGTAATTATAGCGCGCGATGCCGCCGCCGTACTGCACGTCCAGTCCGGCGTTCTGGTTGTCGGGGCGGTAGCGCACGACGACGTTTTGGATGGTGCCGTAGTTCCTGGAGCAGACGGCCCCCTGGTCCGTTTTGGGGGTGGTGGACGCGGTGTCCAGCGCGTTGTAGTTGATCACCAGGTTTTTCACCACGCCGCTGCCGCTGATGCGGTAAAACAGCGCGTTAAAGCTGCTGGTGGTGACGGTGTGTCCCTGGAAATCGATGGTCCCGGTGAAGGGCCGGGCGGCGTTCAGGACCTGGGTGTTCAGGTCCGGGATGTCCGCCGTGACGATATAGCTGCCCGCCGGGTCGTTCTGCATGGCCATCAGCTCCGCCAGGTTGCTCACGGTCCGCACCACCCGGTTGGTGGTGAAGTAGATGGTGGACAGGGTGATCTCCGTATCCGCCCAGCCGGCGGGGCGGATGCGCAGAACGGCCTGGAAGGCCATGTTGGGGTTCAGGTCCGCAAATTCCAGCCGCCGGACGATGTTCAGCCGCCCGTCCGTCAGGTCCGCCTCCGTCACCTGGCTGGTGAGGGCCTCCCCCAGCTGCGTGTAGGTCAGCTCGGTGAGGTCGTCGGCGTCGGACACGGAGCCCAGGGAGGTGTAGAGCGTCACGCTGTAGCTGCCGCCGGTGAGGATCTGGCTCTCGGACCCGTCCTGGAGCCGCAGCTCCATGGCCGCCAGGTACTGGTCCGGGATCGCGCCCCGGTACAGCTTGAGGGACGGGGCGGGGGCCTGCGGGTCCGCGCTCTGGTCCATCACCATGTTGAACCGGCAGAAGGCGGCGCCGAAGGGCGCTTTGACCAGAGCCGTCTGGTTGCAGACCGGATAGCTTCCGAGGAAGGTATAGTCCCCGCCGTAAAAGAGCACGTAGCTCTCGCTGGTGTTCGCGCCGCCCTGGGCCTTCTCATCCTTCAAGTTGGGGTCCCGGTTCCGCAGCTCGTAGACGGAGCCGCCCTCCACGGGGAGATAGTCGTTGATAAAGGCGGCGCTGTTTTGAAACGAGAGGGTGTTGGTGCTGCTGAGGGTCATGCCCTCCTGGATGTCGGCGCCCGCGGCCAAATTGGCCCCGGCGGCCCGGGCGGGGTCGTATTTCTCCAGGACCAGGCCGCTGCAGCTGCGCTGGCTGTAGCCGGAGATCTGCATGTAGCAGATCTGGTCCGCCCGCACGCTGTTGGTCTGGGCAAGCCCCTCTTTGCTGTAGGAGGGGATGGAGAACACGCCGCCGTCCAGATAGTGGCCGTTGGTGTAAACGCCGTAGTATTTCAGCGTCCCGTCCGTGTCCCGGTAGAAGAAATTGACGCGGAAATAACCGGCGCTGAGGCTGTTGTAGATCACATACTGCTCTCCGGGGCGCACGGGGAGAAACCGGCTGGTCCAGCTGTCCCGCAGGGTGTTTTGAACGGCCGGGTCGGCGCTGTAGTCGGAGACGGGGAACAGGTTTTGCACGGCCAGCTCCCGCAGCTCCTCGCTGGGCTCCAGCGTCTGGACCCGCTCCAGATACTCCGCCTGGGCGGCTTCGCTGCTGTAGTGGACCTTCGAGGTGTTCCGCCAGACGCCCATGTAAAAATCCTCGGCGCGCAAAAGGCCCAGGGAAGTGACGCTCCCGCCCTCGTCGCCGCTGTAAAGCTGGCTGACGCTGGAAAGAGACAGCGCGCCCACCACGCTCTCGCCGGTGGTGAAGGTGTAGCGGAAGGGATCGCTCTCAGACTGGGGCTGGGCGAATTTCAGCGCCCGGTCCAGCGCCACGGTGCCCGCGCCGCCGTCGGCGTATTTCAGGGCGGAGACGGTCAGGGCGTAGGTCTTTCCCGTCTCCAGGCCGGAGATGCGGACGGTGTCGTACCGCTTGGACGAGTCGATGTACCGGGACGCCGCCTGCACACCGCCGGCGTCCAGCACCCGGATGAGCACGTTGCTCCCGTCCCGGTCCGCCTCGTCCGGCAGGATGCACCCGTCCGGGTCGGAGACGGAGAGATCGTAAAGCTCGATGAAATCCGTGGAGACGAAGGCGTTGCCGAAGGACACCAGCGCCTCCTCGCTGAGGGTGGTGAAGCGCACGGACCGGCTGCTGCCGCTGGTCACGTCCTGGGTGACGCCGCCCTGGTTGGCCCGGGTGGTGAAGTCGCCCACGTAGGCCGTCTGGGGCGAGAGGTCCAGCAGCGCGGCGGGCAGGGTCCCGGCCTCTCCGTCCAGCGGGCCGCCCAGCGTCAGATTCAGGCGGCAGCCGTCGCCGGGGGCGGTGCCGGAGGTGGCCAGCAGGAACTCCCAGGCGTTTTTCGGCTCGCTGCCGTCCGCCAGAACGGGCAGCGCGTCCTTCCACTCCAGGGTCAGCGGCGCGCTTTCAAGGCCCTCCCGGCCGTTCAGGCGCAGGGGGACCGTGACGGCGGCGGTGTACACGCCGTTTTCATCCGGCGCCGCCGGGGCGGGGAGGGAGACTTTGGAGAGGTCCTCCCGGGAGAGGGTGAAGGACTGGGGCGCGCCGTCTCCGCCGCTCTGGCGGAGGGTGAAAGCCACCTGGTCCAGCAGCGCCAGCAGGCGGCTGTCCGCGCTGTTCATGTAAAAGCGCAGACGGGCGCTGTTGTGGGTCACCTGGTCCGCCTCCGCCGTATAGGAGATGGTGCCCAGATTGGAAAGGGACGCCGTGAGGAAGTCCGCGGTCTTTTCCAGCACCTCGTCCGTGTGGGACCGGTTGTCCTCCACGGAAAAGCGGCCGCAGAGCACGGCGGCGGTATAGGTTTTCAAGACCTGCAGGTTCGTGACCACCCATCCGGTCTCCACAGTGGTCACGCTGCCGTCGGAGTTGACGGTGACGGGCAGGAATTTTTCCCGCACCCTGTCCCCGGGCTGCCCGGCGGGGTGCGCCTCCAGCGTCACGGCGTTTTCGGGCGCAGCGACAGCGCCCTGCTCCACCAGGAACAGCGCGGCGGGCACGCCGGGTCCCATCGCCCCCGTGTCGTTGGGGGAGACGGCGGCGTGATCGGGATTTTTCCAGGTGACCTGGATCTCCGTGCTGCCGGAGACGTTGGTATCCGCCGGCACCCGGATGTCCACCGTGGGGGATTCCTTACAGGTGTGCCCGTCGCCGGCGGTGACGCCGTCCAGTAAAAAGACGTTGCCGTAGCGGTCCTGCATGGAGAGGGTGTAGGCGTATTCCGTGCCGGAGCGCAGCCGTTCCGGCGTCTCCCAGTGGGACAGGGTATACCCCTCCCGCAAAAGCCGCAGGGCGGCGGCGTCCATCTTCAGCGCCACGGAGGCGCCGTCCCCCGCCGTAAGGGACAGGTCCACGGCGTTGATGTAGGTCTCCGCCCGCAGCGGGTCGGTTTCCGGGTGGGTCTCCACGCCGCCGACCTCCGTGGACACGCCCCGGCGGATGCCGGGCAGCTCCAGATCCCGGAGCTGTAGGCTTTTGGGAAAGATCTCCGTGGGCGCGGCGCCGGGGGCGGCGGTGTTCTCATCGTAAAAGGACAGGGAGATGGGACCCAGGCTGTCGAAGGGCTCCGTCGCGGCGGTGCCCACCTCCACGGTTTTGCTCTGGGGGTAGTTCAGCTTGTCGTGATAGCTGTACGACGCGGTCACATGGTAGGTGGTGCCGGGGCGCAGCTGTCCCAGCGTCACGGTCCCCGAGGCGGAGATCAGCCGCCGCAGGGCCTGGCTCTCCCTGCCGTTTTCCAGGACCTCGTAGACGCAGACCTGCACGCCGCCGTCCAGCACGCGGGCGGGGTCGGAGACGGCGGCCTGGACGCTCAGCGTATAGACCCAGGGGCGCAGGCCGCCGGAAAAGGACACCACGGGGTCCTGGTAGCCCGGATTGGGGTCCACGGTGCCGCCGCCTCCCCCGCCGCCGGGCGTGGAGTCGGTGTTGGGAATGGCCGCGCCGGGGGCCTCGGTGTTTTGGGAGGGCTGCTGGGGCACGCGGCTGCCGGAGGGATGCTCCTTCGGCTCCGGCGTGTTTTTTTCAGGGGCCTCCGGCGGCAGGGGCGCCTGGGGCGCGTCCGGCCGGGGCTTCGCCGGCGTCTCCGCGTCCTCTGCGGGCGTCTCCTCCGCCTCTTTCCGGACCTTCTCCTCCCAAAGGCCCAGACGCTTCAAAAAGTCCAGGTAATCCCAGCGGGCGTCCCCGATCGTGATGGACGTCCCGGCGGCCGCGGAGAGGGTGTTTCCCGTCAAAACGCCGTTTTCATAGGCGTAAAACAACACGCCGTCCTCCTTGAACACGCACACGGCGTTCATGGGGATCACGCCGTCCCGTCCGGCGGAGGAGAGCACGGCGGTCCGCGCCACCTGATAGCCGCTCTCCACCTGCACCAGGGAGACCTCCTGGATGTCCGCCTGGGAGCGGTCGGCGTTGAAGGTGACGCCGTCGGAGAGGTAAAGCCCCTCATAGGTGTCCAGCACGTCCCAGTCCCGGGTGACCAGCTTCAGCCCGCCGTCCAGGAAGTAGAGCACCTGGCCCGACTGGGTGAAGAGGGGATAGCCCGCGCTGACGCCGGCTTTCTCCTCTCCGATGTAATAGCCGCGGGAGGCCGCCGTCCGGACGTACACCGTCTCGCCCAGGTCCACGGGCAGCAGGGCCAGAGGCTCCGTGCCGCCGCTGCGCAGCAGCGCCGTCAGGCGCTCCTGGGGAACGGCGTAGCCGTCCTGGGCCAGATAGGCCTTGACGGTGAACTGGGTCAGGCCCAGATTCAGCAGCAGCGCCGTCAGGGCCAACGCCGCAAACGCCGGCACAAGCGCTCTGTGCCGGCCCCTTGCGGGCGTTTTCCGTCCGTCCCCGGTCTCCCGGGCGTGCAGCCGCTGTTTCACTGGGTTCATAAGGCTTCCTCCTGTCGGCGCCGCGCGCCGTGTCATTTTTTAAGTTCCGGCAGGGCCTGGGGATCGGCGGCCAAAAGCCGTTTGCTGCCGCTGGCCGCCGTGTAGATCCCCGCGGTCAGGTCCGCTTCATACCGTGCGCCCCGCACCCGCACGTTGTCCGCAAGGCCGCTCTCGTGGACCAGCTCCCGGCTGTCGTAGCGGTAGACGTAGATCTCCCGGTTTCGCAGGGTGCAGAAGGACAGGGGGGCCAGCTCCACGGTCTGGCCGTCCAGGGAAAGGGAGGCCCCGTCCAAAAACACGAAGGTCCCGGCCGCGTCGCTGAGAAAGCCGCCGGTCATCTGGAACCGCCTGCCGCCGTCGTCGCACCAGACCGCGCCCGTCCCGTCCGCTTCCAGGCGGGAGAGGGCGGGGACCTGCCACTCCGAGCCGGTGGCCGGGTCCGACCACCCCATCCGCTCCGGCAGCAGCAGCGCCGCCGTGTCCCGGTAGTAGATGGGGCCGCTGCCGCCGTCCTTTTTCTCTCCGTTTTCGCTGAGGACCACGTTGTGCTTGGTGAGGATGATCTTCGTATCTGCGCCGTAATCCTCCCGCTGGTCCATAAAATACTGATAGACCGGCGCGCCCACCGTCACCTGCGTCTCCCGGGTGACGAAGGAGCCGATCAACAGCATGGCCGCCGCCATCAGCAGCACCAGCGCGGGGACCACCCACCGCTGGAGCCTGCCCTTCCGGGGCCTATTCAAGTTCGCCCTTTTCATCAAACCAGGTCCTTTCCTTGGAGACGGCAGGGATCTCCCGCAGCAGCAGCGCCGCCGCGCAGAGGATCAAAAAGACCGCCAGCAGCCAGTAGGCCGCCCGGATCGCCGTCTCGTTCCGAATCTGGCGCAGGTAGTTCAGCAGCGTGGAGCACACCGCCAGCCCCGCCAGCAAAAGCCCGCCGCCCACCGCCTCCGTCACCAGGGCGGCGGGGCGCAGCCACAGCAGCAGCGTCCCCAAAGTCAGCGCCGCCAAAAGCAGGTAGTGGACCGGCTGGACCGGCCTGGCCAGCAGCAGGCAAGCCGCCAGCAGGGCGAATTTCGCCCAGGCGAAGCTGAGGTGCAGGGCGCTGCGCCCGTCCAGACCCACGAACAGCCCCGCGATCTTCGCCCCGGGCCCCTTTATCCGCAGGCGGCGGACGCACAGCCACAAACCGAAATATGCGGCCAGCGTCAGGGCCACCGCCGCCAGCACCGCGGGCCGCAGCGCCACCATCTGGCGCACCAGTTCCTCCGTGTTCATGGGGCGGCCTCCTCCGGTCCGGGCGGCTCCGCCGTCTGGGCCTCGATGAGGAGGGAGAACTCGTTGTCCCGGTGGAGGTAAAAGCCCTTCACCTCGCCCAGGTCGATCAGATCGTCCCCGGTCACCAGCTCCACCCGGCCCTGGACGCTGCCCAGGAGGGGGAAGTAGTCCTCCATGATCAGCAAAGTGTAGTCCCGGCTCTTCACCCGGATCAGCTTTACGCCGTCATAGACCCGCAGGCCGTGGGAAAAATCCGATATCCGGGCCTGGATGCGGCCGCTTTCCTCATAGACCGACCGTTTTTTTCCGGCGGCATTGGCTGTGGCCATGGGCCCACCTCCTTTTCAACAGGGTCAAAGGTCCTTTTTCGCGGAGCCGATGTACAAAAACCGGCTCTCGTCCTCGCCGTCGTAAACGCCGGTCAAAATGGCCTCCACGTCGTCCAGAATGTCCCCGATGGCCACGAACTGGCCGGGGATGCCGGTGAACTGCTCCGCCACGAACATGGGCTGGCTCAGATAATTCCGCAGCTTTCTGGAGCGGTGGAAAATATGGCGGTCCTCCTCGGAGAGCTCGTCGATGCCGATGAGGGCCACGATCTCCTCCAGCTCCTCATAGCGGGAGAGAAAGCGCACGGCCTCCGCCGCCAGATCGCAGTGCCGCCGGCCCACCTGCTCGGGGTCCAGCAGCTTGGAGGTGGTCTGGAACACGTTGATGGCCGGGTACAGGCCCTTTTCCGCCACCTTCCGGTCCAGGACCACCTGGCCGTCCAGGTGCTGGAGGATCGTGTGCACCGCCGCGTCGTTCAGATCGTCGGCGGGGATGTAAATGGCCTGGAAGGAGGTGATGGCCCCCTTGGGCGTGGAGTTGATGCGCTCTTCGATCTCGGAGACCTCGGAGAGCATGGTGGTGGAATAGCCGTTGTCGATGGGCAGGTGGCCCATCTCGGCGGAGATCTCGGAGCTGGCCTGGACGTAGCGGTAGATGTTGTCGATGAACAGCAGCACGTCCTGGTTCTGCTCGTCCCGCAGGTACTCCGCCATGGTCAGCCCGCCGTACACGCAGCGGGAGCGGGACATGGAGTTCTCCCCCATCTGGCCGAAGACCATGGCGATCTTGTCCATCAGGTCCCCCTCCACCATCTCGTCGTAAAGCTCCCGGCCCTCCCGGGACCGCTCGCCCACGCCCACGAACACGGTGTTGGACCGGAGGCTCTGGTACACGTTGTGGATCAGCTCCTTGATGAGCACGGTCTTGCCCACGCCCGCGCCGCCCAAAAGCCCCATCTTGAAGCCCCGGCGCATGGGCGCCAGGAAGTCCAGCACCTTGATGCCCGTCCAGAGGATGTCGCCGTTGATCTGGATCTCGTCCATACTCAGATTGCGCTTATAGACGTTGCGCCGCACCGGGTTTCCCACGGTGCTGCCGTCGATGGGCTCCCCATAGGGGCTGAACACCTTCCCCAGGATATCGTCGGAATAGGGGACCTCCAGGCCCTCCGCCGTGCGAAAGACCTCCACGCCCCGGCGCAGCCCCCGCACATTGTCGAAGGGCACCGCCACGGCCAGGCTGCCGTCCAGCTCCGCCACCTCAAAGCGGTACCGCCGACCCCGGCAGTCGCCGTAGAGGATGTCCTTGTGCCGCACCCGGCCGCCGGAGAGCAGGACCTCCACCTTCAACCCGGAGACGGAGATGATCCTGCCCACGCTGCCGCTCTGAGGCGCGGCCGTCTGGTTTTTCCGCTGGATGAGGCGCCGCCGCTCCACGATGGGGGTCTCCCCGGCGGGGACGGCGGCCCCGGGGGCCGCCGGAGACACGGGGGCCGTGGGAAGCGGCGGGGGCGAGACGGACGCGCCCTCCCGGACGCCGGTGATGTACTCCAGCGCGGGATTGTTCTGTTTAAAGCTTTTTTTCGTCATGGTTCGGCGCGCTCCTTTACTGACGTTGGAGAGTTTTCAAAAATTCCTCCACAAAGGCATCGTAATCCGCCGCCTGCCGGGACCGCGGCGCGTACCGGAAGATGCTCTGGCGGCTGGCCGCCGCCTCCCGCAGGGCCACGGCCTCCCGCACGCTGGCGGAAAAGACCCGGGTGCCGATCTGCGCGGCGGTCTCCTCCAGCAGCTCCCGCATCTGGCGGCTGAGGATGAAGCGGCTGGTGTGGCGGGTGAGCAGGACGCCCAGGATCGTAAGGCCCGGGTTGCAGTAGGTCTGCACGGCCTGGACGGCGGCGTAGAGCTGTCCCACGCCCTGCAGGCTGAAGATATCCGCCAGGGCCGGGATCACCACGCCGTTTGCGGCGGTGAGGATGTTCACCGTCAAAACGCCCAGGGTGGGCGGGCTGTCCAGCACGATGAAGTCGTACGCCTCCGCCACGGGCGACAGGGCCTCCCGCAGGCGGAATTCCTTTCCCGTCTGGTTCAGGGTCAGGTCCATTCCGCTCAGGCCCGGCGAGCCGGCGATGAGGTCCCCCTCCTCCAGGCGCTGCACGGCCGCGTCCGCCGCGGCCCGGCCCAGAAGCAGGTCCTGCACGGTGACGCCGGCACAGCCGCCGCCCAGCATGTAGCTCAAACTGCACTGGGGGTCCATGTCCACGAACAGCACCCGGTTCCCCCGGCGCAGGAGACCCGCCCCCAGGTTCATGGCTGTGGTGGTCTTGCCGACGCCGCCCTTTTGATTGGTGATCGCAACGATCTGCGCCATGGCTCTTCCCGTTCCTTTCTCACGCCGTCACCGGGGACGGTATTTCGTCTTTGTATAGGAGTCGATGACCTTCCGGGCGGCGGCCTCGTTCTGCGCCTTGCGCAGGGCCCACCGCTCCTGGGTCTCCAGCTCCTCCACCTTTTTCAGCGATTCGTTGGTGGCGTTCTGGCGCAGGATGTTCTCCGCCGCGAAGGCGTTGACCACCGCGCTCTTCAATTCGTAGTTCAAATAGGTGACCAGCAGATCCTCCATCATGGTGTTGATGTCCGGCCCCTCCACCGCAAAGTCCTCGGTGTAGGTCTCCAGATCGTCCCGCTCCAGGCGGATGGGGAAGATGGTCTTTTCCACAGGCTCGATGTGGGTCATGTTGTAATAGCAGTCGTACAGGATGTCCACCCCGGAGTATTTCCTCCGGCGCACCCCCTCGGAGAGGTACGCCTCGATCTCGCCGTAGCGCGCCTCAAATTCGTCCCGCCCGATGCTCAGGTCCGCCGGGCCGGGGCTGTGGAGCTTGCGCCCGATGAGGATGACGGCGTTTTCCGGCGATTCCGCCGCCAGCCTGGCGTTGACGGAGGCGTTCACCGCCCCGCAGAAGCCCAGGTCGGAGCCGATGTAGATCCGCAGGCGGGGCGCGTCCTCCCGGGGCAGGAAGATCCACTTGTCCAGGATGAAGTTGCGGTTGTTTTGGATGATGTCGATCATCCGGGCCACTTCCCGTTCCAGCCTCCGGTACTGGTCCGCCTCCCGGCGGGCCCGGTCCACCCGCAGCAGCGCGTGGAAGTTCATCACCTTGACGACGGTTTTGATGTTCACCGGCTCGCCCTCCTTTCCGTGCCGCCCGTCAGCGGTCCTCCATCAGCGGCGCGAAGTCCGCCTGGATGTCCTCCTCGGTCCTGGGACTGAATTTCTCCTGGCGCAGCAGGTCCAGGATGCGCCGCCCCCGGCCCATCCGCTGGCGCAGCTCGGGGCTCATCTCGCTCTCGTTGGTCAGCTCGTACACGTCCCGGGACTCCAGGTATGCCAGCAGCTCCCGCCGCATGGCGGCGCTGACGCGCTTCATGACGCCGGTCTGCACCGCGCCGCCCAGGCGGGAGACGGAGAGGCCGTATTGGATGGCGGGCTTCTGCCCCCGCTCGAAGTTCTTGGCGGAGAGGACGATCTGCCCGTCCGTGATGGAGATGATATTGGTGGAGATATAGTCCGTGATGTCCCCGCCCTTGGTCTCGCAGATGGGCAGCACGGTGATGGAGCCGCCGTTTTTGTGCTGGCAGCCCTGCTCCAGGAGGCTGGCGTGGGTGTAGAAGATATCGGGGGGATAGGCGTCCCGCCCCGGGACCTTGCCCGAGAGCAGGGAGATCTCCCGGCACACGTCCGCATGGCGCTTGAGGTCGTCGATGACCACCAGCACGTCCCGCCGCTCCTCCAGCATGTAATGCTGGGCCACCGTCATGGCGGCGTAGGGCGTGTTGCGCAGGACGGGGGGGCACTCGTCGTTGAAGGCGGCCATGATAATGGTATAGTCCATGGCGCCCCGGCGGCTCAGCTCGGCGTAGATCTCCTTGACCTCTTTTTTCGTCTTTCCGATGGCCGCGTAGATGCAGAGCATGTTCTCCGTTTTCTGGTTGGCGATGGCGTCCAGGGCGATCTGGGTCTTGCCGGTCTTCTTGTCCCCGATGATGAGCTGGCGCTGGCCCCGGCCGATGGGGTACATCAAATCGATGCCCACGATGCCGGTGTGGAAGGGGCGGGAGACC
This sequence comes from Bacillota bacterium, assembly GCA_023406225.1. Lineage (GTDB taxonomy): Bacteria > Bacillota > Clostridia > Oscillospirales > Oscillospiraceae > Oscillibacter. The sequence continues at coordinate 12,630 of JAEXWS010000158.1, read as the reverse complement.
GTGCCCCGGTCCATGATGGGGATGTTGGGGGATTCCACGGGCAGTTCCATCAAATCGGAAAACCGCTCGCCCACCAGCATGTCCCGTCCGAACATGTCCACCACGTGGCCCACGGACTGGGGGGCGAACTGCATGGTGAACTCCCGGCCCATGCCCACGGCCTCATCCCCCACCAGAAGGCGGGAGCTCTTCCGCGTCAGGGCCACGGTGACGGCGTCCCGGCCGACCCGGTCCACATATCCCTCCGCCACGTCGCCCCAGCCGGGGCTTTCGATCACCACCCGGTCAAAATACGCCGCGTTTTCGATGCCGGTGACCTCCAGCATATAGGTTTGGACCTTCCGGACCCGGCCCATTTCGTAGACGTTGCTGCCGTCCTCGATCGCGTCGATCTTTTTGCGCACGATCTCATCCACATAGCTGCTCATCAACTGATCTCTCTTTCATTGATGCTGTAATCATACAGCTTGTTTCCCGCCACCACCTGGATGCCCTCGCAGATCTTGGGGCGGTGGTCCACCTCTTCGTCCAAAACGATGGGCGGGGACTCCGGGCCGCCGCCCAGCCCCTCGCCGCAGCGCACCAGAAGGCGTTCGCCCTCCAGCGCGGCCCGCTCCTCCAGCCAGTCGCAGAACCGGGTGATATCGAAGGGGGCGTCCAGGCGCTCTTCGCAAAAGTCCCGCAGCAGCGCCCAGTCCCCGTCGTCCAGGGAGGCGTCCAGCAGTTCCAGCTGGTCCTCCGGCGGCATCTGCGCCAGACGGAACACCGTGTCGAAGGAGAGCGCCTGCCGCAGGTCCGCCGCGGCACGGCCGCGCCCCGGCGTATCCGCCGTCCAGGCCTCCGCCACCTCTTCGATGATGGACGCGCATTCCGCCTGGTTCAACCGGAAGTGCTCCCGAATGACGCCGTAGCTGCCGCCGAAGGCGGCGGGTCGGTAGGCGGCGGCGGGCGGAACGGAGGCCGCCGGGACCTTTTGCTGCCCGCAGGGCGCGGGGGGCGCGGCCTCCGGGGCGGTCCCGGCGGCGCGCAGCCGCTCCGTCTCCGCCTGAAGCCGCCGGATCTCCCGGCTTTTTTCATCTATGATCCGGTCATAGGACTCCAGCAGCCGCACCATGTCCCCCCGGACGCGGACCCCCGCGGAGGTGGCCAGACTGCGCAGGATCACCCATACAAATCCGATCAGCAGCACCATGATGACGGCGACTGCCAAAAACGACGTGCTCACCGCGCCGCCTCCCTTCTCTTCAGTGGAGCTTCCGTCAGCTCAGATAGGGGTTGAAAAACATCAGCAGAAAGACGAAGGCAAACAAAAGCAGCAGCAAGATCACCAGCACGATGGCCACCATCAGCACCGAGTGGACCACGTCGCTCTTGGTCTCCGGATTGCGGCCCACGGCCTCCGCCACCTTGGCGCCCATGATGCCAAGGCCGATGCCGATGCCCAGAAACGCCAGACCGATCATCCAGCCGATGGAGGACATCGTCGTTGCCAATACACTTTCCATAGATCAAACCGTCCTTTTCCGCGCCGCCGAAGCCCGGCGGCCGCTCAAATTTCACCCTTCCGGCCCCGCCGGAGACGCATCCGCCGCATCAGGCGGCGGACGGGTCCCAGAAGGTCAGGATCTTCAGGAGGCGGCCCTCCAGGTCCGGTGCCCAGGACTGCCCGCCCTCCAGGTTTTGGAACGCCTCCAGCGCCTCCCGGACAAAGGCCTTGTCCGTGGCGTTGGTGGCGGTCACCCTGCCGTCGGCGTCCTCGGTGTAGGTGTAGTTCAGCACGGCGCCGTAATCCGCCAGATAGGCGTCCCAGGCGCTTTTGCCGTAATAGGGGTTGCTGATGGAGACGCTGGTGGAGACGTTTTGGGCCTCTCCGCCGTAGACCATCTCCTCCAGGCTCAGCGTCAGTTCCCGGCCCGCGCCGCCCAGGTCGCCGGAGAGGGTGCCGCTGAAGCCGCCCGCGGCCGCCGCGGCCACGTCGATGGGCACGCTTTCCAGCGCGCCGCGATCGTCGGAGAGGCGGACCATTCCGCCGGTGAAGGCCAGGCCGGAGTCGAAGCGCAGCGTGAAGCTGACGCCGCTTTCCGTCAGGCCCGTCACCACCAGGTCCGCCGAGAGGGCGGAGGTGGTGGCGTACTGGATGTCCTGGGCCTGGTCCGTCAGGCCGTTGCAGAACTCCACCTTGTAGCGGGTGTTCGGCTTGAGACTGTAAATGGTGATCTGCGTGGCGTCGATATCGGCGCTGACCCGGGTGACGTTTTCAGGGTCCGCGGTATCCGTCAGGCGGAAGTACACGTCGCCCAATTGGCCGTAGGGGTCGTTGACGCTGTAAAACGCGGTCAGGCTGGTATAGCCGGGAAGGAGATTGTAGAGGTTCATGGTCTGCCGGCTCTCGGTCACGTCCGGGGCGATGCCCGCGCCGCCGTTGCCTCCGGTTCCGCCCCGGCCGCCCCGGCCGCCGGTGCCGCCGTTGCCTCCGGTTCCGCCCGTGCCTCCGGTTCCGCCGACGCCGCCCAGCCCTCCCAGGCCGCCGGTGCCGCCGTCCCCGCCGAAGCCGCCGGACCCGCCGGTGCCGCCCGCGCCGCCGGAGAGGTCCAATACGATCTCCTCCGGGTTGTTGGTCTGGCCCTTGGCGGCCCGCTCCGCGGCCTCCTGCCGCAAAAGCGTCACGTCCGCCTCGGGCGTGTACTCATTGGTGGAGCCGATGATCTGCTTGCAGTCGATGTCCGTCATTCCCATGGACAGCACCTCATTTGCAATGTCGAAGGTGAAGTCCCCCGCGTCCAAAACGGTCGCGTTGATGGTCTTGACGCAGAGCTGGTCGTTGACGAGCAGGGCATTGCCCGCCTTGTCCATCACGATGCTGAGATATCCCGTGGTGTCCACCAGGTCTCCGGTGTCCCGGATCTGCTGGGCGACCATCAGATAGCGGCGGTCCGCCAGCTTGTAGAAGGCGGACTTAGTAAAGTCCGTGATCTCACTGTAGCTGCCAAGCCGCGTCACGCTGCTGCCGTCCAGAATTTGATAGCCCCCGCCCAGGAGCTGGAGCTTTCCGCCGTCGTAGAGCACGGCGTTCTGTCCCAGATCGTAGGACGCGCCGTCGTCCAGGCGGAGCTGCCACTGGCCGCTCCAGGCCTTGACGGCCAGCCCCGCCGCCGTCATGGGGATGCGGTTGGCGGAGACGTCGTAGGCGACGCAGTCCGCCGCCACCTGGTAGCTGGCGGGCTGGCTGCCCATGGCATAGCGGACGCTCATGCCAAAACCCGTCAGGATCAGAAGGACCAGCGCGCTGAACAGCGTGACCGCCCGCCGGGCCCTTCGGTTCAGTTTTCTCTTTTTGACACTCATCTCTGTCCGCTTATCCCTTTCTCATTCCGTCGTGCCGGAGGTGCCGCCGGAGGCGTCCGGCGAAGGGGTCTCGCCGGAGGTGCCGCCGGAGACATCCGGCGAAGGGGTCTCGCCGGGCGTCCCGCCGGAGGCGTCCGGCGAAGGGGTCTCTCCGGGCGTTCCGCCGGAGGCGTCCGTCGAAGGGGTCTCGCCGGGCGTTCCGCCGGAGGTATCCGGCGAGGGAGTCTCTCCGGGCGTTCCGCCGGAGGTATCCGGCGGAGTAGTCTCACCGGGCGTGCCGCCGGAGGCGTCCGGCGGAGTAGTCTCACCGGGCGTTCCGCCGGAGGTATCCGGCGAAGGCGTTTCCCCAGGCGTTCCGCCAGGGGTGTCCGGCGGGGGCGTTTCCCCGGGCGTTCCGCCAGGGGTGTCCGGCGGAGGCGTTTCCCCGGGCGTTTCGGTATCCGGCGGAACAGCCTCGCCGGGCGTGTCGCCGGGGGCGTCCGGCGGAAGGACTTCTCCCTCCCCGGGGATCCCGGGCGTTTCCTCCGGCAGAGGCGGCTCCTCGGGGAGCAGGTTGGGCACCTCCGGCAGCAGCGCCGGGACCGCCGCTTCGGCCTCGCTGTCGATCACCAGCACCTCCGTCAGGCGCAGGCCGCCGTTGGCCTCGCCGACCTTGCCGTTGCTGCTGCCCGCTTCCATATAGATGGCGGCGGTGTCGTAGATGGGATCGTCGTCTCCATCCTCCCGGTACTGGCTGAATTGGATCGTTACGGTATAGCTTGTGACCACGGCATCCGCCGGGATGTTGTGGAAGCTGGGGGACAGCGTGATCTTATAGGTGTTCGTGGCGGCGGAGGTCATGGTCACCGGTTCCCACTGCAATGCTCCGGACCCGGTGGTGCCGCTGCCGTCGCTGTCGGACCCGCCGTCCCCGCCGTCCACCTCGTAGGTGGCGGTGACGGACCAGATCATGTGGGTGATGTAAGCCTGATTGACCGGGTTTGCCAAAAGGACCTCGAAATTTCCCCGTTCCCTGTCAAAGCTCACGCTGACCTGTCCGGCGGAGGTCTGGGTCGTGGTATATGTGGCGGACGCGGTGGCCAGCAGGAGGCTTTCGCCTCTGGATACGGGTACGGAGCTCGTGTTCAGGGGCAGGCCGTCTTCCAGGGCGCGGCCCTGGAGGATGTCATCGCGGTTTGGGGCGCCCTCGCCGCTGGTGGAAGTCTGCGCCGGATCGTCCTGGATGGCGTAGAGGTAGCAGGTGAAAACGTCGCCCTGCTGCATCTGATCCGGATCGTCCAGATACAGGCTTCTGACGCTGCCCAGGGAGAGGACGTCGCTGCCGGCGGCGCCGGTGGCGCTTCGGAAGGCCCCGGAGACGTCCGTTCTGACCACGGCGCCGCTCTCATCGGCCCGGTCCCGGACGATCACCGCCGCGAACATGTCCCCCCGCAGGAGGGCCGCCTGGCGGATGTGGGACACGGTGAAGGTGATGGTGGGCACATTGCCGGGCATGCCGTACACGCCGACGGCATTGACGGCGTCCTCCGTGTCCTTCACCTGGAAGGTCCGGGTGGTCCGCGCCAGACCGGCGTCCGAGCCGATCAGGCTGTCGTCCGCCGAGCCACCGTAGGCGGGGCCCTTTCCATTGTTGTAGACCCTGAGCTGCACCCGGTACTCCTGGCCGTAGTTCAAATAGATCCGGTCGGTCCCCTCCGTCAGGATGTGGTTTTCCGCGTCGAATTCCCGCTTCATCACCGCGCCCCGGTAGTAGACGCCGGGAGACGTGCCCGACGTGTCCACGGCGGAGCCTGCGTTGTAAACGGAGGTGCGGGTCAGGGCGGGACTCTCGGAGGTCCCCATGTCCAGATAGGTCAGGAGGTCCCAGGCGCCGTCCCCGCCCTGCTGCTGAAGCTCCAGGGTGTAGTAGTAATTCAGCGCCTGGCGGATGTCGATGCCGATGCGCACGTCCTTGCGGGCGTAGCTTGCGGCGTCGTACCGGACGGTCAGCGCGGCCTCCGGCTCCTCCTGGGTCAGAAGGATCAGATAGTTGACCACCTCCTGATTGCTGCTGTTGAACATGTTCAGCCGCTTGAACGCGCCCTGGTCGTCCCGGTAATAGGCCGTGACCCGGTAACGCGTGTTGGCGTCCAGCCCGTTGTACAGCAGCGTGCCGGAGCCGAACTGCGTCAAAACCGTCTCGGTGGGATGGTCATAGGTGGCGCCGGTGTCGTCGTCCATCCAGCCGCCGCTTCCCGCCTGCCTCTGGATCACCCAGGCGCCGTCCCGCTCTCTTTGCAGGAGGAACCAGAGCCCCCTGTGATCCAGTCCGGCGGTGGCGGCGAAGGTGGAGGAGATGCTGTTTGCGGTGGCGGTGCGGTCGGAGTAGGCGATGACGGGGGTGACCACCGGGATATTCAGGCTGCCCGCCGGAATTGCGACGCTCTCCCCCAGAAGGCGGGGCGCGGCCGCCAGCCCGTTGGACAGCACCGCGCCCCGGGCCAGGCCGGCGTCGAGAGTCTGGCGGTTCTGCCAGGTGCTGGTGCTGGTGTTGCGGGTGCTGGTGAACAAAAGCGCGGAGAGGTCCTCCAGCTCCAGGTTGAAAAAGCTGCCCATCCGGGGGAGGTCCGTGGTGGTGTTGAGGGCGGGCGCGCCGTAGGCGTCGAACTGGTACCAGCCCGCGGGCGAGACCACCAGTCCGGCGGGGATGCTGCTGATGCTGCCGTATGCCCGGACCGCCGCGGTCCGCGCGCCGTCGGCATAGAAGAAGCCCTCCGGCCCCTGTTCAAAGAGCACCTGCGCGGTGACGGAGACCCCGTTCTGCTTGGCCAGGGCGCTCAGCTCGCCGCTGAGGGAGATCTCGAAGGTGACGGTGGTGGTCATGCCGTCCTCGGTGCGCGACACCGTGCGGTTGTCCACGCCCTCCAGGTACTTGTCCGTGGTAACGACCGCGCCTGCGCCGGAAAAGGTCATACGGATGCTGGCGGCCTGCTCCAGAACGGAGGAGGGGCCTTCGACGGTGACCACATAGCCGTTCACCGCTCCCATGGTCTCGCCGGCCACCCGCCGCTCCTCCAAAGTCACCGTGACGCCTGTCACGTCCAGCGCATCGCGGAAATCGGCGGGGTCGTGGTAAAAGACGAAGGCGTTGCTGTAGTAGGGGATCAGATAGCCGCCGCCCGACACGCTCTGGTGCTCTTTGCTGTACAGGCAGGTGGCGTCGGTATAGCCCACGTTCCCCTCGGTGAACAGGCCCGTGCCGCTCTTCGTGTATTTGTCCGTATACCGCTGGACCCGCAGGGAAACGGGTACGGAGCCCGCCGCGCCGTTGGGGACCGTCACGGAGTCAAACGCGGCAAGGTCTGCGGGGTCCCCGGATTGGGGGGTGAACTGCGCGCCGGGGATGGCCGTGGCGCTGACGGCGGCGGTCCGCCGATACAAGGCGTTGTCGGCCAGGGCGCCGTCCGGGTCGCGGACCCAGAGCTTCCATGTGGCGCCGTCCTGGGCGGAGTCCCAGGGCAGGGCGGTGACGGTGGGAAGCCGCCGGGGCGCGTCCTGGGGCGCGGAGTAGGGGGGAAGCCCGCTGACCGGATCGTAATCGCTGCGGGCGAAGGGATAGATGGCGGTGGCGGCGGCGCCTTCGGGAACGTAGGTCAGCGTCCATGCGAACACGAACTGGTGGCCCGTCATCGCCTCGGCGGAGCCGTCCTTGTAAAAGAACAGGTATTCTCCGTCCACCATGCTCTCTCCGGGTATGTAAACCGTGCCGTCCCCGTAGTATTCCGCGGAAGTCTGGGGCACGAAGCGGACCTTCGGCATCACGCCGGAGGGGGGGATGACGATGGTCACGCTGCCAAGGCACGGGGTGGTCCCGTCCGCCCGCTTCGCGGTGACGGCGGTCAACTGCCCCACGCCGGGATAGGCGGCGGGATCGATGCTCCATCCGTCGGAGGCGGCGTAGGACTTGTGGTAATCGGGGTAGTCGAAGGCGTAGAAGGTGATGGTCTTGGCCAGCTTGCCGCTGTTGAGGTAATTGGCGGACATGGAGTAGCTCTCGTACACGCCGTCGCCGTTTTTGTCGTTGGCCGTGACGCTCAGTCCGGCGCCGGGCTCGGGCAGGGGGTCGGTGGCGGCGCTGAGCTGGATATCGTGGGACGCGCCCTCGCTGCCCACGATCTTGTATTCGTTGACGTAAACCGCGCCGTCCGACGTGGAGGGGGCGGGGGCTTCGTCGCCGTTAGAGGCGTATGCCTTCTGGTTGATCCGGTTCTCCTGGAGGATGGTGTAGTCGCTGACCTGGCTGATGGTGATGTGGACCGCGGGCACGGTGATGTCCGAGGCGTTCAGACCGAAGGATGCCGCCGTCAGCGTCACGCCGCTTTCAGACATCAGCTCGCCCAGGGACCCGGCCTCCGCCGCTTTTTCGCCAAGCTGCTTGGCCATGCTTTTGTACGTGGATTCCGTGACCTGCAGCGTGCCCAGGTCCCGGCCGGGATTGGACGAGCTGCCCGCGGTCAGGGTCAGGGTCAGGGCGGTCAGGGTGGTCATCTGGCGCTGGTGCGCCGCCGCCTCCGATGCGTCGGAGGCGGCCAGATGCAGCGTGGCGGCGAAGCCGCTGTCGGGGGAGAGGCTGTCGTCGTCCATCCAGACGGCGGCCACAGGCGCGGTCTTTGGCGTCTGCACCACGCAGGAGCCGACGGAGACGCCGGTCTCGTAGGCGTGCACGCCGTCGTTGGAAAGGTCGCCCTTGAGCAGGACGCGGTACTGGGTGGCGGGCCGCAGGCCGTTGACCGCGTTGCCGGGGGAGACCGCGGCGGCGGAGACGGCCTTGTTGGGAAGATCGATGTGGAGGTATCCGCCCGTTTTCACCTCGCCTGTGAGATAGGCGGACCCGTCGGCGGGCGCGTCGTCCCGGAGGTACACGGGGTACTGCACGTAATAGTATCCGGCCGCCCGGATGGTCACGGTGGGATGATGGTCCGCGTCCAGCAGCACTCTGGCCCCGTCGACGCCGGGAGCCGCCACGATCTCGCCGTAGAGCTGGTCGTACCAGCCGGAGGTGTCCGCGGCCTCGCCGCCGTCGCCCGTGGAGGCGTCGGCGCTGTTGACGAAATAGACCAGGGGAAGCTTGCTGCCGGTCACCTGGCAGAGGTTGGAAAAGCCGGAGACGATCCGGGAGGTCTTTTCATTGTCGTTGAAGGAAGCCACCGTGCGGACATAGTAGTTCTGTCCCGCCTGGAGCTTCGCGCCGTCCAGGGGGACCGTCAGGCCGCGGTTGGAGGAGGCGGTCACGGTCCTCACCGGAGAGGCGCCGCCGGCGAGAACGCCGCCGTGCACGTCGCCCTCCCGGTAAAATTCATAGGTGTAGCCCGTAATGCCGCCGTCGGGATCGTAGACCGCGCCGGGAGCCACGTCGAAGCCCCAGCTATCCCGGTTGGCCGTCAAAGAGGGCGCGCCCACGGTGGCTTTGGCCTTCAGGGTCGTCAGGGCCAGGATCTGGTCCGGCGTGATCGTGCCGCCGTTCACCACTGCGGTCAGACGGGCGTAATAGGTGGTGTTGCTGCTCAGGCCCGAGAAGGCGCACGCCGCGCTGCCGCCGGAGCCGAAGGCCACCGCCTTTTCCTGGAGAAGGGCGGAGGGCGTCGCCGCGGAGGCCCCGGAGAGGCTGGTGTAAAGCCGGACGGTTGCGCCGGTGATGTCGGAGGCGGCGTAGTCCTGCTTATAGACCGTCAGGTTCACGGAGCTGACGGTCCGGCTTCCCGCCTCCATGTACAGGCCGGAGGAATCCGTCCAGAAGGTCTTGCTGATGAAGTCCCGCACATAGGTCTCCGCGTTGTCAAGGCCCGTGTTGATGGGGGCCGAGACCACCAGGCGGTAGGCGTGGTCCGGCTCCAGGCCCTCGAAGGAGAAGGCGTAGCCGTCCGCCTGCAGGGTGTCGAAGTCGTAATTCCCCTCGGCGTAGGCCTTCACGGTGCTGGTCTCCATATCCACCAGATAGACCCTGGAGGAGAGCCCCTCCATGTTGCTCTGGAGCATTTTTCCCTCGTCCTCCACCAGGATCTTTCCGGAGCAGGCCGTGGCGCTCACGGTCCAGTCCTCCAGCGTGAACACCGGGAAGTGGAGCACCGTGCCCGGGACTTCCGTCCCGGTGCCCGCCGCGCCGTTGGCTCCCGCCGCGCCGGAGGACCCGGCCGCGCCGTTGGTGCCGGAGGTGCCCGCCGCGCCGTTATTGCCCGCGTCGCCGGCATAGCCGTCCTCCCCGTCGCCGCCGGATTCGCCGGAGACGCCCGCCTGCCCCGGCTGTCCCGCCTGCCCGGGTTCGGCGGTGATGTCGAAGTGAGGGATGACGCTTTCCTTCACGTTTTTCAGTTCCTCGGTCAGGGGCGTGATCTCGATGTTGCTCTCCGCGTCCAGCACGATCTTGCTGAAGTCCATCAGCACCTTCCCCTCCGCGTTTTGCACGTTCCGCAGGGAGAAGTGGACCACCTCGCCGTTGGCCAGGGTGGCGTAGCAGTCGCCGGAGATGGTCTGCCAGACGTTTTCCGCCGTTTGCAGCTGGACCACGCCCTCGTCGATGTAGCTGACCTCCAGATAGTCCTCCGCCTGGCGCTCGTCCCCGTCGGAGAAGTGGACGTTCATCATGGAGGAGACCAGCATGTACTTGTCCTCGCTGACCTTCCACAGGAAGTCGGAGAAGGCCAGGTCCGAGGCGGTGTTGCCCAGGGAATACCCGCCGTCCGCCCGCTCAAAGGTGATCTGCGGGGAGAGGGCGTAGTGGTTGGTGAGCTGCGCCGTCTCCACATCGTTCAAATCCACCACCACGCCGTCGGAAAAGGCGGAGAGGGAAGCGTCGTCATAGTGGGCGAAGCTCTCGGCCCGGACCTCCGCCTGGTTGCCCTGCACGTCCTCGAAGGCGATTTTATCGTCCAGGTTTTTCCGCCAGGCCGCGCCGCCCTGGAACAGGACCTGCTTGCTCTCCGCCTGGGGCTCGTCCGCCAGGACGTACCCCGAGGTCCTGAAGGTGGAAACGGCCGACTGCTCCTGGCTCCAGGAATACGCCAGCACCCCGGAACCCAGCGCGGCCGCCAGCAGGGCCATGATGATGATCACACTCTTGGTCTTCATATCCGATGCTCTCCTTCCAGCTTCCCGGCCCGCCAGGGGTCCGGGATCTGCGTTCGTCTTCTCTCTCCCGGGCCCCTCAGCGCCCCGGGGCGCAGGCGTCTTCCGCCTGCCGCTCCAGCGCGCTGCGGGCGGCCACGCAGGCGCGGATCTGATCCAGCCGCTCCGGCGTTCCGGGGAGCACCAGATATCCGTCCGCCCCGGCGTTCACGCCCTCCACGGCGCAGGCCATGTCGTCGCCCCCGGTCCAGATGACCTGTACCGAGGAGAGGAACCGGTGGGCTTTTTCCGTCAGACCGCGAAAATCCACGCCCGGAATATCCGCGCGCACGAATACGTATGCCTCCGCGGCGTGGGCCAGGGCGTCCATCAACTGCGACGGTGCGATGCAGGCGACGGAGACCGCCGCCCAATGGCGGCGGACCGCCTCTTGAAGGCTGTGGGCCGCGTTTTTGTCGTTATCTACGATGAAAACGTGCAAATCCATTCCTCCGTCTCGCTTGTGCTGCAACCAGTATAGCATCCGTCCGCCCTGCGTTACCGACCGCTTTTGACATAAACCCGGCCAGTTTTTCAATGTTTCAGGCAAAAAGCCGCGCTCCGATGATCGGAGCGCGGCTTTTGCTACAAACGTCTATTCGGTTTTTTGGAACATGTATACAAACAGGTCGTGCACGTTTGCGTAGTGGCGGCGGCTCACGGGAACGCGCCGCCCGGTCAAAAGTTCGATCTCCCCGTCCAGCAGCGTCACCGCCCGGCGGATGTTCACCACATAGGATTTGTGCGTCCGGATGAAATCCGGGTGCCGCAGCAAGGGCTCCACCTGCTCGTCGAAGGAGCGGTTGGAGACGACGCTCTCCAAAAAGCTCCCGTCGTTCAGATAGACCCGGACGGCCCGGCCGATGTTTTCCGCATGGACGATGGTATCCAGCGGGATGTGGGTGATGCCCTCCCGGGTCTTCAGCAGAAACTGCTCTCCCGAGATGGCCCGCACGAAGATCCGGCCGATGACCTCGTCCAGCGCCGCGAAGAGCTGCTTGCCGTCGATGGGCTTCACCAGATAGTGGGACGCCCGGACCTGAAACGCGTCCAGCGCATAGTGGTCTGAGGCGGTGATGTAGATGAGGGCGCAGCCGATGGCGCTTTCTCGGATCCTGCGGCCCAGCGTGATCCCGTCCATTCCGGGCATCATGATGTCCAGAAGGCACAGATCGCAGTTCATGCCGCCGCCGATGGCCGCCAAAAGGGCCTGAGATTCGCTGAAATAGCTGATTTGGAGATTACAATACGGCCGCTCGGCGCAATAGTGCTCCAGCAGCTTCTTCAAGATCAGCAATTCCGTTTTGTGGTCGTCACATACCGCAACGCGAATGACATCCAAACCCACGCCGTCCGTCTCTCCCAAACCGCCGGATCAAAAGCAAAACGCACACCTGAGGCTCCTCATCCGGCAAATCTTGATTTTACAATGGATTACGTTTCCTTATTATAACAAATTTGTCCCCCAGCGTCAACAAAGTTTGCCGGTCCCCCTTAAAGGACGGATGCCGGCAAAGGGGCACAAACGGCCCGCATGCGCGTTCCGCGGCCGTGGGAGATAAAAAGACCCGGCACCCACAAAATCGTGAGTGCCGGGTGCCGGTAGCCGATCATACGCCTTTTTCGCGGCGCGGATCCGCTTTTTTGCGTCAAGACCCAGTTGTAAGGATTTGGAGTCCGGCTTAGTACATGCCGCCCATGTCGGGAGCGGCGGGAGCGGGCGCGGGGGGCTCGGGCTTATCCGCCACCAGGGATTCGGTGGTCAGGATCATGGAGGAGACGGAGGCCGCGTTCTCCAGCGCGGAGCGGGTCACCTTGGCGGGATCGATGATGCCGCTGGAGACCATGTCGCAATACTCCTCCTTATAGGCGTCGAAGCCATAGCCGTTCTTGCCGGAGGAGCGGACCTTCTCCAGGATCACGGAGCCGTCCAGGCCGGCGTTGGCGGCGATCTGGCGGATGGGGGCCTCCAGGGCCTTGGCCACGATCTTCACGCCGGTCTTTTCATCGCCCTCCACGGTGCTCAGCAGAGCCTCCACGGCGGGGATCACGTTGATGAAGATGGTGCCGCCGCCGGCGACCACGCCCTCTTCCACAGCGGCGCGGGTGGCGTTCAGCGCGTCCTCGATGCGGAGCTTCTTCTCC
>JAEXWS010000049.1 GCA_023406225.1 Bacillota bacterium | reverse complement strand
GGACGGGACCTCCCGTTACAGAGGACACGAGCGGCGCCCGGAAAAGGGCGCAAGCAGGGTGGAACCGTGGAATACGTCTTTCGTATCCCACCCCTGATTTTTCAGGGGTGGGATTTTTGCATGTTTCACCCCTCATGCAGAAGGAGGAAACACTTATGAGCGAAGAAAACAAGCAGTTTACCTTTGAGGACGAGGCATACCGCCGCACCTACTGGCACACCTGCTCCCACGTGCTGGCCCAGGCCGTCAAGCGCCTGTGGCCCGAGGTGAAGCTGGCCATCGGCCCCTCGATCGAAAACGGATTCTATTATGACCTGGACTCCCCCTTTGCCTTCACGCCCGAGCACATGGCCGAGATCGAGGGCGAGATGCGCAAGATCTGCAAGGAGAAGCTGAAGCTGGAGCGGTTCGAGCTGCCCCGGCCGGAGGCCATCCGGTTCATGGAGGAAAAGGGCGAGCCCTACAAGGTGGAGCTCATCAACGACCTGCCCGAGACGGAGGTCATCAGCTTTTATAAGCAGGGCGAGTTCACGGACCTGTGCGCCGGGCCCCACCTGGACTCCACCGGCCGCATCAAGGGCAACGGCATCAAGCTCACCGCCTGCAACGCCGCCTACTGGCGGGGCGACTCCTCCCGCCAGACCCTCCAGCGTATCTACGGCGTGGCCTTCCCCAAGAAGGATGAGCTGGACGAATATCTGGCGCGCATCGAGGAGGCCAAGCGCCGGGACCACCGGAAGCTGGGCAAGGAGCTGGGACTGTTCATGCTGCGGGACGAGGGCCCCGGCTTCCCCTTCTTCCTGCCCAAGGGCATGGTGCTGCGCAACACGCTGATCGACTACTGGCGCCAGGTCCACAAGCGCTACGGCTACGTGGAGATCTCCACCCCCGTCATCCTGAATCAGGAGCTGTGGCACCGCAGCGGCCACTGGGACCACTATAAGGACAATATGTACACCACCGTCATCGACGGGGAGGATTACGCGGTCAAGCCCATGAACTGCCCCGGCGGCATGCTGGTCTACGCCAGCGAGCCTCACAGCTACCGGGACCTGCCCCTGCGGGTGGGCGAACTGGGCCTGGTCCACCGGCACGAGCTCTCCGGCGCGCTCCACGGGCTGTTCCGCGTCCGCTGCTTCACCCAAGACGACGCCCACATCTTCATGACCTGGGAGCAGATGAAGGACGAGATCAAAAACGTCATGAAGCTCTTCGACGAGGTGTACTCCGTCTTTGGCCTGAGCTACAAGATCGAGCTCAGCACCATGCCCGAGGACCACATCGGCGAGAAGGCGGACTGGGACTTCGCCACCGAGACGCTGAAAGAGGCCGTCCAGGAGGTGGGCAAGGAATTTGAGGTCAACGAGGGCGACGGCGCCTTCTACGGCCCCAAGCTGGACTTCCATCTGGCGGACTCTCTGGGCCGGACCTGGCAGTGCGGCACCATCCAGCTGGATATGCAGATGCCCGAGCGGTTTGATTTGGAGTATGTGGGCGAGGACGGCGCCAAGCACCGCCCCGTCATGATCCACCGGGTGGTCCTGGGCTCCATCGAGCGGTTCATCGGCGTCATCACCGAGCATTTCGCCGGGGCCTTCCCCACCTGGCTCAGCCCCGTGCAGGTGAAGCTGCTGCCCATCACCGACCGCGCGGCGGCCTACGCCGACGAAGTGGCCGCCAAGCTGGACGCGGCGGGCTTCCGGGTGGAGACGGATCACCGCAACGAGAAGATCGGCAAGAAGATCCGGGAGGCCCAGCTGGAGAAGGTCCCCTACATGCTGGTCATCGGCGACAAGGAGGCCGAGGCGGGCAGCGTCTCCGTGCGGCACCGGGCCGACGGCGATTTGGGCGTTATGAGCTATGAGGCGTTTGCCGCCCATCTCAAAGAGGCCGTGGACGGGAAATCCCTGAAATAAAAGAAAGCGCCGCGTCCCCTGCGGGGCGCGGCGCTTTTCCACAATGATGTGACCGCTGATGGCGGACATTAGTTCTGCTGAAATAGACAAATCGTTAGGTAATGTTACGTAATAAATATGGGACATTCTCCGAATTTGAAAATACCGGGCGGGAAGCCGTTGCATCCGGCAAAGACGGAGGAGTATACTGTACCAAATTGAAAATCCGGCGACAGACCCGGGCGGACAGGTCCGCCCAGACAGAAAAAGGAGGAACCACCCAAATGAGCCAAGAATTTAAGAAGGTTTTGGTCGCGAACCGGGGGGAGATCGCCATGCGCATCTTCCGGGCCTGCCACGACCTGGGGCTGCAGACCATCGCCATTTACTCCAATGAGGATACATACAGCCTGTTCCGCACCGCCGCCGACGAATCCTATCTCATTGGAAAGAACGAGAGCCCGCTGGGGGCCTATCTGGATATCCCCCGCATCATCGAGCTGGCGAAAAAGCACGGTGCGGACGCCATCCATCCCGGCTACGGCTTTTTGAGCGAGAACGGCGACTTTGCCCGGGCCTGTGAAGAGGCGGGCATCAAGTTCATCGGGCCCACCAGCCGGGTCCTGGACGCCATGGGCGACAAGCTCTCCGCCAAGGCGCTTGCCATCGAGTGCGGCGTGCCCACCACCCCCGGCACCAAGGACCCCATCCCCTCCCGGGAGGCGGCCCAGAAGCTGGCGATGGAGTTCGGCTTCCCGGTGATCTTGAAGGCCGCCGCGGGCGGCGGCGGCCGGGGCATGCGCCGGTGCGACACCGTGGAGGAGGTCGGCACCAACTTCGATTTGGTGAAGGCCGAGGCCAAAAAGGCCTTCGGCAACGACGACATCTTTATGGAGAAGTTCCTGGTGGAGCCCAAGCACATCGAGATCCAGGTCCTGGGCGATGAGCACGGCAGCGTGGTCCACCTGTACGAGCGGGACTGCTCCCTCCAGCGGCGGTATCAGAAGGTGGTGGAGTTCACCCCCGCCTTCTCCGTGGCGCAGGAGGTCCGGGAGGCGCTGTACGCCGACGCGGTGAAGATCGCCAGGCATGTGGGCTATACCAACGCGGGCACGCTGGAATTTCTGGTGGACAACGAGGGCCACCACTACTTCATCGAGATGAACCCCCGCATTCAGGTGGAGCACACCGTCACCGAAATGGTGACGGGCGTGGACCTGGTGCGTACCCAGATCCTCATCGCCGAGGGCTGCCCGCTGTCGGACCCCCGCATCGGCATCTCCGGCCAGGCGGACATCCGCCAGAACGGATACGCCATCCAGTGCCGCGTCACCACCGAGGACCCGGCCAACAACTTCGCCCCCGACACCGGCAAGATCACGTCCTACCGCTCTCCCGGCGGCTTCGGCGTCCGGCTGGACGGCGCCACCGCGGGCGCGGGCGCGGTGATCTCCCCCTACTACGACTCCCTGCTGGTGAAGGTCACCACCTGGGACACCACGTTCCAGGGCGTTTGCTTCAAGGCCGCCCGAGCCATCCGGGAGATCCACGTCCGGGGCGTGAAGACCAATATCGCCTTCATCTCCAACATTTTGATGAACCCCGTTTTCCGGGAGGGCAGATGCCACACCAAGTTCATCGACGAGACGCCGGAGCTGTTCGAGATCAGCGAGGGCCAGGACCGGGCCACCAAGATGCTCAAGTACATCGGCAACATCGTGGTGAAGGAGCAGGGTGAGCACAAGCTCTATGAGGAGTGCCGCTTCCCGCCCGTCACCGGCGTCCGGCCCGACGGGCTGAAGCAGATGCTGGACGCCCGGGGCCCCAAGGCCGTGGCGGACTGGGTGAAGGACCAGAAAAAGCTTTTGATCTGCGACACCACCTGCCGGGACGCCCACCAGTCCCTGCTGGCCACCCGGGTCCGCACCCGGGACATCCTCAAGGGCATGGAGGGCACCTCCGAGATCCTGGCGGACGCCTTCTCCCTGGAGTGCTGGGGCGGCGCCACCTTCGACGTGGCCTACCGCTTCCTCCATGAATCCCCCTGGGAGCGGCTGGACATGATCCGGCAGAAGGCCCCCAACCTGTTGCTGCAAATGCTGCTCCGGGGCGCCAACGCCGTGGGCTACACGAACTATCCCGACAACGTCATCCGGGAGTTCATCAAGGAGGCCGCCCGCAGCGGCGTGGACGTGTTCCGGGTGTTCGACTCCCTGAACTGGGTGCCGGGTATGGAGATCGCCATGGAAGAGGTTCTGAAGCAGGATAAGATCTGCCAGGCCACCATCTGCTACACCGGCGACATCCTGGACCCCGCCCGGGACAAATACACCCTGAAATACTATGTGGACCTGGCCAAGGAGCTGGAGAGGCGGGGGGCCCACATGCTGGCCATCAAGGACATGTCCGGCATTTTGAAGCCCTACGCCGCCAAGAAGCTGGTCTCCACCCTGAAGCAGGAGATCGGCCTCCCCATCCAGCTCCACACCCACGACACCTCCGGCAACCAGGTGGCCGCCTGCCTGATGGCCGCCGAGGCGGGGGTGGACGTGGTGGACTGCGCCATCTCCTCCATGGCGGGCATGACCAGCCAGCCGTCGCTGAACGCGGTGGTGGCGGCCCTCCAGGGCACCGAGCGGGACACGGGCATGGACCTTGGACGGCTCCAGTACCTCACCGACTACTGGGAGGACGTGCGCAAGCGCTACGATTCCTTCGAGGGCGGCATCAAGTGCAACGCCACCGATATCTACCGCTATGAGATCCCCGGCGGGCAGTATACGAACCTCAAGCCCCAGGTGGAGTCCCTGGGCCTGGGCAGCCGCTTTGAAGAGGTGAAGGAGAACTACCGCAAGGTCAACGACATGCTGGGCGACATCGTGAAGGTGACGCCTTCCAGCAAGATGGTGGGGGACCTGGCCATCTTCATGACCCAGAACAATTTGACGCCGGAGACCATCGTGGAAAAGGGCGAGGGCCTGGCCTTCCCGGACAGCGCCGTGAGCTATTTCTCCGGCATGATGGGCCAGCCCGCGGGCGGGTTCCCCAAGGACCTGCAAAAGGTGGTCCTCAAGGGCAGGACCCCCATCACCTGCCGCCCCGGCGAGCTGCTGGAGCCGGTGGACTTTGAGGCGAAGAGGGAGGAGATGCGGGCCTTCGATCCCGATCCCACCTGGCGGGCGGTCCTCAGCTACTGCCTGTACCCCAAGGTGGTGGAGGACTTCGTGAAAAACCAGAAGGAGTACGGCTACATCATGCGCCTGGGCAGCCACGTCTTCTTCCACGGCCTGGCGGTGGGCGAGACGAACAAGGTCAACATCGCCGACGGCAAGACCCTGGTCATCAAATACCTGGGCCTGGGCGAGGTGGACGGCGAGGGCATGCGCACCGTCAGCTTTGAGCTCAACGGCATCCGCCGGGACGTGCAGGTGCCCGACGAGGCGGCCCAGAAAAACATCGTCAAGGTCCCCATGGCGGACCCGGAGGACAAGAGCCAGGTGGGCTCCTCCATCCCCGGCGCGGTGAGCAAGATCGCCGTGAAGGTGGGCGACGCCGTGGAGAAGAACCAGACCCTGGTCACCATCGAGGCCAAGAAGATGGAGACCGCCATCACCGCCCGGATGGCCGGCACGGTGGAAAGCGTCCTCGTGGAGGAGGGCGGCACCGTCAAGGGCGGCCAGCTCCTGCTGACCATCAAGTGATCGTCCCCCCCGCCGCGAAGCCCGGTACCTATGTGCCGGGCTTCGCTTTTTGCCGCCGCCGCGGGCCGGAAGGGCCTCTGTAAGCGGCTTCCTGCAGGATTTCTGTCATATTATGCAAAAACAGGAGGCAAAACGCAGGGCGGCTGGCATCGGCTTGCAAAAAAACCGTCCAAACAGCAAAATTACCCTTGAAAAATGACGGCGGCTGAGATATGATATGCAAGTAAATGCAAGAGCTGCATACCAATTCTGAGGAAAAGAGGATTTGAAGAGATGAAGAAGTACCTGTCCTTGCTCCTGGCTGTTTTGATGACGGCCTCCCTGCTGGCCGGCTGCGGCGGGGACGCGCCCGCCGACGCCGGGACCGACGCCCCTGCCGTGGACGACGCCCAGACGCCCCCCGCCTCTACCGGCGGCGAGCTGAAGTTCACCACCGGCGGCTCCTCCGGCACCTATTACGCCTTCGGCTCCGTCCTGGCCGGCCAGGTCTCCAGCTCCACCGGCACCACCGTCACCGCCATCGAGGGCAAGGGCTCTCAGGGCAACGTGGAGCTGATGGAGATGGAGGGCGCGCAGCTTGGCTTCGTCCAGTCCGACGTCATGAGCTACGCCTATAACGGCACCAACCTCTTTGCCGAGACCGGCAAGGTGGACTGCTTCTCCACCGTGGCGGCCCTGTACATGGAGCAGGTCCAGATCGTCACCTGCGATCCCTCCATTAAGACCGTGGCGGACCTCAAGGGCAAGAACGTCTCCGTGGGCGACTCCGGCTCCGGCGTGTATTACAATGCCGTGGACGTGCTGGGCGCTTATGGCCTGAGTATTGAAAACAAGGACATCAACCCCACTTACCAGGGCTTCGGAGACAGCGCCGAGGCGCTGAAGGACGGCAAGATCGACGCCGCCTTCGTGGTGGCGGGCGCGCCCACCACCGCCATCGTGGAGCTGTCCAACTCCAAGCCCACCTATCTGGTGAGCCTGGACGCGGAGCACATCGCCGCGCTGAAGGAGACCTCTCCCTACTACAGCGAGTACACCATCCCCGCCGACGTGTACGGCCTGGAGTCCGACACGACCACCGTGGCCGTGGGCGCGGTCGTCATCGCCCGGGACGACGTTTCCGACGAGGACGTGTACAACTTCGTCTCCGGCGTTTTTGAGAACCTGGACGCCATCACCGCCGTCCACGCCAAGGGCGCGGAGCTGAGCCTGGACTTTGCCGCCAGCGTCACGGACGTTCCCTATCATCCCGGCGCGGCCAAGTATTTCGCGGAAAAGGGCTACACCGTTCCCACCAAGTGAGCGCCAAATGAGCCGATGCGGCTGCGGCGGGCAATGCCCGCCGCAGTCCTTGCCATTTCACGAGGCGGATGAGACCGCGCGGGGATCCGCGCGGCGTCATGCGTTTCGCATCTCCCATCAGATCAAGGAAGGATGATGACATGAGCTTTTGGAAAAAAGAGACGGCTTCCCCCGTCAACGCCGCCCCCGCCGCCGACGGCGAGGTGGGCAGCGCCGAGGACGTGGCGGAGGTCATGAAAAAGTATGACCGGGAATCCAACACCCGGGTCTGGGAGGGCGCGCCCCGGCTGGCGGTCCGGCTTTTAATGGTGGCCTTTTCCCTGTACAGCATCTATGTGACGCTGTTTTCCAACGCCCTGCCGGAGTACCGGCTCAGCATGTTCCTGGCCTCGGTGATCGTCATCGGGTACCTGAATTTCCCCGCCCGGAAGCACCATGTGCGGCCCAACTCCATGCCCTGGTACGACATTGCGATTATGGTCCTGGGCGCGGGCGCGTTTCTCTATTACGCCTTCAACGCCGAAAAGGTCATCAAGCTGTCCCTCCGGGCGTCCAAGAACAATTTCCTGCTGGTCGTGGCGGTGGTGGGCATCCTGGCTCTCATCGAGCTGTGCCGCCGCAGCGTGGGCCTGCCCATTTTGTGCGTGGTGGGCGCGCTGCTGGTCTATACCTTTACACAGGTCCAGTGGCGGCTGGTGCTTTATAATCTGTTCTATACCACAACCGGCGTGATGAACACCCCCGTCAACGTCTGCGCCAAGTACATCGTGGTGTTCATCATCTTCGGCGCGTTTTTGGAGCGCACGGGCATCGCCCGGTTCTTCATCAGCCTGGCCAACTCCATCGCCGGCGCGTCGGCGGGCGGTCCCGCCAAGGTGGCGGTCATCTCCTCCGCCCTGTGCGGCATGGTGTCCGGCTCCTCCGTGGGCAACACCGTCACCACCGGCTCCGTCACCATCCCCATGATGAAAAAGACCGGCTACAAGGGCGAGTTCGCGGGCGCTGTGGAGGCCGCGGCCTCCACAGGCGGCCAGATCATGCCCCCCATCATGGGCGCCGCCGCCTTTTTGATGGCGGAGTATATGGGCGTGAGCTACGGCGAGGTGGCCCTGCGGGCCATCCTGCCCGCCGTGCTGTATTTCACCGGCATCTACATCGCCGTCCATCTGGAGGCCCGGAAGCTGGGGCTGAAGGGCATCCCCAGGGAGGAGCTGCCCAAGTTCAGCCAGCTCATCAAGAAATTCTACCTGCTGGCTCCCCTGGTGGTGCTGGTGGCCATGGTGGGACTGAACCTCAAGACCATGCAGTTCTCCGCCGCGGTGGCCATCGGCGTGGCCATTGTGGTGGGCGTTTTGAACCCGGACGAGCGGCTGACCTTCACCAAGTTCCTGGACGCCCTGGAGGCGGGCGGCAGGGGCACCATCACCGTGGCCGTGGCCTGCGCCATGGCGGGCATCGTGGCGGGGTGCATCACCGTGACGGGCCTTGCGTCCAAGCTCATCACCGCCATCGTCTCCGTCTCCGGCGGACACATGATGATCGCCCTGGTGCTGACCATGCTGTGCTGCATCGTGCTGGGCATGGGCGTGCCCACCACCGCCAACTACTGCATCATGGCCGCCACCTGCGCGCCCATTTTGATGAACCCGGCCATCGGCGTGCCCGCCATGGCCGCCCACTTCTTCGTGTTCTACTTCGGCATCGTGGCGGACATCACGCCCCCCGTGGCCCTGGCGGCTTACGCGGGCAGCGCCATCGCCAAGGCGGACCCCATGAAAACGGGCATCAACGCCACAAAGCTGGCCATCGCGGCGTTCATTGTGCCCTATATCTTCGCGATGAACCCCCAGATGCTGTTCATCGATACCAATGTGATCCAGGTGGTGCAGATCGTCGTCAGCGCCCTGATCGGCCTCTTCGGCGTGGCCGCCGCCCTCAACGGCTTCCTCTACCGGCATATCCCCGTCCTGCTGCGGGTGCTGATGGCGGCGGGCGGCCTGGGGATGATGATCCCCGGCACTGTCAGCGACGTGGCGGGCCTGCTGATCGTGGGCGGCGTGATCTTCTATCAGCGTGCCTCCGCCAAAAGGCTGGCGCTGGACTGAGCCGCCTTTTGAAAACCGCTCTCCGGCAGGAGGGCGGTTTTTATTTTCCAGCGGTTCCCTGCAACCTTTTTCCCCATTTGCGCGTCTTTATATTGAGTAAGAGCGTTTCCCCAAATCTGTAACTGTTTTGTTGTTGCATTGCAGGGTGAACTGTACTAGCATGAACCATACAGTTTGCGGAGACATGAAAAAGGAGTAACGAGATATGGCTGAAGTCAAGGACCAGGAGCTGCAGGCGACGCCAGCGGACGCCCCGGCGGAAGCGGAAAAGCGCGGCTTGAAAGAAAAATGGCGGGACATGCCCAAGAGAAAGCGGCGGCGCGTGGTGCGCTGGTGCGTGGTGCTGCTGGTGCTGATCGCGGCGGCCGCGGTGCTCTTCAAGCTGTTTGGCGGCAAGCAGGAAAAGACGACGGTGGTGACGGACGTGGTGCAGTACGGCGCCATCAGCTCCACCGTGGAGGGCAGCGGCCTGACCAAGGCCAAAAATAACGAGAGCATCGTCATCGCCACCGCCGGGACCGTGGAGGATGTGTTTGTCACCGAGGGCCAGAATGTCACCGCGGGCACGCCGCTGTTCACCATCGATTCCCAGGCGGCGCAGACGGCGGTGGAAAAGGCCCGCAAGGACGTGGAGGGCTATCAAAAGACCCTTTCCAAGCTGCAAAAGGACATCGCGGGGCTGAATCTGGCCGCCGGCTACCCCGGCAAGCTCATGGAGGTCGTGACGCTGAACCCCGGCGACAAGATCACCAAGGGGACCGCTGTGGCCACGCTGTCGGACGACACCCGCCTGCGCCTCCACCAGTATTACAGCTACGCCTACGCCGGGGACATCAAGACGGGACAGAGCGTGAGCGTGTCCATTCCGGCGCTGATGAGCACCCTCACCGGCACGGTGGAGGCCGTGAACATGGTCAGCCGCATCACGCCCGAGGGCTCCAAGCTCTTCGAGGCGGTGGTGGTGGTGGATAACCCCGGCTCCCTGACGGCGGACATGGCCGCGTCGGCCACGCTGTCCGTGGGCGGCGAGACCGTCTACCCCTATGAGGCGGGCAAGCTGGAGTATTACCGCACCGGAAAGCTGGAATCCACGGTGGACGGCACCGTGATCTCCAGCAGCCTTGTGAATTATCTCCAGGTCACCGCGGGCCAGGTGCTGGTGCGGATCGACGGCGAGGACAGCGAAAGCGAGATCTTCACCACCCAGCAGAGCCTGGAGGAAGCCCAAAAGACCCTGGAAAAGGCCCAGAAGAACCTGGACAACTGCAACGCCGTGGCCCCCATCGACGGCACCGTTATGGGCCTTGCCATCCAGCCCGGCCAGGAGGTGGCGGAGAACACCGCCGTCATCTCCATCTCCGACACCTCCCAGATCCTCATCGACGCCACCGTGGACGAGCGGAACATCTCCTACGTCAAGGCGGGCATGATGGTGGATATCGACCAGTGGGGCACGCCCTTCACCGGCGTCGTGGAGTCCGTCAGCCTCTCCAGCAAGGCGGAGAACGGCGTGGCGTCCTATCCCATGGTCATCTCCGTGGACAATATGGACGGCGGGCTTATGTCCGGCAGCTACATCAACTACTCCCTGGTGGCCAGCCAGAACGACAACTGCCTGGTGCTGCCCATCCAATGCGTGAAGACCGTGCCCCTGGACGACGGGTCCACCGGCTCCGTGGTCTTTGTCAAGGCCGACAAGCGGCCCGACAACGCCATCGACCTCTCCGTTCCCGTGGACGGCGTGCCGGAGCACGGATATTACGCCGTGGTGGTGGAGACGGGCATCTCCGACGATTACAACGTGGAGATCAAGTCCGGCGTGGAAGAGGGTACGGAGGTGTTCACCGCCGTACAGACCGAGTCCTCCTGGAATTGAGGAGACGCCCATGCTGATTGAAATCAAGGACGTTTACAAAATTTACGCCGAGGGGCTGGAGAGCGAGGTCCGGGCGCTGGACGGCGTGACCCTCTCCGTGGACCGGGGGGAGTTCGTGGCCATCGTGGGCCAGTCCGGCTCCGGCAAGTCCACCATGATGAACGTGCTGGGCTGCCTGGACATTCCCACCCGGGGCGATTACTTCCTGGACGGCGTGGACGTGCGGGAGCTGACGGACAAGGAGCTCTCCCACATCCGCAACAAGCAGATCGGCTTCATCTTCCAGCAGTACAACCTCATCCAGAACCTCACCGTGCTGGAAAACGTGGAGCTGCCCCTGATCTACCAGGGCATCCGGGCGGACGACCGCTACGACATGGCGGTGGAGGCTCTGGAAAAGGTGGGCCTGGGGGGGCGCATGAAGCACAAGCCCACGGAGATGTCCGGCGGCCAGCAGCAGCGGGTGGCCATCGCCCGGGCCATCGCCGCCAAGCCCCCCATCATCATGGCGGACGAACCTACCGGCGCGCTGGACTCCCACACGGGCCGGGAGGTGCTGCAATTCCTCCAGACCCTCAGCAAGGAGGGCAGCACCGTCATCCTCATCACCCACGACAACGGCATCGCCGCCACCGCCCCCCGGGTGGTCCGGCTGACGGACGGCAGGATCGTGGCGGACCACGCCCAGGAGGTGGATTGGCTGTGAATATCCGACAGGCATTGAAAATGGCCGTCAAGTCCATCGTGGGCAACAAGGGGCGGTCCTTCCTCACCATGCTGGGCATCATCATCGGCATCGCGGCGGTGATGACCATCGTCTCCGTCATCAACGGCCAGAACCAGCAGTCCCTCAAGCAGTTCGAGGCCATGGGCACCAACCGCATCGACGTGAGCCTCTACCTCTACAACGGGCAGGACGCCTTCCAGTCCCTCTATGACTACTGCCTCCAGCTCAACGACTATGTGGAGGGCGTCACCCCCTCGGGCCAGTTCTCCGCCACGGTGGTCTTCGGCAGCAAAAGCAGCGCGGTCATGGAGAAGGCCCAGCAGAACATGTGGAACAACTACAACGGCGGGGAGCTGGACACGTCCAACCTGGAGCTGCCGCCCACCTTGTATTTCGGCAGCGACCAGTATTCCATCTGCAACAACTTCCAAATCCAGAAGGGCCGGGACATCAGCCGGCTGGACATCGAGGATTACAAGCAGGTGTGCGTGGTGGGGGCCAAGGCCGCCAAGAACTTCTTCGGCTACGCGGACCCGGTGGGCCAGACCATCCAAATCAACGGCCTGCCCTTCACCGTCATCGGCCTGTACAAGGAGAAGGACCCCACCGGCGGCGCCTGGTCCCAGGACAACGTCATCGTATTCCCCTACACCCTCAGCCGCATCCTGAGCCCCGGCAACAGCTTCAACGATTTCGTGGTGAAGGCCAGAAGCGCGGACGCCGCCGTGGAGGCCACCTCCCGCATCAGCGCCTATCTGGCGGGGCTGACCAAAAACGGCGAGAAGGGCTGGTCCAACGCCAACAGCAACAACAAATGGCAGAACTCTTACAATGAGCAGGCCAGCATGATGAGCAAGGTCATGGGCGGCATCGCCGCGATCTCTCTGCTGGTGGGCGGCATCGGCATCATGAACATCATGCTGGTCACCGTCACCGAGCGGACGAGGGAGATCGGCATCCGCCGGGCCATCGGCGCGGAGCGGGCCAGCATCGTCACCCAGTTTTTGATCGAGGCCGCCATGCTCTGCGGCGTGGGCGGCATCATCGGCATCATCATCGGCACCGTGGCGACCCGCATCGGCGGGCGGCTGCTGGTGCAGCTGGACATCTGGCCGTCTGTGGGCATCACCATGGGGGCCTTCGCGCTTTCCGTGGCCCTGGGCGTGCTCTTCGGCATTTTCCCGGCGGTCAAGGCATCCAAGCTCCAGCCCGTGGAAGCGCTGCGGGCGGAATGAGAGGGAGAGATCAATGAAGAAACGAATGTTAAGCCTGCTGCTGGCGGTGTGTGCGGCGGTATCCCTGCTGGCGGCGCCGGCGGGGGCCGCGGCGGCGGACACCGTCACCTTCGCGGACGTCAGGGACAAGGATACCGCCGTGGCGGTGGAGGCCCTGCGTTTGATGGACGTGGTGGACGGGTACGGCGACGGGAGCTTCCGGCCTGAAACGTCCCTGAACCGGGGCCAGTTCTGCAAAATGGCGGTCTACGCCATGAACGGCGAGAGCGAGCTTGGCCGCTACCGCACCGTCACGGTGTTCCCGGATGTGAAGCCCAGCCACTGGGCCGCGCCTTACATCAACATGGCCGCCAAGGGCAAGGGCATCATCGCGGGCTACGCCGACGGGAAGTTCCACCCGGAGCGCACCGTCACGGTGGGCCAGGCGGTGACGATCCTCATGCGCCTTCTGGGCTATAAGGACGAGAATCTGGGCGGCATCTGGCCGGAGAGCTATATGGCCGAAGGGGCCGCCATCGGCTTGACCGACGGCGTGGGGACGGACGGCTACGCCGCCCTGACCCGGGGACAGGCGGCCCGGCTGTTTTTGAACCTGATGCGGGCCGATATGGCCGAGGGCGGCTCCTATGCCGCCACGCTCGGCAGCGCCCAGGAGAACACCATGCTGGTCTCCTCCACGGCGGACGCGCCGGACGGCCGGGCCAACGGCCTCCAGACCAGCGACGGCCGGGTGTACCAGCTTGCCTCCGGCAAGACCTCCAACGGGATGCTCAACGGCTATAAGGGTACGCTGGTGCTCAACAAACAGGGGAAGGCCCTGACCTTCGTGCCGGACTCCGTGGGCAGCAGCAAGGTCATCACCCTCTCCAGCGCCAAGGCCACCCAGATCGTCGATATCACCGGACAGAAGTACGCCATCGACAGCGACACGGCCACGCTGCGCAACGAGAAGGAATCCACCTGGGGCGAGACGTACTCCTGGCTGAACGCGGGCACCTCCCTCACGCTGTATCTCAACGCCAGCGGCGCGGTGGAATACGTGTTCGTGGGCGGCGGCAGCACCTCCAGCGCGGCGGTGATCGTCTATGAGAACGGCTCCACGGCGGGCTTCGGCTCCCTGACCGGGGGCAGCACCAACTACGAGATCTATAAAAACGGCGTGTCCGCCGGCGCGGGCGACATGCGCAAGTACGACGTGGCGGTGTATTCCGCGGCCACCAACTCCATCCGCGTCACGGATACCCGCATCACGGGCTATTACGAATCGTGCGAGCCCACGCCCTCCGCGCCCACTACCGTCAGGCTGCTGGGCTATGACTTCAAGGTGCTTCCCACCGCCCAGGAGACCCTGTCCAAGTTCCGTCCCGGCGCCCAGATCACCCTCCTCCTGACAGAGGATAACCAGGTGGCCGGCGCGGTGGAGGCCGGCAGCGGCGGCGCCAGCGGCAACGCCGTGGGCATCGTGAAATCCACCGGCTCCGTGGCGCTGCTGTGCGGCATCACCGTGGAGGGGACCATTGAAAGCTCCAAAGCAAGCGACCTGGTGGGCCAGCTGGTGCGGGTGTCCTCCAGCAAGGCGGGCAGCCTGAACGCCAGCCGCCTCTCCGGCGGCGCCTCTGGCGATCTGAACGTCCCCGAGCGGAAGCTGGGCGGCAGAGCCCTGGCGGACAACGCCATGATCTTCCAGCAGGGGAGCGACGGCTTGAAGTCCATCAGCCTCAGCGACCTCACCAGCGGCACCGTCCCCTCCAACCAGATCACCTACGCCCGCACCGACTGGGCGGGCCGGGTGGACCTGATCGTTCTGGGCGGCTCCGTCTCCGGCAGCACGGTCTACTATGGCCGGGCCATCGTCCGAAACGGGGAGGAATCCACGGTTTGGATCTGGTATGACGGATATGAAGAAGAGACGGAGCAGAAGCCGGGGGTCAACGGAGAATTCCGCACCTCCAAGGGAAAGACCACGCTGGAAGTGGAGTACGGCAACGGAAAGTCCGTCGGACCCTTTGAAACTGGCTACAGCGTCCGCAACGGCGACTATGTGTCCGTGACGCTGAACAGCAAAAAGACCGGATATTCCAGCCTGGAGTTCCTCACCGAGCTCTCCGACGTGCGCAACAGCGCCTGGAGCGGCGAGAGCGCCGTCACCGTGGCGGGCCGGACCTATACCGTGCCCTCCGACGTGCCCTGCTACAACGCCACCACCAAAACGTGGATGTCGCTGTCCGCGGCCCATGCCGCGGCGGACGCCTGCGACCTCTTTGTGAGGGACGGCGTGGTGCGCGCCATCGAGATCCGCTAAAGCGCAGAAAAGAGGGACCCGGATACCGCGATCATGCGGTATCCGGGTCTTTTTTTGAGCCTGTTTTTCTGAAAAGGGCTGGAGCCACCGTAAGGGGTGCTGCCCGCACGGGGGTCCTTCTTTTTCCCGGCCGAAAGAGAAGGACGAAGAAAAAGGCCTGCCCCGGGCCGAAAAAGCCGTGGGACTTTTTCGGACTTTCCGGGGGCGGGGGCTTCTGCCCGTGTTTACCGACTGTTTTGTGGGTAATCAAGAGTTTTATGCCACAGAACCACAGGAACGGGGCGCGCCCGGACACACCCTGCTTCTCTTTTCGCTGCCGCACCGCTCTCTTCCGAAAGTGCCAGGCGGCGGCAGCAAAAGAGGAGAACCGGGTGTCCGGAACCACCCTCCCGGCGCAACAGCCTGCAAACGCGGCGCAAAACCAAAGCGTCCATCCAACTATGGCGCGAGCCGGATAGAGGCCGCAGGGTCACCGCCCAAAGTCTCTCAGCGGGCACGTGACCCCCAAAATGACCCGGAGAGGTCATTTTGGGACTGCCCTAAGCGCCTTTCTTTTGGGCCGTGCACGGCCCGTTTTCTTTGGGCAAGAGCAGACGGGGCCCCCGCGCGGCCTGCCGCGTGGGGAGAGGAGAAAGGAACGGAGCGGCGGGAGCCCTGCCCTCGGGGCGGGGCGAGCGGAGCGCAGTTTCTTTCGACGACATGGGGGGTGCGGATGCCTGCTTCCATCGAAGCAAACGACGCGAAAGCACGACCCCGGCCCCGGGGCGGGGCGCTGGTTTCTTGGCCGCAAAGCGCCTCCCTTTT
Source organism: Bacillota bacterium (assembly GCA_023406225.1). Taxonomy (GTDB): domain Bacteria; phylum Bacillota; class Clostridia; order Oscillospirales; family Oscillospiraceae; genus Oscillibacter. The sequence goes on along the minus strand of JAEXWS010000049.1, from coordinate 11,281 downwards.
GCGCTCAGACGACCTGGAACAGGTAGAATTTCAGGTAGCTGGTCTCCTCCACGCCCCAGAGGATGGGGTGGTCGCAGCACTGCTGCCGGGCCTCGATCTGCCGGAGCTGCACGCCCGCGTCCCTGGCCGCGTCCCGGAGCATCGCCAGGAATTTCTCCTCCGTGGCGAAGTGGGAGCAGGAGCAGGTGGCCAGGTATCCGCCCCGGGGCAGGAGCTTCATGGCCCGGTAATTGATCTCCTTATACCCGGTGATGGCGTTGGCCACGGTTTTGCGGGACTTGGTGAAGGCGGGGGGGTCCAGGATGATAAAGTCGTACTTCCGCGGCTCCTTTTCAAGCCGGGGCAGCAGATCGAACACGTTCTCCACCAGAAAATCCATTTTGCCGGAAAGCCCGTTCCGCGCCCCGTTGGCCCGGGCCGTCTCCACCGCCGCCTCGGACACGTCCACGGCGGTCACATGGGCCGCGCCGCCTTTGGCGGCGTTCAGGGCGAAGGACCCGGTGTGGGTGAAGCAGTCCAGCACGGTCCTGCCCTTGGCCAGCCGCCCCACCGCCCGGCGGTTGTACTTCTGGTCCAGGAAAAATCCGGTCTTCTGCCCGTTCTCCACATCCACCAGATACTTGATGCCGTTTTCCGAGATCTCCGTCACCGCCTGGGCCGGGACCGCCTCCCCCGGCAGGGGGAACCAGCCTTTGAACTGGGGCAGGCCCTCCTTTTCCCGCAGGGGCGCGTCGTTCCGCTCATACACGCCCCGGACCGTCTGCCCGTCCGCCCGGAGGATGCCCGCCAGCGCGGGCAGCAGCGTCTCCTTGAGCCGCTCCATGCCGAAGGACAGCACCTGGACGGACAGCAGGTCGTGGAACTTGTCCACCGTCAGCCCCGGAAAGCCGTCGGCCTCTCCGAAGATCACGCGGCAGCAGTCCAAATCCGCCTCCTCCAGCACGCTCTTGCGGTAATCCCAGGCCCAGCGGAGCTTCCGCTCCCAAAAGGCCGCGTCAAAACGGTCGTTTGCGTTCCGGGAGATCAGCCGCACCCGGATCTTGGACTGCTCCGAGAGAAAGCCCGTCCCCAGATACCGGCCTTTCCTGCTCAAAACGTCCACCAGGCCGCCGTTTTCCGCTGCGCCCTCCGCAGCGGTGATCTCCTCGCCGTAGACCCAGGGGTGGCCCCGGAGGATGGCGGCTTCCGCCTTGGGGGTGACGGTGTAGCGGGGGTAACTGCGTTCTGCTTTCATAGCGTTCGTTCCTTTCCTGTGCATGGCGACAGTTTATCACATTTCGTCCCGCCGCGCCATAGGATTATAGAGAGAAGGAGGGACCACCATGCCCATTATATATTTAAGCCCGTCCACGCAGGACTGGAATCTATACGTCACCGGCAGCGGCTCCGAGGAGTACAACATGAACCTGCTGGCGGACGCCCTGACGCCGTATCTTTTGTCCAACGGCATCCAATATACCCGCAACCGCCCGGACATGACCGCCGCCTCCTCCATCCGGGAGGCCAACGCCGGGCATTATGACTTCTACCTGGCCCTGCACTCCAACGCCGCGCCGGAGGGGCGCTACGGCGAGCAGCGGGGCATCATCGCCTTTTACTACCCCGGCAGCGCCGACGGCCAGCGGATGGCCGAGCTGATCGCGGAGGAGCTGCGGAAGATCTACCCCCTGCCGGGGCGGGTCACCACCCGGGCCACCACCACCCTGGGGGAGGTGCGCCTCTCCCGCGCCCCGGCGGTGCTGGTGGAGATCGGCTATCACGACAACTACGCCGACGCGGTGTGGCTGGAGAGCCACTGGGACGCCATCGCCCAGCAGCTCGCCCGGGCGCTGACCAGCTATTTCGGCCTGCCCTTCATCTACCCCATGGACCCCAGGACGGGGACCGTGGCCGTGAGCTACGGGACGCTGAACCTGCGGAGCTACCCCTCCTCCACCGGAGCGGTCATCGCCAATATGCCCGGCGGAGCCACCGTCACCGTCTACGGCGAATGGCAGGGATGGTACATGGTGCACTATCAGGGGCAGGTGGGATACGCGGCGGCGGCCTTCATCGACACGTAGGGAAGGCCCGGAGGCCGCAAAAGCGGCGCGGGCGCTTGCGGAGCGGGACCGGGCGGCACGGCCCGGTCCTGCTTTTGGCGGGGGCAAAAAGCGCCTTGCGCGTTTGAGGGACCGGCAGGGAGGATGCGCGGCGCATGTCCGGGGGCGGATGGGGCGCGCGACGGCGGCTTTTACCGGCATGGGACGGCTTAACGGCCGGGGAAGCGGAGGAAACCGGACGGAAACCACGAAATATGCGAGTTTTTCTTGACAGGTGTGCGGCAAACGATTAAACTAAAAAAGGATAATCATCGGAGGGCGGCAGGGGCGCCGGCCGATTGTTTTCTGCACATGCGACCGGACCGCGGGACATCGCGGCGGGTCTGCATATAAAGCGAACCAATACCGGATTTACAGGAGGTAGAACAAATCGTGGTAGAAGCCATCATTGGCGGCCTGGTCGGGCTTGTCATCGGCTGCGCGGTTTGCTTCCCTCTCGGTATTCGCTATCGGAAAGTCGTTTCTGAAAAGGAAATCTCGAGCGCCGAAGAAGAGGGAAAGCGCATCATCAACGAGGCCATCAAAAGCGCGGAGTCCAAGAAGCGCGAGGCCCTGCTGGAAGCCAAGGAAGAGATTTTAAAGAACCGCAGCGAGTATGAGAAGGAAGTAAAAGAGCGCAGAGCCGATCTGCAGCGGCAGGAAAACCGCCTGCAGCAAAAGGAAGAGAATCTGGACCGAAAGACCGAGTCCATCGAGAAAAAAGAGGAGTCCCTGGCCCAGAAGCATGCGGCCATCGACAAGGAGACCGAGGAGATCAAGGTCATCAAGCGCAGCCAGACGGAAATGCTGGAGCGCATCTCCGGCTTTACCGCCGAAGAGGCGAAGGATTACCTGATCGCCCAGGTGGAGTCCGAAGTGACCCACGAGACCGCCCTCAAGATCAAAGAGGTCGAGTCCCGGATGAAGGAAGAGTGCGAGACCCGCGCCCGCGAGGTGGTGGCTCAGGCCATCCAGCGCTGCGCCGCGGATCAGGTGGCCGAAATGACCGTCAGTGTGGTTCCCCTGCCCAATGACGAGATGAAGGGCCGCATCATCGGCCGGGAAGGCCGCAATATCCGCACCATCGAGACGCTGACCGGCGTGGACCTCATCATCGACGACACGCCGGAGGCCATCACCGTGAGCTGCTTTGAGCCGGTGCGGCGGGAGATCGCCCGTCTGGCCCTGGAAAAGCTCATCGCCGACGGCCGCATCCATCCCACCCACATCGAGGAGATGGTGGAGAAGGCCCGCCGTGAGGTGGACGCCACCATTAAGGCCGAGGGCGAGCGCGTCACCTTCGAGTGCGGCGTGCGCAATCTGCACCCGGAGCTCGTGAAGATGCTGGGCCGCCTGCACTACCGCCCCAGCTATGGCCAGAACGTGCTGCAGCACTCCGTGGAGGTCAGCCACATCGCGGGCATGATGGCCGCGGAGCTGGGCGCCGACGTCCAGGCCGCCAAGCGGGCGGGATTGCTCCACGACCTGGGCAAGGCCGTGGACCATGAGCTGGAGGGCACCCATGTTGCGCTGGGCGTGGAATTCGCCCGGAAGTACAAGGAAAAAGAGGACATCATCCACGCCATCGAGGCGCACCACAACGATGTGGAGCCCCGGACCATCGTGGCCTGCCTGGTGCAGGCGGCGGACGCGATCTCCGCGGCCCGCCCCGGCGCCCGCCGCGAGAATCTGGAAAACTACATCAAGCGCCTGGAGCAGCTGGAGACCATCACCGGCACCTACCCCGGCGTGGACAAGGCCTTCGCCATCCAGGCGGGCCGCGAGGTCCGCGTCATGGTGAAGCCCGAGCAGGTCAGCGAGGACCAGATGGTTATCCTGGCCCGGGAGCTTGCCAAGAAGATCGAGGAGGAGATGGAGTATCCCGGACAGATCAAGGTCCATCTGCTGCGCGAGACGAAGGTCATCGAATACGCGAAATAAAAGACCGAAGAGGACCGGCCCCGTTGGGGGACCGGTCCTCTTTCTGCCGTCCGCGCCGTCCGCATACGGCGGCGAAAAAGGAGAAGGGGCGGCTCAAAACGCCCGCCCCGGCGCGGAGACCGGGCCGAACGCCGTAAAGCGGTTTCCTTTGACACCGGGGACGGGGCGCCGTCTCCCGTCCAAGCGCCGCCTTTTGCGCCCGGAAAAAGAAAGGGGGGCGCATCTTCTTGACAAGTCCGGCCGGAATCGATACAATAAGGATTCAGTGTAAACCGCGTCAAGCGCTCTCAATCAATATAAATGCAAAGGATCTGAAACTTATGGCACAGGATAAAAGACAAGTGGACGCCATTACCGCCCGGGACGTGGACTTCGCCCAGTGGTACACCGACGTATGCAAAAAGGCGGAGCTCATCGACTATACCAGCACCAAGGGCATGTTCGTCCTTCGGCCCTACGGCTACGCCATCTGGGAGAACATCCAGAACATCCTGGACGCGGAGTTTAAAAAGACCGGCCACACCAACGTCTCCATGCCCATGCTGATCCCCGAGACCCTGCTCCAAAAGGAGAAGGACCATGTCTCCGGCTTCGCCCCCGAGTGCGCCTGGGTCACCCACGGCGGCAGCGAGAAACTGGAGGAGCGGCTTTGCGTCCGCCCCACCTCCGAGACGCTGTTCTGCGACCACTGGGCCCGGGTGGTCCACTCCTGGCGGGACCTGCCCATGCTGTATAACCAGTGGTGCTCCGTTCTGCGGTGGGAGAAGACCTCCCGCCCCTTCCTGCGCCACCGGGAGTTCTTGTGGCAGGAGGGCCACACCATCCACGCCACCCCCGAGGAGGCCATCGCGGAGACGGAGCAGCAGCTGGAGTGCTACGCCTCCTTCTGCGAGAACGTGCTGGCCATGCCCGTCATCCGGGGCCGAAAGACCGAGAAGGAGAAGTTCGCGGGCGCGGAGGCCACCTATACCATCGAGTGCATGATGCACGACCGCAAGGCCCTCCAGGGCGGCACCAGCCACTATTTCGGCAACGGCTTCCCCACGGCCTTCGATATCACCTTCACCGACAAGAACAACCAGCTCACCCACCCCTATGAGACGTCCTGGGGCCTTTCCACCCGCATCATCGGCGGCATCATCATGACCCACGGCGACGACAACGGCCTGGTGCTGCCCCCCCGCATCGCTCCCATCCAGGTGGTGGTGATCCCCGTGGCGGCCCATAAGCCCGGCGTGCTGGACGCCGCCGCCGGCTTGCGGGACCGCCTGAGCGCCGCGGGCGTGCGGGTGAAGATGGACGACTCCGACAACTCCCCCGGCTGGAAGTTCGCCGAGTATGAGATGAAGGGCGTGCCCCTGCGGGTGGAGATCGGCCCCAAGGACATGGAGAAGGAGCAGTGCGTCATCGCCCGCCGGGACACCGGGGAGAAGGTGTTCGCGGCGCTGGCGGACCTGGAGGAGACGGTGAAGGGACTGCTGGACGCGGTGCATGACAATATGTACGCCATGGCGCTGAAAAACCGGGAGGACAACACCTTTGACATCAAGTCCCCCGCCGAGGCGAAGGCCATCGCGGAGGGGAAGGGCGGCTTCCTGCGCTCCAAGTGGTGCGGGGACCTTGCCTGCGAGCTGGCGATGAAGGAGCAGGCGGGCGTGACCTCCCGGTGCATGCCCCTGGACCAGTCCGGCACGGAGGGCGTGTGCCCGGTCTGCGGCAAAAAGTGCACCACGGATATTTACTGGGGGGTAGCGTACTAAGGGGGGAGCAGGCTCCCCCCTTAGACCCCCCGCCACCAGACTGCGGACTGGTGTGTTTGCCCCAAGGGCAAACGGGGCGCGGAATTTTCGGCAGGCGCATGTCCTGCCGAAAATGATTTTATCTCCTTCTTTCGCCGGAGGCGAAAGAACTGGGGGAACCGTGGGTTCCCCCTAGCCCCCCTCCTTTGCGCCTGCGGGCGCGGGACGGAGGTGGGCGCTGGTGAGGATGCGATTTTTGAATGGCCCCTCTTTCCTCCGGAAGCGCCGGACTGCGGCAGCAAAAGCGGCGCGGAGGGTGTCCGGAACCACCTTCCCGGCGCAAAGGCCGCCAAACGCGGCGGCTAGCCGAAGTGTTTGCCATGTCCCACCGCGAGCCGGATGAAGGCCGCAGGATTTCCACCCAGAGTCTCTCAGCGTGTACGTGACCCCCCAAATGACCCGAAGCGGTCATTTGGGGGCTGTTCTTCAGCGGTTTTCTTTTGGACCGTGCACGGCCCGTTTTCTTTGTCAAGAACAAAGAAAATGGGGGGTGCGGCCCCCGCCGCCTGTCAGGCGCGAGAATAACGGTATCAAGTAAAACGCCCCGGACGTCCGTCCGGGCGTTTACGCTCCCGGGCTGTCATCCTGTACAATGCAGTTTTCCAAGGCATATTTCAAAAACAGGCAGATCAGTTCATTTCGCGTTCTGCCGGTCCGCTGGACAATGGTTTCCAACTTCGTAACGGCTTTCTTTGGAATGCGGATGGAAAATACACAATACCCATCCTCGCCCCTGGGTGACTTTGGATAGATGACAAGTCCTTTCATATCTGCTCACCTGCTCCTGAAAAGTGGATATGCATCTTATGAAAGGATAACATATTTTAAAAGAGTCCTACGCCACATAGACGTAAGCACCTGATGATTTTGCGGTTTTTTAACAGGGAGTATTTTGTGCGTGTCCAAATCACGGTTTCCCCATGTGAGGATTTGGACGCTGGGGCAAGGGGATGACCGCTGCCGCCGCTCCCAATTGTGAAGCGAATGATATGGGGGTGCGCTGGAACAAAAGGGCGGCAGGCGATCCGCTTGACGGCGGCGTGCTCCGGCCTCAAAAAGGCCGGACCTTTCGCATTTTTCAGCCCGACGAAAAAAACTCCAAATTTTCATGAAAAACAGAGAAAATTCTCTTGACATCGGGAGGATTTTCTTTTATTATAGGTAGGTCCGCGACAGATGGGCCTTGCCCTGATGCGCGAATCTGCGATGAACCGGGAGATTGCTCAGGAATGAGGTAACTTCCGGGGAGTATGTCCGATAATCGGGCGGCTGAGAAGGAATCTGTACGTCGCGTAGATCGCTGCGCCATGTCTGGGTACCGGCCGTTTCATGCGCCGGTATTTTTCATGAGCTGGAATGATACGCACGGTTAAGCGTATAGAAAAATTCTCTCGCCGTAGGTCGTCGAGACTGCGTCAAACAACCTACGAAAATCAGGAGGAAACAATCATGGCAGCACAGAAAGAAATGATCCGCATCCGTCTGAAAGCCTATGACCACCAGGTCATCGACCAGAGCGCAGAGAAGATCGTCGAGACCGCCAAGCGCACCGGCGCCGAGGTCTCCGGCCCCATCCCTCTGCCCACCAAGAAGGAGATCGTCACCATCCTGCGGGCCGTCCACAAGTATAAGGACAGCCGCGAGCAGTTCGAGCGCCGCACCCACAAGCGGCTGATCGACATCACCAAGTCCACCCCCAAGACCGTCGAGGCCCTGATGGCTCTCGAGCTGCCTGCCGGCGTGGAGATCGAGATCAAGCTCTGAGCGGACGTTCCCTCATTTAAATCAGCTTGCTGTCCCTAGCCCATCGTCTTGCGAGATGGGCGGGTCATGTCGGCAGAGCAATGCGGCGCGCCGTATCTAAGCCGACCAATAACCTTCAAGGAGGAATATACATGAAAGCGATCATCGGCAAAAAAGTGGGCATGTCTCAGATTTTTGACGAGAACGGCCATGTGATCCCCGTCACGGTCATCGAGGCGGGCCCCTGCGTCGTCGTTCAGAAGAAGACTGCCGAAAAAGAGGGCTATCAGGCCGTGCAGCTTGGCTTTGAGGACATTGCCGAGCGCAAGCTCACCAAGCCCGAGATGGGCCACCTGAACAAGGCCGGCGTGGCCCCCAAGAAGCATTTGCAGGAGTTTGACCTGGAGAACGCCGCCGAGCTGAACGTGGGCGACGTGCTCAAGGCCGACACCTTCGCCGTGGGCGACTTCGTGGACGTCACCGGCACCAGCAAGGGCCACGGCTACGCGGGCGTCGTGAAGCGCCACGGCGCCGGCCGCACGCCCATGAGCCACGGCGGCGGCCCCGTCCACCGCCACGCCGGTTCCATGGGCTCCGGCACCGACCCCGCCCGCATCTTCAAGGGCAAGATCGGCGCGGGCCACATGGGCGTGGACCAGGTCACCGTGCAGAACCTGAGCGTGGTGAAGGTCGATCCCGAGCTGAACATGCTGGTGGTGTGCGGCGCGGTGCCCGGCCCCAAGGGCAGCCTCGTCACCATCAAGTCCACCGTCAAGGTCCACAAGGTCAAGCAGGCCGGCGCGGACATCAGCAAGAACCCGCAGAAGGCTTCCGGCCGCAACCCGCAGAAGGCTTCCGCCAGAAACAAGTAAGAAAGGGGTGCTTAAATAATGTCTTCTATGAAAGTGTTGAACATGGCCGGCTCCGAGGTCGGCACTGTGGAACTCAGCGACGCGATCTTCGGCATCGAGCCCAATGAAGTCGTCGTCCACGAGGTCGTGAAGAACCACCTCGCCAATTGCAGACAGGGCACCCAGAGCGCCCTGACCCGCGCCGAAGTCTCCGGCGGTGGCAGAAAGCCCTGGCGCCAGAAGGGCACCGGCCACGCCCGCCAGGGTTCCACCCGGGCCCCCCAGTGGACCCACGGCGGCATCGTGTTCGCCCCCAAGCCCCGGGATTACAGCTATGTGCTGAACAAGAAGGTCAAGCGCCTGGCGCTGAAGTCCGTCCTGTCCGCCAAGGCCGCCGAGGGCGCCCTGGTGGTGATCGACTCCATTAAGATGGACGACATCAAGACCTCCGTCTTCCGCAAGTTCCTCTCCGCCGTCAACTGCGACGGCAAGTCCGTGGTCGTGACCGCCGACGTCGATCAGAACGTCGTCAAGAGCGCCCGCAACATCCCCGGCGTGCTGACCACCCCCGCCAACAACCTGAACGTTTATGATATCCTGAACGCGAAGTTCCTGGTGGTGGATCAGGCCGCCCTCGCAAAAATCGAGGAGGTGTACGCGTAATGGCTACTGCATACGACATCATCATCCGGCCCATCATCACCGAGCGCGCCATGTCCGGCGCCGCCGACAAGAAGTACGTCTTCGAGGTCGCCAAGGACGCCGGCAAGGTCGAGATCAAGAAGGCCGTCGAGGAGATCTTCGGCGTGAAGGTCGCCGCCGTCAACACACTGACGGTGCCCGGCAAGGAAAAGCGCATGGGCGGCGGCCGCCCCGGCATGACGAAGAGCTGGAAAAAGGCTTACGTCCAGCTGGCGGCGGATTCCAAGACCATCGAGTTCTTCGAAGGCATGGTCTGATAACGGAAGGAGTGTAAAGCGAAATGTCTATTAAAACTTTTAAGCCGACGACCCCTTCCAGACGTCAGATGACGGTCTCCGGATTCGACGGCATCGACAAGAAGGCCAAGCCCGAGCCCAGCCTGACGGAGTCCCTGAAGAAGTCCTCCGGCCGCAACAGCTACGGCCGCATCACCGTCCGCCACCGCGGCGGCGGCAACAAGCGCAAGTACCGCATCATCGACTTCAAGCGCGACAAGGTGGGCTCCGCCACCGTGCTGCGCCTGGAATACGACCCCAACCGCAGCGCCAACATCGCGCTGATCGAGTATGAGGACGGCGAGAAGCGCTACATCCTGGCGCCGCTCGGCCTCAAGGCCGGCCACAAGATCATGACCGGTCCCGAAGCCGACATCCTGCCCGGCAACGCGCTGCCCATCGAGAAGATCCCCGTGGGCACCGTCATCCACAACATCGAGCTCCATCCCGGCAACGGCGCCCAGCTGGTCCGCGCCGCCGGCACCTCCGCCCAGCTGATGGCCAAGGAGGGCGGCGACGCCCAGATCCGGATGCCCTCCGGCGAGGTCCGCATCGTGCGCACCAACTGCTACGCCACCATCGGCCAGGTGGGCAACATCGAGCATGAAAACATCAACATCGGCAAGGCCGGCCGGAAGCGCCACATGGGTTGGCGTCCCACGGTCCGCGGTTCCGTCATGAACCCCTGCGACCACCCCCACGGCGGCGGCGAGGGCCGCGCGCCCGTCGGCCGTCCCGGCCCTGTGACGCCCTGGGGCAAGCCCGCCATGGGTTACAAGACCCGGTCGAAGAAGAATCCGACCAGCAAATTCATCGTCAAGCGCCGTGGCGAGAAGTAAGGGAGGCAAGGAAATATGAGCAGATCTGTCAAAAAAGGCCCGTATGTTGCCCCGGAGCTTCTCAAGCGGGTCGAGGCAATGAACGAGAAGAACGAGAAAAAGGTGCTGAAGACCTGGAGCCGCAGCTCCACCATCTTCCCCGCCTTCGTCGGCCACACCATCGCCGTGCACGACGGCCGGAAGCACGTGCCCGTCTATATCCAGGAGGATATGGTCGGCCACAAGCTGGGCGAGTTCGCCCCCACCCGGACCTTCCGCGGCCACACGAAATAAGTAAAGGAGGATGCAGAACATGGAAAAGAAAGAAGCAAAAGCATATCTGCGATATGTCCGCATCGCTCCCCGTAAGATCCAGATCGTCTGCGATCTGATCCGCGGCAAGGACGCCGGCACGGCCATGGCGCTCCTGATGCAGACCCCCAAGGCGGCCTCCGAGCCTCTGATGAAGCTCCTCAAGTCCGCCTGCGCCAACGCCGAGAACAACTTCGGCATGGACCCCTCCAAGCTGGTGGTGTCCCAGGTGTTCGCCACTCCCGGTCCCATCCTCAAGCGGATGATGCCCCGGGCCCAGGGCCGCGCGTACCGCATCAATAAGAGAACTTCTCACGTCACCCTGGCTGTGACGGAAAAGGCATAAGGGAGGAGAACAGTTTATGGGACAGAAAGTGAATCCCCACGGTCTGCGCGTGGGCGTCATCAAAGACTGGGATTCCCGTTGGTATGCCAGTGATGAGAAGGTAGGCGATCTGATCGTCGAGGATCAAAAGATCCGCAAGTACCTGAAAAAGACCCTCTACGGCGCGGGCGTTCCCAAGATCGAGATCGAGCGCAGCAGCGACGTGGTCACCATCTTCCTGCACTGCGCCCGTCCGGGCGTGGTCATCGGCAAGGGCGGCGAGCAGATCGAGCAGTACCGTCAGGCTGTGGAAAAGATGATCGGCAAGAAGGTGCGCCTGAACATCGTCGAGGTCCGCAACCCCGACATGAACGCCCAGCTGGTGGCTGAGAACATCGCCCAGCAGCTGGAAAAGCGCATCTCCCACCGCCGCG
>JAEXWS010000037.1 GCA_023406225.1 Bacillota bacterium | reverse complement strand
GGTCCCCAGCTTGTCGAAAAAGCCTCGCAGAGTTCGCGCCCGGAGGCGCGAAGAAAATGAAATCCATTTTCTCCGGCGACATGTGCGTCGGAGAAAATACATCTCGGTCCGTAAGTGTGCGAACTGTCCGCTTACAGCGGACAGCGAGTGCGCGCGACGGGCCGCAGCCTACTCGAAAAAGTGCCGAAGGCACTTTTTCGACAGCGTCGGACGGGTCCCCTGACGGGGACCCGTCCCGATTTCTTCCCGGCATGTTTTCATCAGAGTGTCAAAAAATGGTTCTGAATTTTGGCGGAAAACGTTTGCGTTTTTAGTTGCCAGCAGCAACCGGTTTGTGGTATCGTAATACCAACCATTCAACAGGGGGCATGGGTATGCTGGTTTTGGATTTTATCAACGTGGGAAACGGCGATTCCACCCTGGTCCGGGAGATGGACGGGCCGGTGCAGAAATTCGCCATGCTGGTGGACTGCGGCCATGACTGCCTGGTGCGGGACGACCATCCCCCGCTGGAGGACGACTGCTCCCGACGGATCTTTGCGGGCGACTTCCTGCGGAAAAACGGCGTGGACCATCTGGACCTTCTGCTTTTGACCCATTTTCACCGGGACCACATCGGGGGCCTTGGCCGCGTGCTGGAGGCCGCCGCCGTGGACGAGCTGGCCGCCGCTTACGTTCCGCCTCCGGACGCCGCCCCTCTGGAGCCGGACCGGGACGGGGAACTGCCCAAGGCCGCCCGGAACCTTCTGCGGTGCGTGGACATGTACGCCCGCGCCCTGCGGGAACATCCCGGCCGCATCGGGAAGACCACCGTGTTTTCGGGGGACCGGCGGGAGACGCTGCGGCTGACGGAGGAGCTGACCATGGACGTGGACTTCGGCGAGCCGACCCTCTACCCCCGGCAGCGGGCCGTTTACGACGGGGCCTTCCAGGGGGAGCGGGACCGGTACGCGCTGATGCACTGGGGCAAGGCCATGAACGTCTCCAGCCTGCGCCAGCGGCTCCACTACCGCGGGCGGGACGTGGTCCTGGGCGGGGACGCCTACTCCGTCACCTGGGACAACGACACCCTGGCTCCCTGCGACATTTTGAAGGTCCCCCACCATGCCTCCCTGGCCTCCACCAACCGCAAGTTCCTGAACCTCCTCCGGCCCAAAACGGCGGTGGTCAGCGTGGCGGCGGGCCGGCCGGACGAGCGGCCCCACCCCTATATCGTCTCCCTGCTCCAGGAGTGCGTGGAGCAGGTCTATTTCACCGACGCGGTGGCCCTGCCCGGTTTGGTGGAGCCGCACTACCACGAGTCCGTCCGGCTGACGCTGGAGTGATCCGGACCGCCGCCCCGCCGGGGCGGCGGTTTTTTGCACCTTGCCAGGGGACGGGCGGCTGTGCTATGATGGGGCGGACAACGAATACGGGAGGAAGCGCGTATGGGCGTACCTGACAGGATGCATCCCCCGGGCGGCATGCCCCGGGGAGCGAGAAATTTGATCACAGACGTGCCCGGCGTCCGGGTGGGGCATGTGACGCTGGCGGAGGGCGGGGTCCAAACCGGCGTCACCGCCGTTTTGCCCCATGAGGGGAACCTGTTCCGGGACAAGGTGGCCGCCGCCTGCCATGTCATCAACGGCTTCGGCAAAAGCGCGGGGCTGATGCAGCTTGAAGAGCTGGGGACCATCGAAACGCCCCTGCTTTTGACCAACACCTTCGGCGTGGGCACCTGCGTCAACGCCGCGGTGCGGTACATGCTGGGGCAAAACCCGGAGATCGGAGACACCACGGGAACGGTGAATCCCCTGGTGCTGGAGTGCAATGACGGCGTTTTGAGCGACATCCGGGGCCTTCACGTGAGAGAGGACCACGCCCTGGCGGCCATCGCGGCGGCGGGGGAGGACTTTGCCGAGGGCGCCGTGGGCGCGGGACGCGGCATGTGCTGCTACGGGCTCAAGGGCGGCATCGGCAGCGCCTCCCGGCTGGTGGAGCTGGGGGGAGAGACTTACACCGTGGGTACGCTGCTGATGACGAACTTCGGGGAGACCCGGGACCTGCTGGTCTACGGCGACCCGGTGGGGGCCCGCATCTCTGGCGCGTCCCAAAAGGACCGGGGGTCCGTGGTGGTGATCCTGGCCACGGACCTGCCCGTTTCCTGCCGCCAGCTTGGGCGGATGACCCGCCGGGTGCAAAGCGGCCTGGGCCGCACGGGGGCCGTGGTGTCCGGGGGCAGCGGGGAGCTGGCGGTGGCCTTCACCACGGCCAACCGGATGCCCCATTTCGCCCAGGAGCAGGTCCTCACCCGGCGGCTGCTCCACGAGGACGCGCTGGACGTCGTGTTCCGGGCGGTCACGGAGTGCGTGGAGGAGAGCGTGCTCAGCTCCCTGTACCACGCGGAGACCGTCGTGGGCCGGGCGGGCCATACCCGCCTCAGCCTGGCGGACGCCATGGCCGGGATCGGAGAGCGTCTGGGGGAGGAGCGGATATGAAACGATCCATCGGCATCTTGGGCGGCATGGGGCCGCTGGCCACCGCCGACTTGTTCCGCAAGATCGTCTCCCTCACGGAGGCGGGCTGCGACAACGACCACATCCGCATCTTCATCGACAACGACCCCGCCATCCCGGACCGGACGGCGGCCATCCTCTCCGGCGGGCCGGACCCGGTGGAGGAGATGACGGCGGCGCTGCGGAGCCTGGAGCGCTGCGGCGCGGACTGCATCGTTATGCCCTGCAACACCGCCCACTATTTCCTGCCCCGTTTGCAGCCCCTGACGAAAACGCCGTTCCTCAGCATGCTGGAGGCCACGGCGAAGGCCTGCGCGGCGCGGTATCCCGGCAGGACGGCGGGGGTCCTGGCCACCCGGGGGACCCTGGCCTCCGGCGTGTACGCCGAGGCGCTGGCGGCGGAGGGGGTGCCCTTCCTGTTGCCGGAGGAGGCGGACCGGGACGATCTGATGACCGTGATCTATGACGGCGTCAAGGGCGGGCGGCCCCTGGAGGAGGTCCGGCCGCTGATGGAGGCGGTGCTGGCCCATATGGCGGCGGCCGGCGCGGACTATTTCATCCTGGGCTGCACGGAGCTGCCCATCGCGGCGGAGGGACTGGCCCTGCCCCAGGCGTTCGTGGACCCCACGGCGGAGCTGGCCAAGGCCGCCATCCGCTTTTGCGGATACCGGGTGAAGGGCGGATAAAGGAACAGGGACGGCGCGGCAGAGGCCGCGCCGTCCCTGTTTTATTTTATCAATAGCGCATCATGGTCTGATAGACCACCCGCTCGTCGGAGCTGTTTTCATAGCCGTGCTCCTCGTTCCCGGCGAAGGTGATGGAATCTCCCGCCTCCATGGGATAGACCTTGCCCGCCACATGCAGGTCCAGCTTGCCGGAGGTCACCACCACGTATTCCTCGATGGCGTTGGGGTGGCCGGTGGAGGGATAATAGGTGTGGGGGTCGATCTCGATGTACAAATAGTCGAACGCGGCCACCGGGTCGAAGGGGAAGAGGTTGTACACCCGGATGCGGGAGCCCAGCTCTTCCACCGGTTCCACGTCCGCCAGCTTGGTGACCTTATAATCCGCGTGCTTGTTCTGGGCCAGCAGCGTGGCCATGGGGATGTGCAGTCCGGCGGAGATCTTCCAGACTGTGGAGAGGGTGGGGCTGGATTCATCCCGTTCGATCTGGCCCAGCATCGCCTTGGAAACGCCCGTTTTGCGGGACGCCTCGTCCAGACTGATGCCCTGCCGCTGCCGTTCGGCGCGGATCACGGCGCCGATGTTCAGTTTCGTGTTGTCCATGCGGTCCCTTCTTCGCTCCGCCCCCAGGCGGTTGATGATTTCAAGATATCATATTTTCCAAAAGAAGTACACCTATTTTCGGAAAAACTTTGGGCGGATCTCCACGGCAGAAAAAAATTTATGGAGCAAAAAAGAATGGAAGTTATGCATACTGCACAACCAATGCGAAAAAACGATGGAATTTTATTAGAAATTTACGGAGTCTATTGTAATTCCGTGGAGAGTCTGCTACAATCAGCCCTGTAAAATATAACGCACGATTGAACGTGATATCGCACAATGCGTGCAATACCGCGCACGACGGGATGACATGACGCATAAAGCGGCGACGCTTTGCGAATACAGACAGCAAACATAGGAGGGAAAATCGTATGGAAGAAAAAAAGAAGCTGCAATTCTACGGCGGTGAATGGATGTCGTTTCTGCCATTCATCATTTTTCTGGTGCTGATCGTTCTGACCACGTTCTTCTGGGGCTCCATCTCCGACGGCGCGCTGTGGCTCCCGGCGTTCCTGGCGCTGATCGTCACGTTCTTCTTCACGAAGGATAAAAAGCACTACGCGGATGTCATCATCAGCGGCATGGCCAGCAAGGAGGCCATCGTGCCTGTGGTGTGCTGGCTGTTCGCGGGCGTGTTCTCCCGCATCCTCCGCACCTCCGGCCTGGCCGCCGCCATCGCGGGCCTGGCCGCGGGCTTCGGCGTGGGTCCCACCGTGTTCACCGTGATCACCTTCGCCGCCTCCGCCCTGTTCGCCACCGCCTCCGGCACCGGCTTCGGCACCATCGCCGCCGCCATGGGCGTGCTGTATCCCGCCGGCGTGGCCCTGGGCTGCCATCCCGCGCTGCTGGCCGGCATCATCATCTCCGGCGCGGCCTTCGGCGACAACCTGGCGCCCGTGTCCGACACCACCATCTGCTCCGCCACCTCCCAGGGCGTGGACGTGCCGGGCGTGGTCCGCTCCCGTTTGAAGTACGCGGCCGTGGCCGCCTGCGTCACCATCGTCATCACCATCGTCCTGGGATTGACCCTGGATAGCAGCGGCGTGGTAGCGGGCACGGCGTACAGCTACGATCCCCTGGCCTTCTTCATGCTGCTGGCCGTCGTGGTCACCATCATCGTGGCCGTCAAGACCGGCGATATCATCATCGCCACCACCATCGGCTCCGTGGCCGCCGGATTCATCGGCGTTGTGACGAAGCAGTTCGATTTCCTCCAGGTGGATGTGGCCGAGCCCGCCCGGGCCGCCCTGATCGCCGTGCACGGCGAGGGCCTGGACCGCACGGTGGACGGCATCATCCAGACCGGCCTTTCCAGCATGCTGCAGGTGTGCATCCTGGCGCTGCTGCTGTTCGGCTCCATCGCCATCATGCGGGCCGGCGGCGGCGACGTGAAGCTGCTCAGCGCCCTGGGCAAGGTGGCCAAGACCGCCCGCGGCGCCGAGGTCGTGATCTCCCTGATGGTCATCGTCCTCTCCTCCATCATGGGCCTGAACGCCCCCGCCATCCTGGCCGTGGGCGCGTCCTTCGCAAAGCCCCTGTCCGAGAAGTACGGCTTCACCGGCTACCGCGCCGCGAACCTGCTGGACGCCCAGTCCAACACGCTGTGCTATGCGGTGCCCTGGTCTCCCGCCGTCATCTATACCATCGGCTTCGCCGCCGGGACCGACGCGCCTCTGGCCGCCATCCAGGTGACGCCCTTCGTCATCTACGGCTATGTGCTGCTGGTGGTCATGTTCGCGTCCATCTTCCTGGGCATCGGCCGCAACGACGGCCGCGAGAAGCTGGCCAAGGCCGCGGGCAAGTAAAAGATACGCTCTCTCTCTGCGGGGCGGGCGGTCCCGTCCGCCCCGCGCTCTCCCTGATGAAAAATTTAAAACAGGAGGCATCTTGCGCATGAAATCCGCGAAAAAAGGAGATTGGGTACAGATCTCCAACGTGGTCCTGCCCGCCGGCAGCCGCGCCCCTCAGGTACCCGAGGACACCCAGAAGTGCGACCTGATGATGTGGGTGAAGGGCTTTGCCCAGCAGGACGCGGAGATCGGGGAGCAGGTGGAGGTGGTCACCGCCATCGGCCGCCATGAGACCGGCACGCTGTGCGCGGTCAACCCCAGCTACACCCATACGTACGGCAGTTTCGTGCCGGAGCTGGTCCAGATCCAGCACCAGCTGCGGGAATTGGCTTTCGGAGGTGAGGAATAATGGCGAAGGATATGTCTTACGCCGGCGTGACCGCCCGGAAAAATGAGATCATGCAGGCCGCCATGGGCATCGATTACAACGATTTCGAGCTGCCCGGCATCGGCTTCGACTATGACAAGATGATGCGCGAGGCCGGATACTCCATGGAGGAGATGCGCAAGATCCAGCTGGACCACGCGGTGGGCAACACGCCCCTCATCGAGCTGCGCAACCTCACCAAACTGGCCCGCAAGTACGCGGCCCCCGGCAAGGGCGCCCGCATTTTCCTGAAGGACGAGGCCTGCAACGCCTCCGGCAGCTTCAAGGCCCGCCGGGCGTCCATTTCCGTTTATCAGGCGAAGAAGATGGGCTATAAGGGCGTCATGTGCGCCACCTCCGGAAACTACGGCGCCGCCGTGGCCGCCCAGGCCGCCATGTACGGCCTGAAGTGCATCGTGGTCCAGGAGTGCTACGACAGCCGCATGGTCGGCCAGCCGGAGATCCTGGAAAAGCAGCGCATCTGCGAGGCTTACGGCGCCGAGGTGGTCCAGTTGACCGTCGGGCCCGAGCTGTTCTATACCTTCCTGAAGCTGCTGGAGGAGACCGGCTATTTCAACTGCTCGCTGTACACCCCCTTCGGCATCGCCGGCGTGGAGACCCTGGGCTATGAGCTGGTGGAGCAGTGCCGGGAGAAGGCCGGACGGGACCCGGACGTGGTGGTTTGCACCAACGCGGGCGGCGGCAACGTCACCGGCACCTCCCGGGGCGTCCGGAAGGCGGGCTGCAGCGCCCCCGTGGTGGGCGCGTCCATCGACCTCACGGGCCTGCACATGGCCTCGGATAAGGATTTCAACCGCAAGTCCTTCACCACCGGCCACACCGGCTTCGGCATGCCCTTCATGACCTGGCCGGACCGCTCCGACTGCCCCCGGAACGCCGCCCGGATGCTGCGGCACATGGACCGCTTCGTGACGGTGAAGCAGGGCGAGACCTTCTACATCACCGAGGCGCTGGCCTCCCTGGAGGGCTATGAGCGCGGCCCTGCGGGCAACACCTCCCTCACCGCCGCCTTCGCCATGGCCCAGGATATGGACCAGGACCAGGTCATCGTGGTCCAGGAGACGGAATACACCGGCGCGGGCAAGCACCCCATGGCCCAGCTCAGCTTCGCCCGGGAAAACGGCGTGGAGATCTTCTTCGGCGACCCGGACAACGACGTTCCCGGCAAGAACATCATCCTGCCGGAGCATCCCGGCCAGATCAAGGCCCGGGAGCACGATATGAACGACTACCGCCGCTCCTATGTCAAAAACTGCGTGAAGAACTACGGCATGACCTCCGCCACGGAGGCGGATGTCCGGTTCATCATGGACGACACCAAGGCCGGCCGCGATTTCGTGGTGGAAGAGCTGGCCAAACACGGCGTGAAGGTGGAGGGCTGAGGCCCGCCTGGAAAATGACCAAAAGCCCCTGTCACTGAGGACCGGTCCGCGGACCGGCGTGGCGATCCGTTCTTCCCTGGGGAGAGCGGACCGCCATGGAAACGGCCGCCATAGGCGGCCGTTTCCCCAGCGACAGGGGCTTTTATTGCTTCGATGGGGCTTACATCCCGATCTTGACGATGTTTCCGGTCTTCCAGGCCTCGGTGGTGGCGTAGCCGATGGCGGTGGACTTGGTGCCGTCGTAAACGCTGACGCCCGGCTTCCGGCCGGAGAGCACGCAGTCCACGAACTCCTGCATCTCCGTGAGGTAGGCATCCTCGAACCGCTCGGGGAAGGAGCCCACGCACTCGGTGCACACGCCGTTGGCGTTATACACCATGGCCTGGTTCTTCTCCGGGACGGTGGAGATGCGGATGGTGCCCTCCGTGCCCACGATCTCAGTCTCCACATGAT
>JAEXWS010000220.1 GCA_023406225.1 Bacillota bacterium | reverse complement strand
CCTTGGCGGTGGCCTTCAAGATCAGATCGTTGACGGAGTATTTTCTGCCCGTCTCCGCCAGAATGAGCTGGCGGAAGCGCAGCAGCTCCGTCACGTCCACCTTCGTATTCTGGGTGACGGGCGGGATCTCCGTGTGGGAGCGGAGCATCCGCTCCGCCACCACCCTGCGCATGCCGGAGAGCTTTTCCACCACGTCGCCCTCCATCAGCTCCAAAGAGGCGGCGGGGGCCGTCCGGGGCGCGGAGACCGCCGGAACGGGGGCCGCGGGAGCGGCGGCGGGAGTTTGAGCCGCAGGCGCTTGGGCCGCGGCGGCAAGAATATCCTTTTGGGTGATGCGCCCCGAGGCGCCGCTTCCCGCGATGCCGGCATACGCCACGCCCAGCTTCGCCGCCGTTTTGCGGGCCAGGGGAGAGATGCGGACGCGTCCGCCGGCGGACGGCGCGGGGACCGGCGCGGAGACCGGGACAGGCGCGGGCGCGGGGACCGGGGCGTCCTCCGCCGCGCCCACCGCCTCGCCGGGCTGTCCGATGTAGCCCAGAAGGCCCTTGACGGGCACATCCGCGCCCTCCTGGGCGGCGATCTTCAGCAAAACGCCGTCGTGCTCGCTGACGATCTCGTGGGTGAGCTTGTCGGTGGTGATCTCCAGGAGCGGGTCCCCGGCCTTCACCGCGTCGCCCTCCTGCCTGAGCCACTGGGAGACGGTCCCTTCCTCCATGGTCAGCCCCAGCTGGGGCATCCAGACTTCATATGCCATTGTGCGTCCTCCTCACTTGTTCAGCACGCGCTTGACGGCCTGTGCGATATCCCCGGGGTGGGGGAAGTTCCGGTCCTCCAGCACGGGGCTGAAGGGGGAGCAGATATTCAGTCCGCACACCCGCTCCACCGGCGCGTCCAGCTCGTCGAAGAGGTCCTCCGCGATCTGGGCGGAGAGCTCCCCGGCGTAGCTGCCGCGCTTGACCTCCTCGGAGACGATGACCACGTTGTGGGTCTTGGAGACGGAGCGCACGATGGCTTCCCAGTCCAGGGGCACCAGCGTCCGCAGGTCCAAAACCTCCACGTCCACCCCCTCCGCCGCCAGCGTGTCGGCGGCCTCCAGGGCGAAGTGGACCTCCCGGCTCCAGGTGATGACGGTGACATCGCGGCCCTCCCGCTTCACGTCCGCCTGGCCCAGGGGGATGGTGTATTCCTCCTCCGGGATCTCCTCCTTTTTGGCGTAGAGCAGCTTGTGCTCCAGGAAGATCACCGGGTCGTCGTCCCGGACGGCGGACTTCAAAAGGCCCTTGGCGTCCCTGGCGGTGCAGGGGGCCGCCACCTTCAAACCGGGGAAGTGGCAAAAGAAGTTCTCCAGGCTCTGGGAGTGCTGGCCCGCGTTGCGGCGGCCCGCCCCCATGGGGGCCCGCAGGACCATGGGCACATGGCACTGGCCCCCGGTCATATAGCGGATCTTGGCGGCCTGGTTGAACAGGGGATCGGCGCACTCCGTGGCGAAGTCGTTGTACATCAGCTCCACCACCGGCCGCAGGCCCCGCAGGGCCGCGCCCACGGCCATGCCCACGAAGCCCTCCTCGGAGATGGGCGTGTCAATGACCCGGTTGGGGCCGAACTCCTCCAAAAATCCCTTGGTGATGGCGAAAACGTTGCCCATGACGGCCATATCCTCGCCCATGATGAATACCTTTTCATCCCGGAGCATCTCTTCGCGCAGGGCCTCTCCGATGGCCTTGCTGACGGTGATCTTTCTGCTCATCTTGCCACGCACCTTTCGTTGTCCGTCACATACATGTCCTCCAGCACGTCGGCGGGGTCGGGGTAGTCGGATTCGTCCGCGAATTTCACGGCCGCGCCCATCTCCTCCTCCGCCTCCCGCTTCACCGCGTCCAGCTCCTCCTGGGAAGCGCCCGCCGCCAGCAGGCGGCGGCCCAGCTTTTCGATGCCGTCGCTGGCAAGGGCCTCCTCCATGTATTCCTTGGGGCGGTATACGGCGGGGTCGCCGCAGTAGTGGCCCTGATAGCGGTAGACCTTCGCCTCCACCACATAGGGGCCCTTGCCGGACCGGGCGTGCTCCACGGCGGTCTTCACGGCCTCATAGACCGCGGCCGCGTCCGTGCCGTCCACCACGGCGTAGGGAACGCCGTAAGCGGCGGCCCGGGGGGCCAGCTCCGGCGTGTTGGTGACCCGGTGGATCTCCGTGGACACGCCGTAGCAGTTGTTTTCAATGAACCAGACCATGGGCAGCTTCCAGGCGGCGGCCATGTTCAGCGATTCGTGGAAGGAGCCCTCGTTGGTGGAGCCGTCGCCAAAGCACCCCACGGTCACGGACTGGTCCCCCATGATCTTGGAGGCCAGGGCGGACCCGGCGGAGATGAGCTGTCCCGCGCCCACGATGCCGTTGGCGCCCAGATGGTTCATCTTTTCCATGTCCGCGATGTGCATGGACCCGCCCTTGCCCTTGCAGTAGCCGGTCTTTTTGCCGAACAGCTCCGCCATGGCCCGCTTGGGGTCCGCGCCCCGGGCGATGGCGTGGCCGTGGCCCCGGTGGGTGGAGGTGAAATAGTCCTGGGGGCCGATGGCGGCGAAGGCGCCCGCCTCGGCGGCCTCCTGCCCGATGCTCAGGTGGATGTTGCCCGCCAGCATGCCCTTGGTGAAGCACTCGGCGGCTTTCTCCTCGAAGGCCCGGATGCGGACCGCGTCCCGGTAGAGCTTCAGCAGAAAGTCCTTTTTATAGGATGCCATAAGTTTACACGACCTTTCTGATAATCAATGGGTGATGGAGTAGTAAAGGAACACGGGGATGAGCGACAGCAGAGGCAGGATCACCGTCTCCACCGCCACATGCTTATAGCCTTTTTTGTAGGACACGCCGGACAGGGCGAACAGCATCACCACCGTCCCGTTCCAAGGCAGGGTGTCCAGGCCGCCGCAGGCGATGGAGGCCACCCGGTGGATGATCTCCGGCGTGAAGCCCCAGGAGACGAACGTGGTCCCAAAGAGCTCCAGGGCGATGGTCAGCCCGCCGGAGGCGGAGCCGGTGATGCCCGCGATGACGGTGGTGATGGCGGCCACCTTCAAAAGGCCGGGCAGGGGCAGGTCGATGATGTTTTCCTGCACGAGGGCGAATACGTCCGTGGCGGAGACGACCTTGCCCACGCCCACCACGGCGGCGATGATGATGCAGGGGAAGATGCCGTTGTTGAAGCCGTCGGACACGATGTCCCGGACGCCGCCGACGCCGCCCAGAGGCTTCCAGAACATCAGGATGGACAGCAGGCACCCGATCCCGAGGCCGTACAGCAGCTCCATCTTCAGCCCGTTGATGCACACGAAGGCCGCGGCCATGGGGATAAGGGACGCGGCGAAGCCGGGGGAGCGGCGCTCCAGCTCGGCCTCGTCCAGAATGCCGCCCTGCACCTGATAGCATTCGATGGCGGCCTCCGGGTCGTCATGGCCCTTTTTCACCTGCCAGGAGAGGTACCCCACGCCGAAGACGATCATGAACAGCGTGGCCAATATCCCCTCCACCGGGGCGGCGGTCAGGGCCGTGCCCAGGATCTGGGAGGGAATGATGTTTTGCATCTGCAGGCTGCCGGGCATCTGGCCCATGGCGAAGGTGGCGATGGCCAGGCCGGTGATGCCGGGGAATAAGTACCAAGGGATGCCCGCCTTGGGAAAGAGGATCTTTGCAAAGGGGAGCAGCACGAAGATCATGACGGTGACCTGGATGCCGCCGTACACCAGCAGTCCGCCCACCAAAACATAGATCAAAAGCGTCCATTGGGTCCCGGCCTTGTTGATGAGGGTGCTGCTGATGCGCCAGGTGGCGCCGCTCTTGTCGTACAGCGCGCCCAGCAGCGCGCCCATGGCGAAGATGACCAGCCAGCTTCCAACGAAGTTCTTCATGCCAAGCAGGAAGGGGCCTTCCGCGCCCACCAGGGCGGCCGCCACGTCCAGCCCGCCGAACAGCGCCACGATGGCCGCCGCCAGGACCGCCGCCAGGAACATGCTGAATTTTTTATAGGCCGCGAGGATGAGGACTGCGAAAGCCAGGAGAATCCCAATGACGCTCACTACGATCATGATAGTACCTCTTTCCGTTTCTGAATCGGCCCGCGCGGGGAAGGAAGGAGGCGCGCGGCCCGTTTATCCGCATTGTAGCGGCAAATGGGCCGGGTGTAAAATACCAAAAAATGATTCATAAATAACAAAATTTTATGAATCAAGCCGGGCGTTTTTGTGCTTTTGGTATTTTGCATAAAAAGAACTTGATTTTTATATAACAAATGCTTATTCTTAAAGGGAACATCAAGGGAATATCCGGTCGGGAGGGGCGGCGCCATGCTGAATTTCAAACGGCTCCAGTATCTGGAGGCGGTCTACGAATGCAAAAATTTCACCCAGGCCAGCGAGATGCTGTTTGTTTCCCAGCCCGCGATCTCCGCGGCCATCAGCGCGCTGGAGGAGGAGCTGGGCGTGCGGCTGGTGGTCCGCAACTCCAAGCGCGTGGCCTTCACCTATGAGGGCGAGCAGTTCATGATCTGGGTCAAGCGGATCTTGAGCCTCTGCCGGGAGACGGAGAACGCCATGCGGGACCTGGCGGGCACGGCGGAGCAGCGGCTGCGGCTGGGGGTGTCCCACGTGCTGATGAACCCGCTGGTGCCCATCATCTACTCCACCTTTCAAGAGGCCCATCCCCGGGCCCAGGTCTATTTGACGGAGGGCTCCATGCACAAGCATGTGGACCTGGTCCGAAACGAGCTGCTGGACCTGGCGTACAACGCCTTCCCGGACGGGCCGGAGGGAGAGGAGCTGGAACGGGTCCCCATCAGCACCATGGAGATCTGCGCGGTGCTGCACCCCGAGCACCCTCTGGCGGGGCAAAAGCGCATTTCCATCGAGTGCCTGGGCCGGGAGAAGCTCATCATGATGGATGCCCAGGCCAAGGTGACCGGGTTGATGAACCAGGCGTTTGAGCGCCGCCAGGTGATCCCCGACATCGTTTTCCACTACAACCAGGTCCTTTGCATGGTGGATCTGGTAAAGACCTGCCGGTATGTGGGGATCATCAGCGTGGAGTCCGGCCGGAAGGCCCCCGGCTGCGAGGGGCTGACGCTGCTGCCGCTGGAGGAGCCCATCGTGTTCGACGTGGGGTTCTTCATCAAGAAGGGACGGTATCTTCCGAAGCTGGGGTGGGAGCTGATCCGGTTCGTAAAGGACTGGTCCCGGAAGACCACCCCCGCCGAATTTTAAAATATTTCCAGGTTTTCGTTTGACTTTCATTGAAATTGCACGGGTTTTGTGCTATCTTTAGAGTATCTTTACAATACGGGGCGGCCCCTGGAAAAGGCCGTTTTACAAAGGTTGGATGAGGAGTGGAACTGTATCTGTGCGGGACCCGCGGGAGCTGTCCGGTTTCCGGTCCGGCGTTTCAGGAATTTGGCTGCGCGACCTCCTGCTACGTTCTGCGGCAGGGGGAGTACGCCGTGGTGGTCGACTGCGGCAGCGGCCTTTTTTGCGCGCAGTCCATCCTGGCGGGATGCAGCCGGGTGGACGTGCTGCTCTCCCACCTCCACTATGACCACCTGCTGGGCCTGCTGCACTTTTCCAGCTTTCCCCCCGGCGCCCGGCTGCGGTTTTTCTCCCGGTTCGGAGACTGGTTCGGTCAGGAGAGCCTGCGGCGGTTCCTCTCGCCGCCCTTCTGGCCCTATACGCCGGATTTCGGCGCGCTGTGCGACGTTCCGCTGGAGGAGCCCGTGCCGCTGTGTCCGGGCGTCAGCGCGGAGTTCCGCCCCTCCTGCCATCCCGACGAGGCCAGCTTGATCGGCCTCACCGTGGGCGGCAAGCGGATCTGCTTCGCCTGCGACTACGAGCACGGGACCATGCGCCTCCAGGACTGGGTGGATCACTGCGATCTGCTGCTCTATGACGGCGCCTATTCCGAGGAGGTCTACGCCCGCCGTATGGGCTGGGGGCACTCCACCTGGCAGATGGGCTGTTCCCTTGCGGAAAAAAGCGGCGCGAAGCGCCTGGTCATCACCCACCACGCCCCTGAGTCCACAGATGAGATGCTCCGCAGGGCGGAGCGGGAGGCCCGGGAGGTCCTGCCCACCGTCTGTTTCGCCCGGGAGGGCGGCGTGGCCACATTCTAGGAGGGCATTATGGAATTGGAGATGCAATCGATCTGGGAGGCCATGAAAAGCTCCCATTACCAGCGGATCATGGAGGAGCTGCAAAGCCGCCTGAAGCAGACCCGGGACCTGACGGAGGCGCTGACCGTGGCGCTGGACAAGGTGGTGCAGGCGGTCCACGCCGAGGCCGGGACCTTCTGGTTTTACGACAAGTTCGGGGATGGGCGCATCCGCCCCAGAGCCGTGTACGGCGGGGGCGATCTGGGGGACTTCTCCCTGGCGCCGGGCGAGGGCGTGGCGGGGCAGGTCATCGCCTCCGGCCGGGCCGCTATCATTCCGGACTGCCAGAAGGACCCCCGCTGGGCCGACAAGGCGGACGCAGCCACGGGCTTTCAGACCCGGACCATGCTGTGCGTCCCGCTGTATCACCGGCAGGACACCTTCGGCTGCATCCAGATCATCAACAAGACGGACGGCCTGCCCTTTGATGAAAAGGACCTGGTCTTTGCGGAAAACCTGGCGGCCCACACCGCGCTGCTCTTCGCGGAGCAGCGCCTGCTGGAGGGCTATGAGGCGGCCCAGGATACGGCCGCGGCTGCGGTGGAGCCGTCCTTTTCCGCCCTGTTCGGGGAAAAGAGCTTCGCGGAGGTGGAGGAGGGCTTGCTGCGGGTGGAGCGCGTCGCCGCCCTCAGCGAGACGGAACGCAAGCACGTGCTGCGCCTGAGCCGGGAGATCTGGATGATCCTGGACAGGGCCCGCCCCGCGGAGCCCAAGGCCAAACGGGGCTTTTGGGGCTTTTGACCGATCAAAAATGGAGGCCGCGCCGTTTCAAACGGCGCGGCCTCCATTTTTCTCAGGCGGTGAGGAAGCGGGTGAGCACCACGGCGGTCTGAGCCCGGCTGACGCCGTCTCCCGGGCGCAGCAGCCCGTCGGCGCCGCCCTGGAACAGCCCCTGGCCGCAGGCCCAGCCCATGGCCTCGGCGGCGTAGCCGGAGACCTGGTCCCCGTCGCCGTACGCCGCCAGGCTGCCCGGCGCCGTGTCCATCCCCTTCCAGCGGGCGTAGCGGCAGAGGACCGCCGCAAGCTGCTGGCGGGAGATGGGCTGGTCCGGGCGGAAGGTCCCGTCGGGATAGCCCTCCGCAAGCTGGTTGGCGGCCGCCCAGGCCGCCGCCTGGGCGCAGTAGCTGTCCGCGTCCACGTCGGAAAAGGCCGGGCTTCGGGCGGCGGGCAGGCCCTCCAGGCGGTGGAGCATCACGGCGAGCTGGCCCCGGGTGGTCATGCCGCCGGGGCTGAACCGGGCGGCGGATACGCCGCTCATCACCCCTGCGGTGTAGGCGAAGCTCACCCCCTGGGCGTACCAGCTTTCCGCCGGCACGTCCTCAAAGAGCATCCGCCCGGTATCCAGCCGCAGCACGCAGCCCGCGAAGGCGTCGGCGGCGTACAGGGTCTCTCCGTCCAGGGCCAGGGAGACGGGGCTTCCGGGCCAGAGCCCGTCCTTGGAGCCGCTGTAGCAGGCCAGCGTGCTCACCCAGCCGTCCCGGATCTGCCGGATGGCGGAGTTGCCGGTGTCCGCCACATAGAGGACCCCGTCTCCGGCCGCCAGGGCGAAGGGCGTGCAGAATTCCGCGTCGCCGGCCCTTCCGTCGGCGAAGCCGCCGATGTACGCGCTGCCGTCCGCCTGAGACCGCCCCGCAAAGACCGTGGCCCTGCCGCCTTCCACCCGCAGGATCTGGTGGGTCCCCACGTCGGAGATATACAGCGCGCCGCCGTACCAGCAAAGGCCCGCCGGCTCGTTCAGGCCGGAGACGTAAGTCTCCGTCCGCCCGTTTTTGTCCAGGGTGCGGACGCAGCCGTTCCCGCTGTCGGCGATGTAGAGGCGGCCGTCTCCGCCCGCCGCCAATCCCAGGGGCATGCTGAACCGGGCCTGGGCGGCCGCGCCGTTGCGCAGGCCCTCGGTCCCGTCGCCCGCCAGGGTCTTCACCGCGCCGTCCGCGATCAGCCGCAGGCAGTGGTTGTCCCGGTCGCTGACCACCACGCCGCCGCCCCACTCCGCCAGGGCGGCGGGATGGCGGAACAGGGCGCTTTGCGCGTCCCCGTCCAGATGGCCCCCCGCGGGCCGCCCGCCGGCGGCGCTGGGCAGGGTCCGTCCCGCCAGCAGGCGGAAACTGCCGTCCTGCTCCAGGACGGACACGTTATGGAGCCCGCCGTCCGCCACCAGCAGCGTCCCGTCCTGCCGGAGCAGAACGCCGGAGGGGGCGAGGAACTGCCGGTCCGTTTGCAGCGGCTCCGCGCCGCCCACGGCGGCGGCGGGCAGCGCCAGCGCGCAGGCCAGCGCCGCCAGGAGCGCGGTCATTCGTAAGATTCGTCTCATGCTTGCATCAATCCTCCGGCGGGGAGTCCGGAGAGCCTCCTTTCGTGTCCGGCGCGCCGTCTGTGAGCGCGTCCAGGGTCAAAACTTCAAAATCCTCCGCCTTTCCCTTGAGGCGCAGGCCGCCCAGCGCCGTCACCGCCGCCCGGCTCCCCAGGGCGTCCGCCACGGCTCTGCTGATGTAGATGGTCCCGGCGGGGGCGTTGGCCTCCAGCCGGGAGGCGGTGTTCACCGTGTCGCCGATGGCGGTGTAGTCCATCCGCTGGGCGGAACCGATGTTGCCCACCACGGCGGGGCCGTAGTGCACGCCCACGCCGAAGGAGACGGTGCGCCCGTATTTCTCCAGAATGGACCGGCGCAGGCCCTCGGCCCCCCGGACCATCTCCAGCGCGGCCCGGCAGGCGGCGTAGACCGGGTCCGGGCAGGGGAGGGGCGCGCCCCAGAAGGCCATGGTGCAGTCCCCGATGAATTTATCCAGGGTCCCGCCGTTTTCCCGGATGCAGCGGCTGGTCAGCGTCAGGTAGTCGTTGAGGATCGCCACCACCTGCTCCGGCTCCAGGGTCTCGGAGAGGGAGGTGAAGCCCCGCAGGTCCACGAACAGCACCGCAATGTCTGTGGACTTTCCCGCCAGATGGAGCTGGGCGGGGCCCTCCCGCAAAAGCTCTTGGAGGATGCCGGGGTCCACATAGCGCTGGAAAACGCTGCGGATATGGCGCTTTTCCCGCTGAACGGTCCGATAGTGATCCCCCAGCGCGGCGGCGAAGCCCGCCGCCGCGCCGACGGGAAGGCCCAGCGGATGGAGCAGAAGCCCCCCGGCATAGGCCAGCAGGGTCAATGCCGGATAGCCCGCGCACACCGCCAGGCAGAGGAGGGCCCCCCAGCCGGGCTTCACGGTGAAAAAGCACAGGCACAGGAAAAAGACCCCCAGCGCCAGCAGTGCGAGCTGGGGCGGGTCCGCCGCCTCCCGGGGGCATTCCCCCCGCAGCATGGCGCTGAGGACGTTGGCCAGGTATTCCACGCCGTACATCCGCTCCGCCCGGTCGATGGAGGTAATGAAATCGTCGGAGAGGCCCATGTCGTACGGGCCGATGAGGACCGCGGCCCCCGCCAGGGCCTCGGGGTCGTAATCGCCCCGGAGAAGGTCGGAAACGGAATACTCAAAGTACGCGCCGGGCAGTCCCGTGTAGTCCACGTACCAAAAGCCCCGGGAGTCCCGGCTGGGCGAGAAGTCCGCCTCCAGGCCCCAGTAGCCGCAGTACAGCTCGTACATCCGGTAGGGCAGGGACAAGATCTCGCCGCCGCCGTCCGGCAGGGACCAGAGGTGGTGGCGCAGCACGCCGTCCGCGTCATACATGGCGTTGATGTGGCCCACCCGCGTCCCATTGGCCAGGGCGTCGAAGGGCAGGACCAGGGAGGAGATGCTGAAGTCCTCCATATACGCCTCGCCGTTGGCCGCCAGCATCAGCCGGCTGGAAAACTCCGCGCTGCACGCCGCCGCCACGTTCCCCGCGGAGGCGGCCTCCGCCAGGGCATGGTCGGCGGCGGGGGTGGTCTCCCCGGCGTAGAGCATGTCCAGCCCGATGGCGGCGGGGCGGAGGTCCGGGTCGGCGTTCAGCGTCTCCAGCACCTGGGCCATCACGCTCCGGTCCCAGGGCCAGGGGCCGAGCTCCGCCAGGTCCTCCGCCGTGACGCCGACGACCACGATGCTGCCGTCCAGGGCCTCCGGCTGCTGAAACAGCGCGTCCTCCACGATGCGGTCCAGAGGGCGCAGGAGGCCGCTGGCGGCCAAAAACAGGACCGCCAGGGCCAGCGCCGCGCTCACCCCCCATGCCCGCCGGGGGACGCAAACGCGTTTCATACCGCCGCCCACGCCAGCGTCAAGTCGGCGGTCACGGGCGAAGCGAAGTCATAGGCCGCTCCGTTCAGCCGCCATTCGCCATTTTCCGTGGGCTGCAGGACGGGCTTTTGAGCGGCGGTCCCGTCCGTCACGGCCTGGGTGCCGTAGACCGCGCCCTGGTGGGAGAAGGTCACGGTCCAAACGTCCGGCACAGGCTCGGGCTCGGGTTCCGGTTCCGGTTCGGGTTCCGGCTCGGGTTCCGGGTCCGGAGTGGGCTCGGGGTCGGGCGTGGGTCCGGGCCTGCCGGAGCTCCCGGAGCTTTCGGAGCTGGGCGCGGACGGCGTGAAGACCGGGATGACCGGGTCCTTGACGGCGCTGGACTGCTCCTGTTGGATCTGGGCCACCGTCTGTTCCAGGGCGGCCTGCTCCTGCTGGACCTGGGCCGCGGCGCGGGCCTGGTCGTCCGCAAGCTGCTGGGCCGCGTTGGAGGCGATCTCCTGGACGGCCTGCAGGTCCACGTCTCCCGCTCCGGCCACGATGCTCTCCCGAAGCTGGGGATCGGCGGCCACCTCCACCGCCACGAAGCCCGTGGAGGACAGCGTCTCTTTCACGGAGACCGGCTGGACGCTGGCGCTGACGTCGACCACGGCGGTCCCGCTCTGGCCGGGGACCGGGGCGGAGGTCTGGACCACGTCGGCCTGGAAGCCTGCGGCGACGGCGGTGGTGACCGGCGCGGCGGCCCCGGCCTCCGCCGGGGCGGTGTAGGTCAGGGTGACCGTTCCCTCGAACACCACCAGCTTGGCCTGGGCCACGTGCACCGTGCCGGGGCCGCCGCCGGAGGAGGCGCGCTGGGAGACGGACACCAGGCCGGAGGTGCCCCGGATGCCTGTGGACATGCTGGAGGTGCGGATGTCCAGGCTGGCGTCGTCGGCCAGGGGCTTGCTGACGTTGAAAAAGAGATTGCCGCTCTCCAGCAGGACCTCCAGCTTTTTGCCGGACTGCTTCACGGTGACCTGGGAATTTTCATCCGCCTTGACCACCACGTTGTCGTCCAGGCTGATCCAGGCGTAGCTGGCGCCGCCGGTGGCCACGGAATAGCCGCTGTAGAGCTTGGAGCCGGTGGAGCCGGCCAGGGTCTTGCCCCGGGCGTTGGTCACCGTGACGGTCCCCTCCTTCTTCTCCAGGCGGAGGGTGGTGCCCTTGGCGCTGTCCGCCGCCCGGGCGGGGGCGGGCAGCGTCAGGGCGCACAAAAGCGCCCATGCCAGAAGCAGGGAACTCAAACGCAAGAATTTTTTCATGGGTGCTCTCTCCTTCACGACGCCGCGGCGTCCGTCAGTTCATAACGCCTGCCCTGGATCAGGTAGGCGGGGATGCCGCCCGCATAGACGGTGGGGTCCTCAGGCAGGCGCAGTTTTTTCCCCTCGGCGCCCACGGTGTAAACGCCGGAGGCGTCGGGGACGAAGGGCTCCTCCGTGCCCAGGGCGATCCGGATGTCGAACACGAGACGCCCCGTGCAGTTGCCCTGCCCAGTGACGGTCATCTGCCGGGTCTCGCCCTCGGCCGTGGGAACGTCCTCATAGACCACCTCGTAGTCGTCTCGCTTCACAAAGCTGGTCACCGCCGGAGAGACGGTCTTGGGGACGCCGCATTGGGCGGGCGCTTCCAGTTCCTCCTGGGAGAAGTCCCACTTACTCAGCTCGTAGGGCTCGATGGTGAAGGCGTTTTCCACATCCTCGATGGACGTGTTGGGGAAGGTGAAGGTCACCAGATAGTCCCCGGCGCCGGCGGGCGCGCCGCCCTCCGTCAAAGCGCCGTCCTCCCGGTTGGTGGGCGTTCCGTCCGAACGCGCGAAGGAAAAGGTGAAGTGGGCGTTGGCCGGGATGCTGTATTGGATGGTCTCCGTGGCGGCCGAATTGGACGCGCCCACGGAGACCGGAGCGCCGTTGTAAACGATTTGGTCCTTGACGGTGAGGCTGGCGCCGGAGGGGCCGACGGAGCGGCTGGCCAGTCGGGGATAGAGGCCCGCCTCATAGCTCCAGGAGGCGGGGCCGCCGCTGCCCTCTTCCAAGACCGCGTTCCCGGAGGTGAGCTCCTCCCGGCCGAGTCCCGTCAGGTCCTTCGTGTCCGCGGTATCCAGGGGTTCCCGCCCCGTTTCGTAAAAGCACTTGAAAAAGGTCCCCGGGCCGATGGGATGGGCCTGGTCCGCCGTGATATCGGCGGCGTTGTAGGAATAGGAGAGGGGGCTCAGCGCGCCGCTGCCCTTGACGCCGCCCGCGGCCGCCCCGCCGTCCACCGCGCCCAGATTGTACACATAGGAGATCACGCACTCGATGGAATCGCAGGTCCCCAGGATGCCGCCGGAGGTCCCGCCGCTCTCCACGGGGGCGGTGTTGCTGCAGCAGGTGATCTCCACGTAATCCGTCTCGATCTCCACCACGCCCGCGATGCCGCCCGCGTCCTCCCTGCCGGAGACGGCGCCGGTGTTGAAGCAGGAGAAAAAGCTGGCGTCCAGCGCGCGGCCCGCAATGCCCCCGGCGGTTCCGCTGCCGGCGCTGACGGAGGCGGCGTTTTTGCAGCCGCGCACGTCCGCGCCGTCCACCGCTCCCGCCACGCCGCCCACCTGGGACCTGCCGGAGACGGCGCCGGTATTGGTGCACTCCTGGATGGAGCCGCCCTCGGCGCGGCCCACGATGCCGCCCGCCTGGGGCGACGCGCCGTAGGCGGCGATGCCGGCGCTGTTGGAGCAGCCCACGATCTGCGTGTTCACCGTTCGGCCCGCCACGCCGCCGAGCAGGCGGCTGCCGTGGATGCTGCCGGTGGCGGTGCAGTTTTCAAGGGTGCTGTCCTCGGCGCAGCCCACGATGCCGCCGAAGGTCTTGCCGCTTCCCGTGATGCTCACCAGGACCACGCTGGAACAGCCGCTGATCGTGCTGCCGCTGGCGTAGCCCGCGATGCCCCCGGCAAAGTCCTGGGTGGCGAGGATGCTGAGGCGGAGCACGTGGAGGTTGGAGATGCTCGCGTCCGCGATCCAGCCGAAAACCCCCAGATATCCGTCGTCCTGGATGATGGTCTGGATCGTGTGGCCCTGCCCGTTGAAGCTGCCGGAAAAGGGGGAGTCCTGCGTGCCGATGGGGTCCACGCCGTAAATGACGATGTCATGGGTCAGGGACCAGACGATCCCAGCCGTCTCCCCGCCGCTGTTCACATAGTCGGCGAACCAGCCGAGCTCCTGGGCGCTGGAGACGGACACCTTGTCCTCGGCGGCCAGCGTGAGCGGCTCTCCGCCGTCCAGGTAACAGTGCGCGTCCCAGTCGTAGCCGTAGCCGGAATAGGCCGCTTCCGCCGCCGGGGAAAGGGGCAGCAGGCCCAGCAGCAGGGCGGCGGACAAAAGCGTGGAAAAGCAGGCGCGGAGCGTTGTTTTTTTCATGGTAAGACTTCCTTTCCCGGTCAGCCGTCGTCCCGGCGGTCCAGTTTGCGTTTTTTCAAAATGCCCATGCAAAGCAGCAGAACGATGGTCCCGCCGCTGGCGGCCGCCATGAGCAGCAGGCCGCTGGCCTCGGCGGTGGGCTGGGCGGAGCGGGTGAGCAGGGTGGTGCGAAAGCCCATCTCCTCCAACTGTTCCGCCCGGGCCTCCTGGGTCACCAGGGCCTCTTCCGGTTCCTTCAAAAGCTCCTCCAGATCGTATACCGCGCTCTCGCCGGTCTCCGCGTTATAGAGGGTGACGTACCGGGTCTGGATGTCCCGCAGGGTCTGCCCGCCCTGGCCGGCGGCGCCGCCGTCCGCCGCGTCCTTCCCGGGAGCCTGCTCCCGGTCCGGCTCCTGGGGCTCAGGCTCCGCTGGGGCCGCCGGCTCCGGGCCCGCTCCGTCCGCGGGGCTGTCCGCCGCGCCGGGGGAGGCTTCCTCCGGCGGCGCGCCGCCCTCGGTGACGGTCTGTCCCTCCGTGACGGCGCTCTCCCGACCGTTGTCCGCGTCCAGGCCGGGCAGGGCCTCGCCGTCCAGTCCGCCGGGCAGGTCCGCGGCGTTCAGGCCGCTGCCCTCCCCGTCGGTGACGGCGGTGTTCGTCTCATTGTTTTTCAGATTGGCCAGGGCCGTTTGCAGCGAGGCGTCTCCCGCCACCTCCGCTTCGTAGTCCACGGCGTTCAG
>JAEXWS010000056.1 GCA_023406225.1 Bacillota bacterium | reverse complement strand
GGGCGGGCTACCGCTGCCTGGAGGCGGACCTGGACCGGTCCGCCTACGGACTGTGGGGCGCCTCCAGCGCGGAGACGCTGCTCCAGCGGGTGAACGCCCGGCGGGGCGGCGTGTCCGTCTGGCTGGGGGACCAGGCGGGCGGCGGGGGCCTGCGGGCCTTCCTGGCCGCGGCGGCGGGGACGGAGGACACCTGCCTCGCTTTCACGGAGACCGCGTGAGACGGGGCGGCCCGCTGCCTGAAATTTACAGAAAATTCAACATCCCGGCGGCGAGCCGGGTATAATGAGAGCATGAAGTGAAAAAATGGAGGGATCGCCATGGGACGCAACATCCTGGTTGTAGAGGACGACCGCAATATCTCCGACCTGATCCATATGTATCTGGTGAAGGAGGGCTTCGACGTCCGCATCGCCGGGGACGGCGGAAAGGCCATCGAGGAGTTTCAAAAGCAGGTCCCGGACCTGATTTTGCTGGACATCATGCTGCCCGTGATGGACGGCTGGGCGGTCTGCGCCAAGATCCGGGAGACCAGCAAGGTCCCCATCATCATGCTGACCGCCAAGAGCGAGGTGTTCGACCGCATCCAGGGCCTGGAGATGGGCGCGGACGATTATATCGTCAAGCCCTTTGAGATGAAGGAGCTGCTGGCCCGCATCAACGCGGTGCTGCGGCGGACGGAGATCCCCAACGACACCACGAAGAAGCTGACCTTCGACCGGCTGGTTATCAACCTGGACTCCTATGAGCTGACCGTGGACGGAAAGAAGATCGACACGCCCCCCAAGGAGCTGGAGCTTTTGTACCACCTGGCGGCCACGCCCAACCGGGTCTATACCCGCAACCAGCTTCTGGACGAGGTGTGGGGCTTCGACTACTTTGGAGACAGCCGCACCGTGGATGTGCACATCAAGCGCCTGCGGGAAAAGGTGGAGAACATCTCCGACCAGTGGGCGCTGAAGACGGTGTGGGGCGTGGGCTACAAGTTCGAGCTGCTGGGCGCGCCCCAGCCGGAGAAGGGCTGAGCACGAAGCGCCCCGGTGCGCGCACGGGGGCGCTTGGCTTTTGAGAAGCTTCCGGGGCCGCGCGCCCCGGTTCCACGGAGGAGGACCCGTTCACACGGAGGATGAGGTATGAGGAAACTCGGCAAGCGGTTTCAGGGCCTGTATTGGCGGCAGCTTTTTGTGACGGCGGGCATGGTGATGCTGACGCTGTTTTTACTGGGCGCGTCCTTTTTTTCCCTGAGCTATAACTACGCCCGCCAGCAAAAGAGCGAGGAGATCCAGGCCAAGGCCCAGGTCATGAGCCAGCTCTCCGTCAGCTATCTGGAGAGCGGGCGGTTCATGGACGTGGAGGAGCTACAAAACGAGCCGGGCTTCCAGCAGCTCGCCACCTTTGCCGCCACCGTGTCCGATGTGGATTTCATGATCTGCGACGTGGGGGGCCATGTGCTGCTGTCCACGGACGCGGACCTGGACGGCATGGTGGTCACCATGCCGGAGGAGATGACGAGGGAGATTTTGGAGGACGGCTCCAGCTTCCGCCGGGACAACGTGGGGGGCCTGTACCAGAACAAGCGGTTCGTGGTGGGCGTGCCCGCGGCGAATCCCCAGACCCAGGAGACGGTGGGCGTGGTGTTCGCCGTGTCGCCCACGGCCTCGCTGGACGCCATGTGGCAGGGGTTCATCGGCCTCTTTTTCATGACGGCCTTCGTGGTGCTGATGGTCTCCTTCATGGCCTCGTCCATCACCGCCATGCGGCAGGTCCAGCCCATCCGGGAGATGGCCCGGGCCACCCGGCAGTATGCCGAGGGCGACTTTGACGTGCGGATGCGGGATTATGGACGGAACGACGAGGTGGGGGAGCTGGCCGCCTCCTTCAACAACATGGCCGAAAACCTCCAGCAGACGGAGCGCCAGCGGCGGGAGTTCATCGCCAACATCTCCCATGAGCTCAAGACCCCCATGACCACCATCGCCGGCTATACCGACGGCATCCTGGACGGCACCATCCCCCCGGAGAACGAGCGGCAGTATCTCCAGATCATCGCCGGGGAGAGCCGCCGCCTGAGCCGTCTGGTGCGGCGGATGCTGGACGTGAGCCAGCTCCAGGCTCTGGACCCCCTCAAGGGGGGGAACCATTTCGACGTCTGCGAGAGCATGCGCCGGGTGCTGATCTCCATGGAGAAGAAAATCAACGACCGGAAGCTGGACGTGGACGCGGACATCCCGGAGGAGCCTATCCTGGTCCGGGGCGACAAGGACATGATCACCCAGGTCATCTACAACCTGCTGGAAAACGCCACGAAGTTCGCCACGCCCGGCTCCACGCTGTACCTGGGCGTCGTCACGCTGGACGGCAAGGCCCGGGTGACGGTGCGCAACCTGGGGGAGACGATCCCGGCGGAGGAGCTGCCGCTGCTGTTCGAGCGGTTCCACAAGAGCGACAAGTCCCGCAGCGAGGACAAGGACGGCGTAGGCCTGGGCCTGTACATCGTCAAGACGATTTTGGAGCAGCATAAGGAAAAGATCAATGTGACCAGCGAGGACGGCGTGACCGCCTTTTCCTTCTCCCTGGCCACGGAATGAGGCACGCATGGAAGAGTGGACCAGGGGAGAGCGCTGTGAGATCATAGAAACATACCGGCAGGCGGAGTCCCGGGAGGTGGTGGAGACGTATATCCGCCCCCTTCCGGGCCATCCGGCGGCGAAACGGCCCGTTTTGCCCCGCAAAAGGCGGGGCAGGAGGGGCCTTTGGGTGTTTTTGGCGCTGGTTGCGGCGGCGCTGGCTTTGACGGTGGGCGCGTATGTCTGGGACCGCAGCCTTCCCCCGTCCGGCCGCTGGGACCCCTTCGACGATTTCCACGGCGGCGAATACGGACAGGCCGACGCCGGGGCCGTCACGATCCCGGCCTATCCCACGGGGGAGGGGGCGGTGCTGGAGGTGGCCCAAGACCACGGGCCGGAGCTGACCGCCCAGGAGATCTACCGCCAGGTGAACCCGGCGGTGGTGACGGTCATCGCCCAGCTTGTGGACGGCGCGTCCGTGGGCACCGGCGTCATCTTCCGGGCGGACGGCTATGTTTTGACCAACTATCACGTGCTGGAGGGGGGACGGGACAGCACCGTTACCCTGGACACCGGGCGCACCTACACGGCCCGGTATGTGGCCGGGGACGAGAAGAACGACCTGGCGGTGTTGAAGGTGGACCTGGCGGACCTGCCCCACGCGGAGTTCGGGGATTCCGACGCGCTGACCGTGGGCGACAAGGTGTACGCCATCGGCAACCCCCTGGGCGTGGAGCTGCGGGGCACGCTGACGGACGGCATCGTGTCCGCCATCAACCGGGACGTGCGGGTGGACGGCCGGACCATGAACCTCATCCAGACCAACGCCGCGCTGAACTCCGGCAATTCCGGCGGCCCCCTCATCAACGCCTACGGGCAGGTGGTGGGCATCAACACCATTAAAATGAGCTCCGCCTATTCCAGCATCGAGGGCCTGGGCTTCGCCATCCCCTCCGCCTCCATCCGGTATCTGGTGAACGATCTGCTGACCTACGGCGAGGTGACCCCGGAACCGCTGCTGGGCGTGTCCGTCACCCAGACGGGAAGCCAGCTCGGGGACGGGCTGTGGGGCGTGGAGGTGCTGGACGTCACCGCGGGCTCCGCCGCCGACCTGGCGGGGGTGCGGGTGGGAGACTTCATCGTTTCCGCCGGCGGCGCGGACGTGACCAGCAGCAAGGACCTGCTCCGGGCAAGGCGGCAGTATCAGCTTGGCCAGGAGATGCCCATGACCCTCCTGCGGGACGGGGAGCTGCTGGAGGTGCGCTTGCTGCTGGAGCAGCCCGTGGAGTGAGGGGGCCGGTGAAACGGACCTGGCTGGCGCGGGGCGGCTTTCTGCTCGGGGCGCTTTTGCTCTTGTGCGCGGCGGTCCCCGGCCCCAGGCCGGAGGGCTCCGGGCCAGTGCGCCTTCTGCGGGTGGACTGCCGGGCGCGGCTCCGCCCCCAGGACGGGCCGCTGGAGCTTTACGCCATGGGGGACATGGAGGACCCGGTCCTCTCCGAGACCGCCCGCATCCCCCGGGAGGTGGTGGAGGCCCTGCTCTCCGCCATGGCGGACGGCACGGAGCGGGAGACGCTGGCCCCGCTGGTGGACGACCGGGAATTGACCCAGGAGGCGTTCACCGCCCTGACCGGCTGTGAGGTGCCGGAGGGCGGCGCGGTCTGCGCCGTGCAGGTGGACGGGGACGGCGACGGCGTGGACGACGTGGCCGCCGAGGTCTACATGGGCGGCAGCGGCGGCTTCACGGAGTTTTTGTTCTTTCAGGGCCAGGGGGACGGGACCTATCGGGAGACCAGCCGGTTTTCCTCCGTCATCCAGGAATTCGGCTTCATCCGCTGCGGAGACGCCCGCTATCTGGTCCGCACCAGCTATGATTACAGCACGAAATATGTGGACGGCCTGGACCTGTATCTCTACCGGGACGGCGCCGTGGCGGACGCCCGGGCGCTGCGCTTCGCGGTGGACGGCTATGACCGCGTGTCCCTGGACCTGGCCCCGGGGGCGGAGCGCGCCCTGGCGGCCCTGGAGGCGCGGGCGCTCCCCCAATGGCTGGAGGAGAACGATTGGTTCGTGGGCGGCGCCGCCGAGACGCCGCATGAGGACGGCGGCCGGTCCTGGTGGTCCTGCGATCTGGACGGGGACGGCACGGAGGAGCGGTACGAAAAGTACCTGTGGGGTCCCACCACGATGTGGCAGGTCCAGACGGGAAATTTCGATTTTTTGAGCGGGGACTTTCCTGCGCTGGAAGAGGCGGTCCGGGAGGTCCTGGAGGAGTCGGAGGACCTGCGGTATTACACCTTCTGGACGGATGCCGTGGACGGCGCGCCGGTGGCGTACCTCTATTTCTGGGCACCGGACGGCTATACAGTCTGCGCCTACCGGCTGTGAGAGACATGAAAAAAGACGTGACCGCGCGGGTCACGTCTTTTTTTTCTTTTTCTGCGGCCATATCAGGCTCACGCCGGAGAGCAGCAGGTAGACCCCGAAGGGCTTGCGCAGCACCTCCACGTCCACGGCCGTTGCGATCCACGCGCCCGCCAGGGCGGCGGCCACCGCCGGGGGAACGGCGGCTTTCAGGGTGGGCTTGTCCAGATAGCCGTTTTTCGCGTGGAGGAGCAGGGCGCTGAGGGCGGTGGGGAGAAAGAAAAGCAGGTTCACGCCCTGGGCGGTCCGCAGGTCCACGCCCAAAAGCAGCGTCATCACCAGAAGCAGCAGCGTTCCGCCGCCCACGCCCCAGGCGGAGAGAACGGCGGCCCCCAGGCCGCACAAAAAGGGGATCAGCCAATCCATCACAGCAGATACTTCACCCCCGCGTAAAAGAGGAACGCGGCAAAGAGCCACTTGAGCCACTGGACGGGCACCTTGCCGTACAGCTTTCCGCCCAGAAAGCCTCCGGCAAGGCCCCCCGCCAGATAGGGCAGGGCGGCGGAGAGGGAGAGGCCGCCCCGGAAGAAGTACACGGCGGCGGACACCAGGCACACCGGGAAGATCACGCCGACGCAGGTGGCGTACAGCCGCCGCTGGGTGAGCGCGCCGCCCCGGGAGAGGATGGGGAGAAAGACCATGCCGCCCCCGCCTCCAAACAGCCCGTTGGCAAGCCCCGCCGCGCCTCCGGCGATCCGCGCCGGCCATTTGCCCTTCACCGCCATCCCTCCCTTTCCGTATGTAAAGGCTCCGGGGGCGTATACGGACCCCGGAGCGGGGGGAACGGTTATTTCAGCTTGAAGCTCTGGCAGTCGGTGCATTCGACCATCGTGGGGTTGGCCTCATGGGTGCCCACCATGATCTCGTCCAGGCCGCAGTACTGGGTATCCTGGCAGTGATGCGCGCAGTTGTTCACGGTGCACTTGATGCTCTGGTTGGGGGTGCAGGCGCAGCCGCCGTTGGTGCAATCCTTCGTCATAACATGATCCTCCTGCTTGAAAATCTTTGGCTATTCGCCGCAGATAGTTTGTGCGGGGAGGAGAAAGTTATGTATCGGAGTTGCAAATGCTTTTGAGTATCTTTGCCATAAATACAAGATTTAAAGAATAGGTCCAGGTCACCCTGTTCTAAAGATATTATGCTGATATAGTTTTGGTAGAATGGCGTTGCAAAACTAACACTCTTTCTCACACAAAGCTTAACATATCTTTTTGGCAGTCCAAAACATACCATCTGTTTAGAGGCAGGTGAAGCAATTATGGAAAAGCTGGTTGTACGGCCAAAGCCACCGAAGGGTGAAGATGGATACCGCGTATTTTCTATCCGTGTTCGGAAAGAAACATTGAACAGCTTGGAGGAAATCGTTAAAAAAACCGGCTGGACCAGAAATGAGCTTATCTGCCAATTCTTGGAGTATGCTTTGAAAAATTGCGTTGTGGAGGAAAAGAAATGTTCCGCATGTCAGGATGAAACAGTTACTTGACGACGGACATGCTATACATATGGATTATTCTTATTTTACAGAAAACCATACATGTGGAGAGTGTGCGGAATTTTTGAGCTATTATCTGCATTATGATGACTGCTATTTCCGTACATTGGAAAGGAAATGCATCCGTTTTCGCATGGCGCGGCCCAGAGAGGATACGCCGGCTTGTGAGGTTTTTTCACCGAAAGAGCCGGATTTATAAAATTAGCAGCCTGACAGGCCGCAGGGGCTGCACCCCCCGATACCTGTCAGGCATCAAAAAACAGCGGCTGTCTTTCGACAGCCGCCGTTTCTTTACAGCCCCAAAATCCCGGAGGCGAACTGAAAATAGATCAAAAGGGAGA
Source organism: Bacillota bacterium (assembly GCA_023406225.1). Taxonomy (GTDB): domain Bacteria; phylum Bacillota; class Clostridia; order Oscillospirales; family Oscillospiraceae; genus Oscillibacter. The sequence goes on along the minus strand of JAEXWS010000056.1, from coordinate 6,134 downwards.
TCGCGTCCACGATGGTCGTGATAAACGGCGAGGCCATGACCGCCGGATCGAACCCGATCTTCTTGGCCAGCAGGGGCAGGATGCAGCCCACCAGCTTGGCGCACAGCACGGTGCAGACCATGGTGGAGCAGATGACCGCCGCCACGGGCATGGTGACCAGGGCGTTTTGGAACAGCAGGCGGTCCACCAGCATGAGCTTGACGAAGTTGGCCGCCGCCAGGGTGACGCCGCAGACCACCGCCACCCGGATCTCCTTCCAGATGACCCGGGGCAGGTCGGAAAACTCGATCTCGTTCAGGGAGATGCCGCGGATGACCGTGACGCTGGCCTGGGAGCCGCAGTTGCCGCCGGTGTCCATCAGCATGGGGATATAGGCGGTGAGGATAGTGGCCGCCGCCAGGGCGTTTTCAAAGCTGGAGATGATCTGCCCGGTGAAGGTGGCGGAGATCATCAAAAGCAGCAGCCAGGGGATGCGGGCCTTGAACGTCTCCAGGGTGCTGGTCTTGAGGTAGGGCTTGTCGGAGGGCAGCATGGCCGCCATCTTCTCGATATCCTCCGTGACCTCCTCCTGCAAAACGTCCATGGCGTCGTCCACGGTGACGATGCCCACCAGGCGCTGCTCCGTGTCCACCACGGGCAGGGCCAGAAAGTCGTATTTGCTCAGGGCCCGGGCCACCGCCTCCTGGTCGTCCAGGGTCTGGACGGAGATGAAGTTCCGCTCCATGATGTCCCCGATGACGTCGTCCAGGTCCGCCAGCAGCAGCGTGCGGATGGACAGCAGCCCGATCAGGCGGCGGTTTTTGTCGATGACGTAGCAGATGTTGATGGTCTCTTTGTCGGGGCCGGTGCGGCGGATGCGCTTGAACGCGTCCTCCACCGTCATGGTCTCCTTTAAGTCCACGAACTCCGTGGTCATGATGCTGCCCGCGGAGTCCTCCGGGTATTTGAGGATCTCGTTGATGCTCTTGCGCATCTCGGGGTCGGAGTGGCGCAGGATGCGCTTGACCACGATGGCGGGCATCTCCTCCACGATATCCACCGTGTCGTCCAGATACAGTTCGTCCAGCACCTCTTTCAGCTCGGTGTTGGAAAAGCCCTGGATCAGCATTTCCTGCTGGTCGGAGTCCAGCTCCACAAAGACCTCCGCCGCCTGCTCCTTGGGCAGCAGGCGGAAGACCAGGGGAAGCTGCTTTTCGTCCAGTTCCCCGCACAGCCAGGCGATGTCCGGCGCCTCCAGGGGCATCAGGAGGTCGCGCAGCTCGGCGTACCGTTTTCGGTTCACGTACTCCTCAATTTTTTCCAGCAGTTCCGTCCGTTCGTGTTCAAATTCAAACATGCGCGCATCCTCCTTTCCGTTGATGGTCCGGTATGTCAATAAAAAAGGCCCCAATCGTCCCGTACCGGTACGACTGGAGAACCTCCCGTCTGATGTCCGGGGATGCGGCCGCCGCCGCTGACCCCCGCTACCGTTCAAGCTTTAGCCTCACAAGGCGGTGAAATCGCATTAGATGATACCTTCGTGTTCGATATCGCCTGCTCAAACCATCTCATGATGTCTCCATCATTTTGCGGCAGCGATCCATATCCCTGTGGTAGCCTTACCTACCGGACGTTATGCAGTTTTTCCGAAACTCTTTGTTTATATTATGACATATTTTTTCCACTGTCAACCCGCCGCGGGAAAATTTACGCCGCGCTGTCCCCGCTTGACGGAGCGCGGCTTGACGCGGTATGATGAAAAAACAGCGGCGTTGTCCGCGTGGGGAAAGGAGCGTATGATGGAATATTTTGAGCTGCGGGGCGGTTTGACGTTTTCCCGGATGGCCCTGGGGACCTGGGCGTTTTCAGGCGTGAAGCTTTGGGGGCCCAGCGACGACGCGGCGGCGGCGGACACGGTCCACGCCGCGCTGGATGCGGGGATCACGGTGTTTGACACCGCCGCCCGGTACGGCGACGGCAGGGCGGAGGAGGTGCTGGGCCGGGCCCTGCGGGGCCGGAGGGACAAGGCGGTGGTCTGTTCCAAGGTCCACACCGCCAACCTGGGCTATGACGACGTGATCGCCTGCTGCGAAAGGAGCCTCCGCAACCTGGGCACCGATTATCTGGACCTGTTCCAGATCCACTGGCCCAACCCGGACATTCCCGTGGAGGAGACCATGGCGGCCTTTGAAAAGCTGCGGGACGACGGCAAGATCCGGGCCATCGGGGCCTGCAACTTCGGGCCAGGCTGCATCCGGGACTACCGGCCCTGCGGCCCCGTGACCAACCAGCTTCCCTACTCCCTTTTGTGGCGGGTCATCGAGCAGGCGGGCATCCTGGAGGCCAGCGCGGCGGCGGGGATGTCCGTTTGGGCCTACACGCCCCTGGCCCAGGGCCTTCTCACCGGAAAATACCGGACGCTGGAGGACGTGCCCATGGGCCGCCGGGGCACCCGGTTTTACAGTGGGAGCTGGGGACAGGGCCGCCATGACGACGGCGGCTTCGAGACGGAGATCTTTGCCTTTTTGGACCGCCTGCGCCCGGTGTGCGAGGAGACGGGACTGCCCATGTCCGCGCTGGCGCTGGCGTTTTTGAAGGCCCAGCCCGCCGTGTCCGCCATTTTGATGGGAGCCCGGACCCCGGCCCAGCTCCGGGAGAACCTGGACGCCTATGAGGCGGAGGTGCCGCTGGAAGTGGTCCGGCGGATCACGGAGCTGTCCGAGCCTCTGCGGCAGGCGGAGGGGAAGAACGCCGACCTATGGGAAAACCACGGCGGCGGCCGCATGTACTGAATTCGCTGAAGCCAAAAGAAACGGAATGAAACATTAAGTTTCATTCCGTTTCTTTTGAATGGAACATCTCGTTTCAGGCTTGAAACGGGGAGGGTCCGCCGCTTTCGTGCAAGGGGGAAAAGGGGCGGTCCGCTTCCGTGAAATTGTGAAAAAAAGAACATTAAAAATTTACAGAATGGACAAATATTCGGGCGTTTTCGGTGGACGGCCCTGCATTCTCCGGTAATTGGCACGGGGCTTGCTATATATTTGGCAAAGCAGCTTCTGCGGGCGGACGGCTCTGCGCCGCCATGAGATTTGCAGGAAAGATGGAGGAAACGCATTTATGAGTGAATTGCCGATTCTGGGCGTTCTGCTGGGCAACTCCGCCGGTGTTGGCCCTGAACTGGTGGCCAAGCTGGCTGTGACGGACTATTATGCCGGCTATTGCCGCCCTGTGATCATCGGGGACGTGCGGATGTTTGAGCACGGCCTGCGCGTGGTGGGCGGCGACGTCCCCCATTACACGGTGGAGGACCTGGACCAGTGCGACTGGTCGAAGGGCTTCCCCGTTCTGGACCTGAAGGACCAGGACCCGGACCAGGTGGTCTACGGCGAGGCCAACGCCTACTGCGGCGCCAGCGACCTTTTGCAGCTGGACACCGCCATCGCCTTGTGCAAGGCGGGGCGGATCGAGGGCTTCGTATTCGGGCCCTTCCACAAGGGGGCCATGAAGATGGCCGGGCTCCACGACGAGAGCGAGCACACCTATCTTGCCAACGCCTTCGGGCTGACCACCCCCTTCTGCGAGGTCAACATGATGGATGAGCTCATGACCGTCCGGGCCACCAGCCACATCCCCATCAGCGAGGTCAGCGCCAATTTGAACGAGGAGACCATCCGGGAGGCCATCGAGCTGGGCGAGGTCACCGGAGAGAGCTTCGGCCACAAGCCCCGGATCGCTGTGGCGGCGCTGAATCCCCACTGCGGGGAATTCGGCCTGTGTGGCCGGGAAGAGGTGGACGTGATCCGTCCCACCATCGAAAAGGTCGCGGCGGAGACCGGCTGGAACGTCACCGGGCCCTACTCCGCGGATACATTGTTTATCAGCGCCCTGGCGGGCGAGTTCGATGTGGTGGTCACCATGTATCACGACCAGGGCCAGATCGCATTGAAGCTGGTGGGCTTCCAGCGGTGCATCACCGTGGCGGGCGGCCAGCCCTATCCCATCGCCACCTGCGCCCACGGCACCGCCTTCGACAAGGTGGGCAAGGCCACCGCCACCACGGATTCCTTTGAGCGGGCCGTAAAGGCCGTGTCCCGTATGGCGCTCGCCAAGCGGGGAAAGTGAACCGGGAGGAGAGAGGAACCATGGAAAAGAAGAAAAAGAATCTACAGGCGGTGATCCCGCTGGCGACGGCGGTGGTGGCGGCGGTGTTCATCATCATCGGCTACAAGGACTTCGGGTTCTGGACGAACCAGCCCACGGCGGCGTTCTTCCCCATCATCATCGCCGTGGTGCTGCTGGCCTCCAGCATCGCCTGCTTCATCCAGCTGGCCCGGGCCAAGGACGCGAAAGAGGTCAAGTACAACCGCAGCGAGCTCATGGTGGTCCTGGGGGCGGCGGGCGTGATCCTGGGCACCTTCCTCATCGGCCTGGTGCCCAGCTGCCTGATCTATATCTTCCTGTGGCTGAAATTCGTGGAGCACGCCCCCTGGAAGGTGATCGTCGTCATCGAGGTCATCATGGCCGCCATCATTCTGGGCGTGTTCGTCACCTGGCTGCAGGTCCGCTTCCCCATGGGCCTGCTGGCAAACATTCTGTAAGGAGGGCTGGATATGGAAAACTTTGCCGCACTTCTGTCCGGCTTCCAGGTGGTGCTGACGCCGGAGAACATCGGCGTGTGCCTGCTGGGCGCGGTCCTGGGCCTGATCGTGGGCGCGATGCCCGGCATCGGGTCCCTGGCGGGCGTGGCCTTGCTGCTGCCCCTGACCTATAAGTTCAACCCCACCACCGCCATCATCATGCTGGGCGCGCTCTATTACTCCAATATGTACGGCGGGTCCTTCAGCGCCATTTTGCTGAACATCCCCGGCGATTCCCCGGCCATCACCACCGCCCTGGACGGCTATCCCATGGCGAAGAAGGGCCGTCCCGGCCCCGCCCTGGTGGCGGCCAACACCGCCAGCTTCATCGGCGGCACCATCGGCATCCTGATTTTGACCATCACGGCCTCGGGCCTTGCCACCCTGGGACTGAAATTCGGCTACGCGGAAATGACCCTGGTGCTGCTCATCGCCATGACCTCCATCAGCTGGCTCATCGGCGAGAACCCCATCAAGGGCATCGTCATCACCATGCTGGGCATCCTGGCGGCCTCCATCGGCATGGACACCCTCTCCGGCGTGCCCCGGTACGAATTCGGCAACATGTACCTGCTGGGCGGCATCCCCTTCACCCCCTTCATCATCGGCTGCGTGGGCTTCGCCCAGGTCATCAAGCTCATCAACGAGCGGGAGGCGGACGAGAAGCAGCGCCAGAGCGAGGAGCGGAAGGTGAAGCTCTCCATCCGCAAGAGCATGCTGACCAAGCACGACTTCAAGCGCATCCTGCCGCCCACCCTGCGCTCCGGCGTTCTGGGGACCTTCGTGGGCGTGCTGCCCGGCTCCGGCGCCACCACCGGCTCCATGGTGGGCTACGCCATGCAGAAGAAGTTCAAGAGCGAGGAGCCCATGGGCACCGGCGCCATCGAGGGCATCGCGGCCAGCGAGGCGGCCAACAACGCCGCCGCCGCGGGCGCCTTCGCCCCCCTGCTGGCCCTGGGCATCCCGGGATCCGGCACCGGCGCGGTGCTGCTGGGCGGGCTGATGATGTGGGGCCTCAACCCCGGCCCGCTGCTGTTCGACACGAACCCGGAGTTCTGCTGGGGACTGATCTCCTCGCTGTATCTGGCCAACATCTTTACGCTCCTGGTGGCCATTCTGGTCATTCCGTTCCTCATCAAGATCCTCAGCGTGCCGGTGAAGTACATGATCCCCATCATCACCTGCGTCTGCATCGTGGGCGCGTACTCCACCTCCAACTCCATGTACGGCGTGATCATCATGTTTATCTCGGGCATCGTGGGATATCTTCTGGACAAGAACGGCTTCCCCACGGCGCCCATGCTGCTGGCCTTCGTGCTGGCGCCCATGCTGGAGAAGAATATGCGCAAGGCGTTCATCGCCTCCCAGGGCAGCCTGTCCGTGTTCACGGACTCCACGCTGAAGCTGGTGCTGCTGGCGGTATTTTTGGTGCTGGTGCTCACCCCCGTCGTGAAGGGCATCCTGCGCAAGGCGAAGGCGAAGAAGCACACGGCCTCCGTCTGAGTCCCGTCCCATTTC
>JAEXWS010000164.1 GCA_023406225.1 Bacillota bacterium | reverse complement strand
CCGCAGGCTCAGCCCCAGCAGGGACAAAATGTGTTCACCGGACATCCGCACCTCCCAATTCCGCCTCCATGGCGTCGTAGACCTCGGAAGGGATGGCCGTCTCAAAGGCCCGCTCCAGCGCCCGGGTCTTTCGGGCCTTTTGCAGACACGCCACGTCGTGGCACACATACGCGCCCCGTCCGGGCTTTTTCCCGCCGAAGTCCAGGCTCACCTGGCCCTCCGGCGACTTCACCACCCGGAGCAGGGCTTTTTTATCCTTCATTTCCCGGCAGCCCACGCACTGCCGCTGGGGGATCTTTTTCGGTTTCGGCATGGCTCAGGCCGCCTTTCTCTCAAGTTTATTCCTCTGCGGGAAGCGCCGGGTCCTCCGCGAGCTCCGCCGCGTCCCCGTCCGCGTCCTCGTCGGGCTCCTGGTAGCTCTCGGGCTTGATGTCGATCTTGTAGCCGGTGAGCCGGGCGGCCAGGCGGGCGTTCTGCCCCTCCTTGCCGATGGCCAGGGAGAGCTGGTCGTCGGGCACCAGCACGCGGCAGGCCTTGCCCTCGTCCGCCATCCACACGTCCACCACGTCGGCGGGCGCCAGGGCGGCGGCGATGAAGGCGCCGGGGTCCTCGCTGTATTTGATGATGTCGATCTTCTCGCCCCGCAGCTCCTCCACGATGGCGCCCACCCGGGCGCCCTTGGGGCCCACGCATGCGCCGATGGGGTCCACGGCCTCGTCGTTGGACCACACGGCCATCTTGGTGCGGCTGCCGGCCTCCCGGGCGATGGATTTCACCTCCACGGTGCCGTCGAAGATCTCGGGAACTTCCAATTCAAAGAGGCGCTTCACCAGGCCCGGATGGGTCCGGGAGATCAGCACCTGGGGGCCGCGGGTGGACCGGCGGACCTCCACCACGTACACCTTGACGTGCATCCCCTCCTCCAGCACCTCGCCGGGGACCTGCTCGCCGCTCATGAGCAGCGCCTCCGTGGATTCGGAGCCGGTGCCGATGCGCAGGGACACGTTGCCGTTCCGGGGGTCCAGACGGGTGACCACGCCGGTCAAGATCTCATGCTGCTTGGAGTTGAACTCGTCGTACACCATGCCCCGCTCGGCCTCCCGCAGGCCCTGGATGATGACCTGCTTGCCGTTTCCGGCGGCGATCCGGCCGAACTCCACCGTGTCCACGGGGATGTTCACCACGTCGCCCACCTCGTACTTGGCGGAGAGGCGCTTGGCCTCCTCCAGCAGCATCTCGTTGGAGGGGTCCACGTAGTCCTCTTCCTCCACCACGTTTTTCTGGACGAACATCCGCAGGGTCTGGTGCTCCTCGTCCACGTCCACGATCACGTTCTCCGTGTCCGCGTGGTCCCGCTTATAGGCGGTGATGAGCGCCTGGATGATCTTCTCCATCATAAAGGACTGGGGGATGTTGCGCTCCTTTTCCAGCATGGCCAGGGCGGCGAAGATCTCTGCGGGATTGAACCCCGCGGGCTCCTTCTGCTTTTTGCCTCTCATTTTGGTGATACTCCTTACTTCCTGTTCAATAAATACGTCGTTTGGGGACGAACATGTTTTTAAAATTCCACCCGCAGGCGGACCAGGGCCACGTCCTTCTTTTCAAAGGTCCGCTGGCCGCCGTTCACGGCCAGGGTCACGCTGCCGGTGCGTTCGTCATAGGCGGAAAGGACGCCGGGGAACTCCTTGCACCCGTCCAGGTTCCGGTAAAGCTTTACCAGCACGGGACTGCCGATATAGCGCGCGAAATCCGAAGGGCGCTTGAGGGCGCGTTCCGCTCCGGCGGAGCCCACCTCCAGCGTATAGCTGCCCTCGATGGGGTCGGCCTCGTCCAGCAGGTCCGAGAGCTTCCGGGAGACGGCCTCGCAGTCCAGGATGTCCACGCCGCCCTCCTTGTCCAGCAGAACCCGGAGGTACCAGGCGCCCGCCTCCTTGACATACTCCACGTCCCAGAGGGTGCAGCCCTGCTCCGCGATGGCGGGCGCGGCCAGCTCGGCGGTGAGTTCCGTGATTTTTTTCATGGAAAAGCTCCCTTCTGTCTTGATTTCGGCCCAATTTGACCAGGGGAAAAAGGCCAAGAAAAAGAGCGGACCCAAGGCCCACTCCACATTTCAATCTTCCAACATATGCTATGATACCACAGCGGAGGGGAAAGCGCAAGTATTTTCTCACAATTCTTTGTTATTAATGTATCGCGCCGCCGTCCCCCGGGGGACGGCGGGAAAAAGAGGAGAAAAAGGCCCGCCCCGGTCCGAAAACGGCCCATCGGACGTTTTCAGGCCGGGGCGCGCGGCCTCAGCGCCGGCGGACCGCCTTCACGAGGCAGGCCGCCAAAAACAGCCCCAGGTTCGCCGCCACCACCGACGCGCCCACCGGCGTCGACAGCGCGAAGGAGGCCGTCAGCCCCGCGCAGAAGCAGCAGACCGACGTGACGGCGGCGCAGACCACCACGCCACGGAAGCTTTTGAACAGGCGCATGGCGGTCAGGGCGGGGAAGATCACCAGGGAGGAGATCAGCATGGCGCCCATCATCCGCATCCCCAGCACGATGGTCAGGGCCGTCAGGATGGAGAGGAGGGTGTTGTACCGCTCCACCTTCAGCCCCGTGGCCCGGGAGAAGCTCTCGTCGAAGGTGACGGCGAAGAGCTTGTGGTAAAAGAGGACAAACAGCGTCAAAACCGCCGCGGACAGCGCCACGGACAGCGCCACGTCCGCCCGCGTCATGGCCAGGACGCTGCCGAACATGTAGTTGTCTACGTCGGTGGTCATTCCGGTGGTCAGGGAGATCACCAGAATGCCGATGGCCAGCGCCGACGCACTCATAACGGC
>JAEXWS010000142.1 GCA_023406225.1 Bacillota bacterium | reverse complement strand
CCTTATCGCCGGGCTTCACGGTCATGACGACGTCCTTGCCGTCCACGTTGCCGCCCGGGCCCACGGAGATGACTTCGGCCACAGAGGGCTTTTCCTTGGCGGCGCCGGTGAGGATGATGCCGCCCTTGACGGTCTCTTCGACTTCGACCATCTTCAAGATGACGCGGTCTGCAAGCGGGGTGAGTTTCATTGAGAATTCCTCCTTATAGAAAATAAAATTGAAGAAACTTTATCAGCGTTAGCACTCATTCGCCTCGAGTGCTAACGCTGATATCATAGTACAGTCTTTCGAGTTTGTAAAGGGGGTAACTATGAAAAATTTGTGAATTTGCGAAAAGGCGGAGGGCCGAAACCGTCAAATGGCAGAAAACCGCATTTTTATAGGTTCCTGCTTCCCAATAATCCTGATATTGTGGTATAGTACAAACATAAGAAAGCGTTTGGGAACAGCGGGCGGGACTCCCTGTGGGCCGGGCGGAACGGGGCGCTGCCGCCGCCCCGCGGTTTTCGGCGGTGAGAAGCATTTGAAATGCGCCGGTTTTTTTGAAAGCTGATCATGGATTATTACAAACGATTTAGAATCATTTCCTGGATCCTTCTTGTCATCCTGTTTTTTTTAACGCTGGGCTTCATTTTTTACAGCATGCACAGGGGCTGGCAGAGAGCGGCGGACCTTGCGCCCTGGTGGATCATGCTGGTGGCGTTTCCGACATTGCAAACGATCGTCATGCTTGTGCTGAACCACATGGCAAAAAAGCGCGGCGATCAAAAGCCCTTTGGAAAAGATTTCTTTTGGCCGTTTTAGCCTGAATGACCAGCGCCCCGCCGGGATATCGGCGGGGCGCTGGCTCATTTCGCGGTGGCGTTGGGACTGCATCCCTTGGGGCCGAAGACCTGCAGGCGTTTGTCCGCCAGGCGCATGACCACCTCCCGGCTGCGGAAGCACTCCCCGTCCAGGCAGGTGACGATGTCCTCTTCGGCGCGAATGCGGACCTCTTTTGCGGTGGAGACCTGGGCCAAATGGGGGAATTCCCGGTAGTTTCCGGCGGAATAAGCCGGAAAAAGCCGGGCGAAGGCGGTCCGGCTCACCTTTTTCACCAGAATGGTGTGGAGAACGCCGTCGTCCATCCGGGCCTCGGGAACGGGAGAGGACCCGCCGCCGTAGTACCGCCCGTTGCACATGGAGATCAGGGCGTATTCGCCCTTCAGGACCTCGCCGTCCAGGGAGACGGTCCAGCGGTGTCCCAGGTCCCGGAACAGGAAATTCGCCGCCACGGAGCAGAGATAGCTGGCCCGGCCGTTCAAAAGCGGGGAGCCGCTGAAGCGGTGGACGCTGTCCGCCACCTGGGCGTCCACGCCGTTGCAGGCGATGGTGACGCAGTACCGCCCGTTGCACTCGATCAGGTCCAGGGGAAACACGTCCCCGTCCCACAGGTTTTCCGCGTCCTGGAATTTGGGCAGGTCCGCCCCGAAGTTTTTCAGAAAATCGTTGCCGGTGCCCGCCGGGATGCAGGTCATGGCCGCGTTGGAAAAGCCCGCCAGGCCGTTTGCCGTCTCATGCACCGTGCCGTCTCCGCCGCAGGCGTAGACCCGCAGCGCCTCGCCGGTCTCCGCCAGCTTGCGGGCCAGGTCCGCGGCCCCGCCGGGCCGGTCCGTCAGCATGCAGACGCAGTCCAGGCCGTGGGCCCGCCGCAGCCGCTCCGCCATCTCCAGGATGCGGGTGGTCTGGTCGCGTTTCCCGGCCTTGGGGTTGATGATGAATACGTGCCGCAAGGAGTTTCGCTCCCTTCCGATGATTGCGAACCGTATAATAAAATGACGAAATTACTTTCCGTACATATAGAGGTCGCACTTGATCATGCCGTTGTACAGCTTGCGCTTTTTATCCGCGGGGCGGCCGAAGCTGCGCTCGAACTCCGTGTGGGAGCTGAGCACCAGCACCCGCCACTTGGGAGGCAGGGACCGGGCGGCCTCGCCAAAGGCCCGGTACAGGGCCTCCGCCTCCGCCTTTTCCAGCAGCCGCTCGCCGTAGGGCGGGTTCGTGACCACCTGGCCGTAGTCGCTGTCCCGGTGGAACTTCCCCGCGTCCGCCACCTGGAAGCGGATGCAGTCCGCCACGCCGGCAAGCTCCGCGTTGTGCCGGGCCAGCTCCACGGCGGCGGGGTCGATATCCCCGCCCCAGATGTCGTAGGTCCCGTGGAACTCCTTGTCCATCGCCTCGTCCGCCGCGTCCAGCCACAGCTTGGCGTCCATGGACTTCCACTTCTGGGCGGCAAAGCTCCTGTCCAGGCCCGGGGCCCTGTTTTTGGCGATGAGGGCCGCCTCGATGGGGATGGTGCCGGACCCGCAGAAAGGGTCGCAGAAGGGGTCCTTCCCCCGGTAGCGGGAGAGGGTCACCAGCGCCGCCGCCAGGGTCTCCCGCAGGGGCGCGCCCATGTTCCGCGCCCGGTAGCCCCGCTTGTACAGCCCGTCGCCGGAGGTGTCCAGATACAGCGTGGCGGTGTCCTTGATGATGGAGAACTGGATCTGGTAGCGGCTGCCGGTCTCCGGCAGGGTCTCGCAGCCGTAGACATTGCCCAGACGCCTGGCGGCGGCCTTTTTCACGATGGCCTGGCAGGCGGGCACGGAGTGGAGCGCGGAGTTGATGGAGTAGCCCTTCACGGGAAATTCGCCGTCCCGGGGGATGAACGCCTCCCAGGGCAGGGCCAGCACCCCCTGGAACAGCGCCTCGAAATCCGAAGCGGGGAAAGAGCCCAGCTCCATCAGCACCCGGGCGCCGCAGCGCAGGTTGATGTTCAGCCGGGCGGCGTCGGCCTGGGTCCCCTCGCAGTGGACGCGGCCGTTTTCCGCCCGGACGTTGTTCAGATGCAGGCGGCGCATCTCCTCCGCCACAAGGCCCTCCAGGCCAAACAGGCAGGGAACGGTAAAGGTCATGTCCCGCCCTCCTTCGTCAAAAATTTAAAACATGCTTTTTGCATAACATAGTACAGTATAACAGGAAAAAGAAAAATGTGCAACGCAGGGCTTTGTAACCGAAATGAAATGGTTTTCTCCCCAAAGATGTGATACACTGAAACCAACCGGTATGGAAAAACGTCTTTTTAATAAGAGAGGAGGCTCTGCCTGTGACTTATATGGTTTGGCTGTGGCTGGGCGCCATGGTGCTGTTCGGCCTGGTGGAGATCGCCACCACGGCGCTGGTGAGCATTTGGTTTGTAGTGGGCGCGCTGGTGGCGCTGGTGGCGGCCATTTTGGGGGCGTCGCTGACGGTGCAGCTGGTGCTGTTCGCCCTGGCCTCCGCCCTGGCGCTGGTGCTGAGCCGGCCCCTGGTGCGGCGGTTTGCGGCAAAGCCGCCGGTCCCCACGAATCTGGACCGGGTGATCGGCGAGACCGCCCAGGTGACGGAGACGGTGGACAACGAGCGGGCCACGGGCACCGTCTATGTGGACGGCAAGACCTGGACCGCCCGCAGCGCCGGCGGAGAGGTCATCCCCGCGGGAGAGCGGGTGTTGGTAAAGCGCATGGAGGGCGTCAAGCTCTTTGTGGAAAAAGTAAAAGAAACAATGGAGGTCATGTAAATGGATGGTTTAGTCAAGGCGCTTCCCTGGGTGATTCTGATCATCATCATCTTGATCCTGGTCATCAGCAACATCGTCATCGTGCAGCAGTCCCGGGCCTATGTGGTGGAGCGGCTGGGCGCGTTCCGGAC
>JAEXWS010000130.1 GCA_023406225.1 Bacillota bacterium | reverse complement strand
AGGTGAGGCCGGGCCGCAGCCTCTCGGTGTTCAGCGTCCGTATCACCGGACAGGACGGCGCCCTTCTGGGCACCGGGACCTTCACCTTTTACCGCCTGGGGCAGAAGATCGAGCTTTGAAGCGGGGGCGGCTCCCGCTCATAAATAACAAAAGGCGCGCCGTTTTGAATGCGGCGCGCCTTTTGTTATTCGTCTGGGTCAAATGAGGTCATTCCGGGGACCCAATCTCAGAAATGCGCGGCAACGGGCTTTTTCCCTCAGCCGTTCAACCGGGCGAGCATCTCCTCCCGCTGGCCCGAGATATACTCGTCGTAAGTGCACATCTTGTCAATAAGCTTCCCGTCCACGAACTCCATGATGCGGTCCGCGATGGTCTGGACGAACTCATGGTCATGGGAGGAGAAGAGCACCACGCCCTTGAAGTCGATCAGGCCGTTGTTCACCGCCGTAATGGACTCCAGGTCCAGGTGGTTGGTGGGCTGGTCCAGCACCAGCACGTTGGAGCCGTACAGCATCATGCGGGAGAGCATGCACCGCACCTTCTCGCCGCCGGAGAGGACCTTGACAGGCTTGTACACGTCGTCCCCGGAGAAGAGCATCCGCCCCAGGAAGGAGCGCTTGAAGGACTCCGTGCCCTCCTCCGCATTGTCCGCCGTGTACTGGCCCAGCCACTGCACCAGATTCAAATCGCAGTCGTTGAAGAACGCGGAGTTGTCCAGGGGAAAGTAGCTGGTGGTGATGGTGGTGCCCCACTTGAAGGACCCCTCGTCCGGCTCCAGCTCCTCCATCAAGATCTTGAAGAGGGTGGTTTTGGCGATCTCGTCCTCGCCCACAAAGGCGATCTTCTCCCCCCTGTTCACCCGGAAGCTGACATTGTCCAGCACCTTCCGGCCGTCCAGAGTCTTGGAGAGGCCCTCCACGGTCAAGATCTCCTTGCCCGGCTCCCGGTCCATCCGAAAACCCACGAAGGGATACCGGCGGGAGGAGGCGGGCATCTCCTCCACGGAGAGCTTATCCAGGAGCTTGCGGCGGGAGGTGGCCTGCTTGGACTTGGACTTGTTGGCGGAGAACCGCTGAACGAACTCCTGGAGCTCCTTGATCTTGTCCTCGCGCTTTTTGTTCTGGTCCCGCACCATCCGCTGCATGAGCTGGCTGGACTCGTACCAGAACTCGTAGTTGCCCACGTACATCTTGATCTGGCCGTAATCCACGTCCACGATGCTGGTGCAGACCGTGTTCAGGAAGTGGCGGTCGTGGCTGACCACGATGCACAGGCTCTCGCAGTCCAGGAGGAAATCCTCCAGCCACTCGATGGCCTGGATGTCCAGATGGTTGGTGGGCTCGTCCAGAAGGATGATGTCGGGCTTGCCGAAGAGCGCCTGGGCCAGCAGGACCTTCACCTTCTCCTTGGCGGTGAGGCTGGACATCTCGCTATACAAAATGTCGTTGGAGAGGCCCAGGCCCTGGATGAGGCGGCTCACGTCGGACTCGGCCTCCCAGCCGTCCATGTCCGCAAACTCCGCCTCCAGTTCGCTGGCCTTCACGCCGTCGGCGTCGGTGAAGTCCTCCTTCTCATAGAGGGCGTCCTTCTCCTTCATCACGTCGTACAAATGCTGGTTGCCCATGATGACCGTATCCAGCACCGTATAGCTGTCGTATTGGAAGTGGTCCTGCTTCAAAACGCTCATCCGCTCGGTCTTGGGGATGATCACCTCGCCGGTGGTGGGCTCCAGGTCGCCGGAGAGGATGCGGAGAAAGGTGGTCTTTCCGGCGCCGTTGGCGCCGATGATGCCGTAGCAGTTGCCGGGGGTGAATTTCAGATCCACATGCTTGAACAGGGTCTGGCCGCTGAAGTTCAAACTGACGTCGTTCACTGTGATCATGGTGTGTGTTCCTTTGTTCGTTCAAAATTTTTTATGGGCCTCATAAATGCACAGCAGGCGCGGCGCCGCACGCCGCGTCTGCTGCAGGAAACCTTATTCTTGTTCCATCACGGCTTTGTGAAAGATTTTCTTTCCCTTTTTGATGACGACGCCTTCGCCGCAGCACTCCTTGCAGCGGAACTTGGCCTCGATGTCCGAAACCTTCCGGCCGCAGACGGTCACGCCGCCCTGCTGCACCAGCCGCCGGGCCTCGCCCTTGGACGCCGCCAGGCCGCATTTGACCAGCATCGTCAGGATGTCGATCTCGCCGTCGGTGAAATCCTGCTCGCACAGGGTGGTGCAGGGCATATGCTCCGTGGACCCCGCGCCGGCGAACAGGCCCCGGGCGGTCTCCTGCGCCTTCTCGGCCTCCTCCTCGCCGTGGACCAGCTTTGTCAGCTCATAAGCGAGGATCTCCTTGGCGGTGTTGAGCTGGGCGCCCTCCCAGGTGTCCATCTAATCGATCTGCTCCAGAGGCAGGAAGGTCAGCATGCGGATGCACTTGAGCACGTCCGCGTCGCCCACGTTCCGCCAGTACTGGTAAAAGTCAAAGGGGCTGGTCTTGTTGGGGTCCAGCCACACCGCGCCGGCGGCGGTCTTGCCCATCTTCTTGCCCTCTGCGTTCATCAGCAGGGTGATGGTCATGGCATAGGCGTCCTTGCCCAGCTTCTTGCGGATGAGCTCCGTGCCGGCCAGCATGTTGCTCCACTGGTCGTCGCCGCCGAACTGCATGTTGCAGCCCACGGTCTGGAACATGTGGTAGAAATCGTAAGCCTGCATGATCATATAGTTGAACTCAAAGAAGGTCAAGCCCTTCTCCATCCGCTGCTTGTAGCACTCGGCCCGCAGCATGTTGTTCACGGAGAAGCACGCGCCCACCTCCCGCATCAGCTCGATATAGTTGAGCTTCAGCAGCCAGTCGGCGTTGTTGAGCATAATGGCCTTGTCGTCTCCAAATTCGATGAAACGCTCCATCTGCTTTTTAAAGCAGGCGCAGTTATGCTGGATGGTCTCCACCGTCATGACCTTGCGCAGATCGCTCCGGCCGGAGGGATCGCCCACCATGCCCGTGCCGCCGCCGATGAGGGCGATGGGGCGGTTGCCCGCCATCTGGAGCCGCTTCATGAGGCACAGGGCCATGAAATGGCCCACGTGGAGGCTGTCGGCCGTGGGATCGAAGCCGATATAGAAGGTGGCCTTGCCGTTGTTGACCAGTTCCCGGATCTCCTCCTCGTCGGTGACCTGGGCGATGAGGCCGCGGGCTTTCAGTTCTTCGTAGATCTGCATGTTCTCTTTCTCCTGTTCTGTTGTTGAGATTCCGCCCGGACGGAACAAAAACGCCCTCGTCCCGGCAGGGACAGAGGGCGAACAGAATCGCGGTACCACCTCTGGTTCGCACAGCCCTCACGGGCTGCGCCTCGTGGAGTGCCAACACACTCCCGCGCGGTAACGGGCGCTCCCGGAGCACGCCTACTGGGCTTTCAGCCAGCCGTTTGGGTGCCAGCTCCAAGGTGTATTCGCCGCCGCTTCCTCTCCCCCTTCCACCGTGCCGGGGGCTCTCTTTGCAGGTCCTGGCGGGTACTGCTCCTCTTCCTCGCTGTATACAGGGGCTATTTTAGCGGATTTAAACGGGATTGTCAAGGCAAAAAGCCAGGTCATTCCCATGATTCCCGCTTCTTCCCCTTTCGGACCGGCTCTCCCGTGAGGATGCAGACGCCGGTATGGTCGCACTTCCCGCAGCCCATGCAGTGGGACGGGCCGCCCGTGCCCCGGTTCACCAGATACCAGAGCGTACCCATTCCGGAAAATACCACGATCAACAAAAGCCAGCCAAACCAGGTCATCTTCGTCACGCTCCTTTTTGTTTTGAATCTACCACAGGAACGGCGGCTGCGTCAGTGGCATCTGCAACAGTCTAAGCCCCAGCAGGGGCAGCAGGGCTTCCGGCGGGCCGGGCAGGGCCGGAAGCGGGAACTCCTGGGGCTCGACCACGCCGCCGTCCGCCCGGGGCAAGGCCCGCTGGACGCACAGCACCGGCTCCGTCAGGCTGGACAGCGTCAGGCTGTCCGTGTGGGACATGCCGTATGTGATCACCGTCCCGGCCCCCAGCCGCGCCGCCAGAGCCGGAGAGCAGTCTCCCGGCGCAAGCAGGACCCGGCAGGACGCGCAGACCGCGCCCAAACGCCCGCACCCGCGGCGGGTCAGCGCCAGCGCCTCCCAAGCGCCGCGCAGGTCCTCGTCCGTCTCCGCCCGCAATATCCCCCTGGGCAGCAGCCACGCCCAATCGGCGGGACAGTCAAAAATCGCGCCCTCCATCACACCACCTCCGGCGTAGTTTCTGCCCGTCTGGCGGTTTCCATACAAAATTTCCAGAGCCGCCGGACCGCGGCAAGTTTTCCTCGCCTTTTTACGGCCGCCGTGGTATACTGGCTGAGAAAAAACAGTGTTTGAAGGTGACCTTGTTGCATTTCTGGGCCCATTTGAAAACCATCAACCGCCACCGGGCGCTGGTGCGGAAATACTGCTTCCGGCTGGGGCTGTACCGCCAGGGACTGACCCACGACCTCTCCAAATACTCCCCCACCGAGTTCTGGGCGGGCGTCCGGTTCTTCCAGGGGGACCACAGCCCCAACGACGCTCAGAGAAAAACCTTCGGCTACAGCGCCGCCTGGCTCCACCACAAGGGCCGCAACAAGCACCACTTTGAATACTGGACGGATTATGCCCTCAGCGGCGAGGGCGTGGCCGGGGTGGAGATGCCGAAGGAATATGTGGCGGAGATGTTCTGCGACCGGCTGGCCGCCAGCCGGGTCTACCGCCGGGACGAATTCGATCCCGGCGATCCCTACAAATTCTTTCAGCGGTCCCGGCAAAAGCGCCTTTTGCTGAACGAAAACACCTCCGCCCTGCTGGAATCCATGCTGATCAAGCTCCGGGACGAGGGCGAGGATGCGGCGTTCGATTACATCCGGCACGATGTGCTTGGAAAATAAAAGGTTTGAGGCTGTCGAAAAAGTGCCGAAGGCACTTTTTCGAGTAGGCTGCGGCCCGTCGCGCGCACTCGCTGTCCGCTGTAAGCGGACAGTTCGCACACTTACGGACCGAAATGTATTTTCTCCGACGCACATGTCGTCGGAGAAAATGAATTTGATTTTCTTCGCGCCTCCGGGCGCGAACTCTGCGAGGCTTTTTCGACAGGTTGAGGTTTCCCGGCTTTTTGGGCCGGGAAACCTTTTTTATTGGATATTCGCGCCCAGAAGCGTGAACAGCCGCAGCAGGGGCCGCCACAGGTCCGGACAGTGTTCCAGCAGGAACGCCTCCACCTGGGCGCGGGTCAGCCCATCTCCCCAGAGGAGGATGTTCTGGCCCGCCGCCTCCTGCCCCACCGCCGTTTTGGCGGCGGCGGCCACGCCCACGGCGATCTCCCGGCCAACTGCCGCCACGCCGCCGGCGTAGATGCCCAGCGCGGAGACCCCCACTGCCGCAAAGCCCACCGCCGCCACGCCGAAGGCCATCAGCCCGATGGCCACGGCGCCCAGGGCCAGAACGCCCGCCGCCAGAATGCTCAGGCTGACGACCCCCACGCCCACGATGCCGATGGACACCACGCCCACGGCGGCGTTTCCGATGGCGATGAATCCCCTGGCCACGTTCTCCCAGGCCAGCCTCTGGCCCCGGACAAATCCCACGCGGACGGACACCAGCGGCAGTCCGAAGAGCCGCGTCCTGCTGTCGTAAGCGTAGATACGGCCCTTCACGCACCGGGCCAGGTCGTCTACCTTCTCCTCCAGCCGGGCCGTATCCGCCCCGCCGGACGGCTCCGCTTCCTCCCAGTCATCCTTCACCAGATAGTCCACCGTGACGCAGAACATCTCCGACAGGGCGATAAGCTTTGCAAGCTCCGGCGCGGCCGCGCCGGACTCCCATTTGCTGACGGACTGCCGGGTGACTCCCAGCCGGTCCGCAAGCTGCTCCTGGGACAATCCAGCCCGCCGCCGGAGGCCGATCAATTTTTCTGAAAAATTCATTTGGGATGCAGCCTTTCTCTCAAGAATGCCAAAAGACTACCGCACAGGGGGCCGCAAAGCAAGAACGCGGCGGGTGGAAGTTTGTCAACCGGAGGTTGCCCTCCCGTGTTTTCAGGGTTTTTTCGCTCACCAGACCCCGATCAGGTGCTGGACGCCCAGACTGACCAGCGAGATGGCCGCCCAGCAGCAAAAGCCCATGAAGATCGGCTTACCGCCGGTCTTCACCAGCTTGACAAGGTCCGTGTTCAGTCCGATGGCCGCCATGGCCATGACGATGAAGAACTTGCTGGCGTTTTTCAAAAGGCTCACCACAGCCGCCGGAATGGGCAGGACGGTGGTGACGATGGAGGCCAGCAGGAACAGCAGCACGAACCAGGGGAAAATCTTCTTGAGGTCCACCTTGGCGCCGCTGGCGACCTCTTCCGCCTCCTCCTGCCTTGCCCGCCGCAGGGCCAGGACCAGGGTGATGGGGATGATGGCCAGGGTCCGTGTCATCTTAACAATGGCGGCGGTATCCAGGGTGTTGGCGCCGGGATGCATCCCGTCCCAGGCGGCCGCCGCCGCGGTGACGGAGGACGTGTCGTTTACCGCCGTACCCGCGAAGAGGCCGAAGCCCTCGTTGGAGAGGCCCAGCACGCCGCCCAGGGTCGGGAAGATCAAGGCGGCGATGACATTGAACAGGAAGATGACGGAGATGGCCTGGGCGATCTCCTCGTCGTCCGCGCCGATGACCGGGGCGGTGGCCGCGATGGCGGACCCTCCGCAGATGGAGGAGCCGACGCCGATCAGCGTGGAGATGTTAGCGTCCATATGCATGGCCTTATAGAGGACGAAGGACACGACCAGGGACGTCGCGATGGTGGAGACGATGATGGGCAGGGACTGCCCGCCCACCTTCAGCACGCTGCTCAGGTTCATGCCGAAGCCCAGCAGGATCACCGCAAGCTGCAAGATCTTTTTTGAGGTATATGTAACACCGGACCTGGCCCTGCCCTGGTCCTTCCAAAAAAGCGCGACTACCATGCCCAGCAAAATGGCGAACACCGGACCGCCCACCACCTCGAAACGTCTGCCCAGCAGCCAGGCGGGCACAGCCAGCGCCAGGCAGACCAAAACGCCGGGCAGATCTTTTTTCAATTTTTCCATATACGGACTCCTCCATGTTTACTCTTCTTGTTATCCGGCGGACGCTTCCGCTCCGCTGGCTGCGTAAAAAAGGCCGCCGGGAGGCTCCGGCGGCCTTTTCACGGCCGATTCAGCCCTCTTTTGCGATGGTCCGCCCCATGAGAACGCCCATCACGGAGGCCATCATCAGCCCGCGGGTCCAGCCGGAGCTGTCGCCCAGGCAGTGGAGCCCCTGGAGGCTGGTGTTGAAGTCCGTATCCATCTTCACCCGGTTGGAATAAAACTTCAGCTCCGGGGAGTAGAGCAGCGTCTCCGTGGAGGCGAAGCCGGGCACCACATGGTCCATGGCCTGGATGAAACCGATGATGTTCAGCATGGCCCGGTAGGGCATGGCGGCGGTGATGTCGCCCGCCACGGCGTCCGGCAGGGTGGGCTTGATGTTGGACTGGGCCAGCTCCTTGGGCCAGGTGCGCTTTCCGTCCAGGATATCCCCGAACCGCTGGACCAGGATGTGTCCCGCGCCCAGCATGTTGGTCAGCTCGCCCACCTTCTGGGCGTATGCGATGGGCTGGTTGAAGGGCACGGAGAAATTATGGGAGCAGAGGATGGCCAGGTTGGTATTGTCCGTTTTCAAATCCTTGTAGGAATGGCCGTTCACCACCGCCAGGTCGTTGTCGTAATTCTCCTGGCTGACGAAGCCGCCGGGGTTCTGGCAGAAGGTGCGGACCTTGTTCTTGAAGGGCCGGGGGTAGCCCACCAGCTTGGATTCGTACAGCACCCGGTTCACCGTCTCCATGATCTCGTTGCGGACCTCCACCCGGACGCCGATATCCACGGTGCCGGGGTTGTGGGCGATGTTGTGCTCGGCACAGAGCTTTTCCAGCCAGTCCGCGCCCCGGCGGCCCGTGGCGACCACGGTGTGCTTGGCGTAGATCTCCAGATCGGTCTTGCCGTCGGAGATGGAAACGCCCCTGCACACGTCGTTTTCCAGGATCAGATTGCCGCACTCATAGCCGAAGTACATCTCCACGCCGTTTTCCAGGAGGTAGCGCTCGATGCCCAGGTAAATATCCTGGGCCTTCTCCGTACCCATGTGGCGGATGGGGCAGTCCACCAGCTTCAGCCCCGCCTGGATGGCCCGCTTGCGGATGTCCTTCCGCTCCTCCTCATGCTCCAGGCCCTCGATATGGCTGTCCGCGCCGAATTCCAGATAGATCTGGTCGGCGTAGTAAATGGTCTCCTGGGCCACGTCCTCCCCGATGAGGGTGGGCAGGTCGCCGCCCACCTCGTAGCTCAAAGACAGCTTTCCGTCGGAGAAGGCCCCCGCGCCGGAAAAGCCGGTGGTGATATGGCAGTAGGGCTTGCAGTTCATGCACTTGCGGGTCTTGTCCTTGGGACAGTGGCGCTTTTCCACGCTCTGGCCCTTCTCCACCATGACGATCTTCTGGCGGCTCCCCTTCCGGATCATCTCCAGCGCGGTGAAAATGCCGGCGGGGCCGGCGCCGACGATGACAACGTCTGCGTTCATATCGTTCTCCTTCTCATTTGGCTGATAGTTCCACCGCGCGGCGCACCAGCGTCAAAGCCGGCACCGCCCGCGGAAGTTTCATATGGAAAAGCATCTGGGGCGTGCGGGGCTCCTCCAGCGGCGCGCCCGCCGCGTCCGTCATGACGGGGACCGTCATGGAAAAGGGCTGCAGGTCCGGCCCCGTCAGCTCCACCTCATCCCCGGCCCGGAACTTGTTCCGCAGGGAGAGCGTGGCGTTTCCATCTGCGTCGCAGTCTGTGACAAGCGCTGTTACTTGCCAGTTTCGAACATACCGGGAAGTCTCAAAATACTGTCCCGGCTCTCCGTAATAAAAGCCTGTGGAGTAGGGCCGGTGGCTGACGTGCTCCACCTCGTTCCGCCAGACGGGGTCCGGGGGCCGCCCCGCCAGGGCGTCGTCCAGACAGTGGCGGTACGCCCCGGTGACGACGGCGGCGTAATAGGCGGATTTGGCTCTGCCCTCGATCTTCAGGCTGTCCAATCCCACAGCGAGGAGATCGTCCAGAT
This sequence comes from Bacillota bacterium, assembly GCA_023406225.1. Taxonomy (GTDB): domain Bacteria; phylum Bacillota; class Clostridia; order Oscillospirales; family Oscillospiraceae; genus Oscillibacter. The sequence continues at coordinate 2,329 of JAEXWS010000130.1, read as the reverse complement.
GGTCGATCATGCACATGTCCCGGGAATTCAGGATGTAAGACCCCTGCCCGTCCTCTTCGATGGGGAAAAACTCCCCGGGGCGCTTCTCCTCCACCAGGGCGTACCGGTATCGGCAGGGCTGGGCGCAGGCGCCCCGGCTGGAATCCCGGCCGGTCATATAGTTGGAGAGCAGGCACCGGCCGGAGTAGCTGACGCACATAGCCCCATGGACGAATGCCTCGATCTCCAGCTCCGGCGGCGTCTTTTCCCGGATGACGGCGATCTCCTCAAGGCTCAGCTCCCTGGCCAGGATGACCCGGGACGCGCCCAGGTCCCGCCAGGCCCGGGCCGTCTCATAATTGCAGACGCTGGCCTGGGTGGAAATATGCCGCTGGCAGCGGGGCGCATACCGCCCCGCCAGGGTAAAGGCGCCCAGGTCCGCCACGATCAGGGCGTCCACCCCCGCGTCGTTCAGCAGCTCCAGATGGGCCGGGAGCCGGGCGACCTCGTCGCAGCGGGGCATGGTGTTGATGGTGCAGTGGACCCGCACGCCGCGGCTGTGGGCAAAGGCCGCCGCCGCGCGGAGCTCGTCCTCTGTGAAATTCCCGGCGAAGGCCCGCATGCCGAAGCTGGCGCCCGCCAGATACACCGCGTCCGCCCCGTAGGCGACGGCCATGCGCAGCCGCTCCATATCCCCGGCCGGCGCCAGAAGCTCCGGCCGCTTACCCGCCATATTCTCCACTGTTCAAAAAGGCGTTGTGCTCGGCCAGGGTGGCGGAGAAGTGGTGTCTTCCGTCCTTGCCCAGGGCGTAGTAATAGAAACCCGTGGCGTCGGGCTCCAGGGCCGCTTCGATGGAGGCAAGGCCCGGGTTTGCGATGGCCGTGGGCGGCAGGCCCGCGTACTTGTAGAGGTTGTACTTGGAGTCCGTCTGCTTGTCCGCATTGGTGATGGCGCCCTCGTGGTCCGGCAGGGCGTACAGCAGCGCCGCGTCGATCTGGAGCATCCCGTAGGTGCCGCCCTTGTCGCCGGGGCCGTCCAGGCGGTTATAGATGACGGACGCGATCTTGCTCTGGTCGGTGCCGTCCGTCTCTTTTTCGATCAGGGAGGCGATGATGACGATCTTCTTCAGATCGTACCCCCGGGCCTCCGACTGGGCCAGCAGGTCCCCGTCGATCTTGCTGTTAAAGTTGCGGATGAGGCGGTTCAGGGCGTTGGCGGGCTTCTCGTTCACGTAGAAATCATAGGTGTCCGGGAAGAGGTAGCCCTCCAGGCGGCTGATGTCCTCGGACCTGTTGTCGATATAATCATAGTCAAAGGTGGCGGTCTTTGCGGCCTCCAGGAGCGCCTCCTCCGTGTTGACCCCGTTTTTGGCCAGCAGCGCGATGGTCTGGGCCACGGTGTAGCCCTCCGGGATGGTGACGCGGACCGTGTCGGAATTCAGGTTGCCGGAGGCGTTCCGCATCCCCACGATCAAGGCGCGGTAGTCCATATCGGTGTTCAGCTCATAGGTGCCGGTGCCGATCTTCTCATCGGCATGGGCGACGGACGCGAACAGGCGGAAAAACCACTTGTACTTGATCAGCCCCGCGTCATGCAGCTTATCGGCCACGGACCCCACCGTGTCGTCCGCCGTGATCTCGACCGTGGTGGTGATATAGTCCTTATTGAACGCGCACAAATCGCTGGCCAGCAGCCAGCCCACCCCCGCCAGGATGGCGGAGACGATCAGGACGAACAGGATATAGGTGAGGGGATTGAAGAAGCGGCGGCGCTTTTTCCGGCGGCGGGCCGACGGAGGATTCGCTCCCGAACCGCCCTCCGCCCACCACGGGTCCTGCTTCGACTGGGATCGGCGCACCTGCCGGGCGTCCCAGCCGGTGGTGTCCCCCTTTTTGTACTCTGCCATATGAACCTCCAAACTCTCCGATCCGGCGGAACTCTGCCGGAATCGGTCCGAAACTTCCGGTCTTTTCTTTTCGCTCAAGATTTTTTCAATGGTCAGGCCCCCAAACGGAATCCCGCGCATAGAATGTCTCAAAGCGAGGTGACGATCAAATGTGCTTTAACAACGGAAACAACAACGGTTCCTGCCTGTGGCTCATCATCATCATTGTCCTGGTTTGCTGCTGCTGCGGCGGCTCCTGGGGTGGGTCCTGGGGCGGCAGCGGCTGCGGATGCGGCTGCGGCAACAATTGCGGCTGTGGATGCGGCAATAACTGCGGCTGCGGCTGCAACGACGGATGCAGCACCTGCTGCTGACGGAACCGGCAAAATGGGACGCGGCGCGTCCCATTTTCGCCCCCCGGCGGCGGGACAGGCTCAGAGCAGCGCTTCCACGGTCCGCCAGAC
>JAEXWS010000101.1 GCA_023406225.1 Bacillota bacterium | reverse complement strand
TCCTTGTCGTATATCCCAATGACCGGCTTGGACCACCCCACCTGCTGGAGCAGCATCGTGTTTTCCGGCGGATAGAGAAAAAACGCGCCCGCAATTGGAAACTGGCTGCATATCTGCATGACGCGGGTCTCCTGGTGGATCTCCCGGAAGGTGTTGAACGTCATCAGGGAGTAATCCAGCTCCTTGGCCCGCCGCTGCATCGCCTCCACCATGTGCACGTAATACAGGTTGGAAAACGTCGGCGTGATGGCGGCCAGCACCTTCTCCTCCAGGGCGTTCGCCTTTATGGGCACGCCCCGGACGTATCCCAGTTCGTTGCAGGCGTCGATGACGCGGCGGCAGGTCCGCTCCGGGAACTTGCCGCTTTTCCCGTTCAGGATCATGGACACCGTGGCCTCCGATACGCCCGCCCGCTTCGCCACGTCTTTCGCCGTGACTCTCGGTTTTTTCACCGCGCCACCCCCTTTCGCTCCATTATAAAGCAAACCGGGCCGACACGCAATCCCATCCGGGCGGGCCATACCCGGACGCCGGGCAGATCTCCTCCCCGCGGCCGCCCGCCGCTGCGGCCGCGAAACCGGGCCGTTTAGACCAAATGAATAATTCACGTAAAGGCCCCGCCCGATTTTTGACATTTTTGTGAATTATGCGTTAAATTTTTATTGGATTTGCGAATTGCAAAACGCTGCGGAGTATGCGAATATTATCTCAGGCCGCAACTGATATATCAGATAAATATCAGTTGCAGGCGCAGCGGCGTTCCACCCGTATGTTGCAGAGAATGAGGCATCGATGATGGTAAAAAGCCAGTCCGCCTATGAGCGTATCAAAGAGATGATCCTCTCCGGCGAGCTTCCCCCGAAAACGGATATTTCCGAAAAGCAGCTCCAGGAGGAGCTGGCGCTCGGCCGCACCCCCATCCACGAGGCGCTGAAGCGCCTGCAGGATGAAAATTTCATCGAGACATACTCCCGCAAGGGCACCTTCGTCACGGACGTAACGATCGAAATGGTGCGGGACATTTACGAGACGCGCCTTCTCATCGAACCGTTCATCACCCGGAACGCGGTGGATACGGTCTCCAGAGCCTGGATGGAAAGTCTCCGCCAACGTTTGACGGAGGAGCATTCCCTTCAGGACAAGACGGATATCCATGCGGTCATGGCGCTGGACACCGAGCTGCACACCGTGATTGCGGCCCGCTGTTCCAACGGCCTCCTGCGGGAATTTCTGGCTCTCATCTACGACCATGACCGGCGGATCCGGCTGAAAACCGACCGGAACCCCGCCCAGGTCCGGTTCTCCCAAAACGAGCACGTGTGCATTCTTGACGCGATGCTGGCGGGCGACCGGGAAACGACCGAGCGGCTCTCCCGGGAGCATGTGATCCACTCCAGAGACCTCACCTACGAGAGCCTTGGATTTTTGAAGACGGAGCTTCTCACGTAATTGGCCGGCGTTCCGCCGGTGATTAAAACCAACTGAAGGAGAAAAGAGAGAATGATGAAGAAGATTTTTGCTCTGCTGACGGCCTGCGCAATGTTCGCCGGACTGACCGCCTGCGGAAACTCCGGCGCCCCCTCCGGCACCCCCGAGGGAAACGGCAGCGACCCCGCCGCCCCCTCCGGCGAACCCGTCGTGGTCCAGATCGCCTATGAAAACAACCCCGGCGAGCCCATCGACCTGGGCTGCAACGAGTGGGCGCGCCTGATCGAGGAGCGCAGCAACGGCACCATGACCGTGCAGCTCTTCCCCTCCAGCCAGCTTGGCAGCAAGACCGACCTGGTGGACCAGATGCAGATGGGCGAGGGCATCATCCACATCGGCGACGCCGCCTTCTGGGCCGATTACGGCGCGAAGGAAATGGGGATCGCCTCCGCTCCCTACATCTATGACGACTGGGACCAGTATTTTAAGCTGCTGGAGACCGACTGGTGGCAGACCCAGAGCGAACAGCTCAGCGAAAACGGCCTGCGCCTCGTCTCCTCCAACTGGGCCTACGGCGTCCGTGAGCTGATGACCACCAAGCCCGTGCGGACCCTGGAGGACCTCTCCGGCATGATCATCCGCACCCCCAACAACGTGATGCAGATGAAGACCTGGGAGGAGATGGGCGCGGCCCCCACCGCCATGGCTCTGGGCGACGTCTACACCGCCACCCAGCAGGGCACCATCGACGGCATGGAGAACCCCATGGCCACCCTGTACGGCCAGGCCTACTATGAGGTCGCCAAGTACATCACCATGATCGACTACATCCGCATGCCCATCCAGTGGATCACCTCCGAAGCCTGGTTCCAGGGCCTGACCGAGGAACAGCAGAAGATCCTGTGCGAGACGGGCGACGAAGCCGGCCTGTTCCACAACCAGAAGCAGGACGAGATGATCGGCCAGTACATCAGCGACATGGAGAGCAACGGCGTGGAGATCATCTATCCCGACGACGCCGAGATGGCTCGCTTCAAGGAAGCCGCGCTGAAGATCTATGACAATCCCGACGTGACCGCCAACTGGAGCGACGGCCTGTACGAGAATATCCGCGCCATGATCAGCTGATCGCACAGACAAATCAATTTTACGGGTTCTATCAAACTGATGGAGGGGGACAAGTCGATAAAAAGGCTTGTCCCCCCTTCTTGCCGCCCCAGGGGATATAAAGGAGAAATGACGATATGAAGGCTGCTGTGATCGACGCGAGGGACAACGTTGCGGTTGTGCTGGGCGAGGTCAAACAAGGCGATACGGTTTCCTTTGTCAAACGCGGGACCGTCTGTGAAATCACGGCGTCAGGCGACGTTCCCACCTATCATAAGATCGCATGCGCGCTGATCCCCAAGGGACAGCCCGTGGTCAAATACGGCGAGCACATCGGCGTTGCCGCGGAGGATATCCCGGCGGGCAGCCACGTGCATGTGCACAATGTGCTGAGCAGGCGGGAAACGTTATAAAAGGAGGAAACGGCATGAATTTTTGGGGGTATCGGCGGCCCGACGGCCGCGTCGGCGTCCGCAACAAGGTCCTGATCCTGCCCGCGTCGATCTGCGCGGCGGACACGACGAGGATCATCGCGTCCCAGGTGGAGGGCGCCGTCACCTTTCACAATCAAAACGGCTGCGCCCAGGTCCCGGCGGACCAGCAGCTTACCATGGACGTGATGGCGGGCTTTGCGGCCAACCCCAACATATATGGGACCGTTGTGGTCTCGCTGGGCTGCGAAAACTGCCAGATGGACCTGGTGACGGAGGCCATCCGCCGGCGGACCAACAAGCCCCTGCGCCAGTTCATCATCCAGGAGTGCGGCGGGACCATCGCCACGGTGGAGCAGGCCACCCGCGCCGCCAGAGAACTGGTGCAGGAGGCCTCCAGGCTGCGCCGCGAGGAATTTCCCGTCAGCGAGCTGCTGCTGGGAACGGAGTGCGGCGGCAGCGACCCCACCAGCGGCCTTGCGGCCAATCCCCTCATCGGCGAGGCCTGCGACCGCATCGTGGACATGGGCGGCACCGCGGTTTTGAGCGAGACCACGGAATTTATCGGCGCGGAGCACATCCTGGCCCGGCGGGGCGCGACGCCGGAGATCCGCCAGCGCATTTACGACATCGTGCACCGCTACGAGCAGGCCCTGGCCCTGGTGGGCTCCGACCCCCGGGAGGGCAATCCCTCCCCGGGCAACAAGGCCGGCGGCATCACCACGCTTGAGGAAAAATCCCTGGGATGCATCCACAAGAGCGGCCACCGCCCTGTGAACGCCGTCTATGACTACGCCAAGCAGATGCGCGCCGGCGAGGGGCTGGTCATCATGGATACGCCGGGCAACGACCCGTCCTCCGTGGCCGCCATGATCGCGGGGGGGTGCCAGCTGGTGGTGTTTTCCACCGGCCGCGGCACGCCCACCGGCAACCCGGTGGCCCCGGTCATCAAGCTGACGGCCAACAAGATCACCTACGGCAGGATGAAGGACAACATCGACGTGGACGCCAGCGCGCTTCTGGACGCGCCGGAGGACATCGGCGGGATGGCGGACGCCCTGGTGCGGGAGATCTGCGAGATCGCCAGCGGCAAGGCGACCAAGTCGGAGTCTCTCGGCTTTATGGAGACGGCCATCGCCCGGGTCTGCAACTATGTGTGAACGGACCCCCTCCGCCATATAACGGGTCCGGCAAAATCGCCGGGGATGGAAAGACGGCCTGACCGCTTCCGTTTTTTCATCCGCAGCTTGGAAAGGAATGATCGGAAACATGAACGAAAAGAAAAAATCGGCGCCGCTGCAGATCCTTGGGAACCTGGACCTGACGTTTACGGTGATCCTGCTGGCCGTGCTGATCGCCCTCACGTCCGCGGGCGTGCTGAAACGCTATATTTTCCGCAGCCCCATCGCCTGGATGGAAGAGGTGCAGGGCCTGCTCTTTATGTGGATCACGTTCATCGGCGGCAGCGCGGCCTTCCGGAAGGGCGCCCATGTGTCGGTGGAGATCCTGGTGGATTCCCTGCCGAAAAAGTTGGGCGGCTTCGTGGAGCGGATCGACGTGCTGATCCAGCTTGTGATCCTGGGCTACCTGTGCAGCCAGGAGTTCATCTACTATTTTCAGCTCACCTCCACCGGGAAGGTGACGAATCTGCTGCGGCTGCCTTACAGCGTGGTTTATCTGGCCCTCCCCATCGGCGGGGTGCTGATGATCGTATCGATGCTGTGGGCGTCTTACCAGCGCTATGTGCGCGGAGTTGATTTGAAGGGAGGGGAAGGCGAGTGAATACCGTTGCGATCGCTGTGATCTTGATGCTGGTGCTTTTGTTCATGAAGGTGCCGGTCTGGCTGTCCGTCATCGCCGGCACGGCCAGCTATTTCTTCCTGAACCCCGCCGTCTCCTCCATGATCCTGGCCCAGCGGCTGGCCTCCTCCGTCCAGGGCCTGACGCTGCTGGCGGTCCCCTTCTTCGTATGCGCCGGTATCTTTATGAACTCCTCCGGCGTCAGCAAGCGGATCATGGACCTCTGCGACCTGCTCACCGGCCACATGTGGGGCGGCCTCGCCCAGGTGAACGTGCTGCTGTCCACCCTGATGGGCGGTCTTTCCGGCTCCAACCTGGCGGACGCCGCCATGGAGGCCAAGCTCCTGGTGCCGCCCATGGAGCGCAACGGGATGAGCAAGGCCTTTTCCTCCGTCGTCACCGCCGCATCCGCCATGATCACCCCCATCATCCCGCCCGGGATCGCCATGATCCTCTGCGGCTCCCTTGCCAACGTGTCCATCGGCAAGCTGTTCATCTCCGGCATCGGCGTGGGCATTTTGCTGTGCGTCGGCGAGATGGTCTGCGTCTCCATCATCTCCCACAAGCGGGGCTACCGGCCCACCCGCGCCAAGGGCGAGCAGCTTCCCAAGGGCAAGGCCGGCCATGTCGTCCGCTCCGCCATCCTGCCTATGTGCCTGCCCGTCATCATCATCGGCGGCGTGCGTCTGGGCGTCTTTACCGCCACGGAGGCCGGCGCGGTGGCCGTGCTCTACTCGATCTTCCTGGGACTGCTCTACCGGGAGCTGAACTTTGAGAAGATCGTTAAGGGCCTGAAGGAAACCGTGACCTCCACCGCGGGCATCATGCTCATCATCGGCGCGGCCTCCGCCCTGAGCTGGGTGCTGACCAAAGAGCGCATCCCCCAGACGCTGACGGAGATGATGCTCCAGATCAGCCCCAACAAATATGTGTTCCTGCTCCTGATGAACCTCTTCCTGCTCATCTGCGGAATGTTCCTGGAGGGCAACGCCATCATGATCATCCTGGTCCCCCTGCTGTTCCCCATCGCCGTGCAGTACGGCATCAACGAGGTCCAGATCCTGATGGTCATCATCTTCAACGTCTCCATCGGCTGCATGACGCCTCCCATGGGCACGCTGATGTTCGTGGTGTGCAATGAGACCGGGTGTAAGATCAAGGATTTTATCAAAGAGAGCGTCCCATTCTTTATCGTGCTGCTCCTCGAGCTGCTGATGCTGACGTTTATTCCGGCGTTTACCACCGGACTCGTCACCCTGTTCGGCTGAGCGGTCCCGCTTCCATCGAAAAAACGCCCGGCGCAAGGCAGATCTGCCCTGCGCCGGGCGTTTTTGCATAAATCCCTCGGGCGCGGCCCTCCGACATCCGGGGGCCGGCCCGCATCTCCCCCTTCCCGCGTGGGCAAAAACAAGGCCCCGGTCCCGCACAGGACCGGGGCGCTTTTCATATCCCTTCCGGCGGCGCTCCCGGCCGCGTCAATCCGGGTCCCCCTGAAGCATTTCCTCCGGCGCGGCGGCGCCGCCGAAGTATTTTGCAATTTTTCGGCTCACCGCACTTTGGCTGATCCCCAGATCCCTGGCCACCGCCACCGTGGTCCGGTGGCGCTTGATGGAATTCAAAAGGATCTTCTTCTCGTACGCCTCCAGCATCTTCGGCAGGGAGTCCGCAGATGTCCGATGGGGAATGATATCCATCTCCTGAATCATATCAATAGGTAGATAGTCGACGTCGATCACGTTGCTGGCCGCCGTGATGACCATTCGTTCGATGAGGTTCTCCAGTTCCCGGACGTTTCCGGGCCAGAAATACTGCTCCAAAAAATCGATGAACTGGGGAGAGAAGGACAATTGCTTCTCATATTCCTCCTCAAAGCGGCGCAGAAAGAAATTGGCCAGGATCGAAATGTCGAGCTTCCGCTCCCGCAGAGGCGGGATGTGGAGCCGGGCGACGTTCAGCCGATAGTAAAAATCCCGCCGGAACAAGCCCTTGTCCACCGCCTCCAGCAAATTACAGTTCGTGGCCGCGATGAGCCTGAAATCCACGAATATCTTTTTGTTGCCCTGCACACGCTCCAGCGTCTTGTTCTGAATGACGTTCAGCAGTTTTGTCTGCGCCGAAAGAGACAGCTCCCCGATCTCATCCAGAAACAGCGTCCCGCCGGAGGCCAGCTCGATCTTGCCGATCTTTCCCGCGGAATTGGCGCCCGTAAAAGCGCCCCGCTCATAGCCGAACAGCTCGGATTCGATCAGGTTCTCGTGAAGCGTCGCGCAGTTGATCTCCACAAAGGGGCCGTCCCTCCGCTTGCTGGCCGAGTGGATCTCCCTGGCGATGAGGCTTTTGCCCACCCCCGTCTCGCCCGTGATCAAAATGTTGGCTTTCGTGGAGGCGAACTGCATGGCGCACTCCCACATGCGGATCATATTGGCGCTGCGAAACTGCATGCTGCCGGGCTTCAGGACCCTTTGCCGGAGGATATCCACCTCCTCGCTTTTATACTCCAGGACGGTCCTCAGCTCGTTATACTTCCTCTGGATGTTCTCCAGCTGCGCCACATCCATGGCGTTAAAGCAGACCACATAGCGCAGGATGTTCTGCGCGTCAAAGATGGGAAGGCCCGTCGTCAGGATCAAAACCCCTTCCCGGTTGCGCTGCGTGGCCACCACGCGCCGCTGCTGTTCGATGACCATGCGGGTGATGGAGGGGACGAAGATCCCCTCCCGCTCCAAATCATAAACGCTTTTGCCCACCACATAGGCCTTGGTGACGCCGAAAAAATCCTGATAGGTATCATGAACGGAAAGGACCGTGCCGGCGCTGTCGCAGATCATCACTGCGTCCGCAATGACGACATTGTTCTCTTTTCCAAATATGCCCATCAGCAGCAGTTCCGTATTGCTCATATCCTCGGGCGCCCGATCCGGAGAAGACATCTCCACCGCCTCCCTGCCGTCTTTCAAATTTCTTTTAAAGATACCATAGCAATGATCTCCGACCCTGTCAAGACAGGTTATGACATTTTGCATAGCACTATGCATATCGTCATAACCCGCAAGCGGTAAATTTTGAGATCCAGCCCGTTTTGAAACGGAAAACCGGAGAAAACCGGCGCTTCCGTTTGCAAAAATAATGTTTCAGCCGTTGGCGCGCAATTTGCTGTATAGGGATCAGTCCCGTAAGGGCCCGCGCTTGACCAAATCGTTTTGCGCGATGTAAGCGCGTTGGCGGTCCGCCCGTATTTCTGCGCGCAAGCGCTGAAATAGAACCACAAATCATGAAAGAGAGGAAGAAACGTATGAAAAAGACACTTGCTTTGATACTGACCCTTGCACTCGCGCTGACCATGACCGCCTGCGGCGG
>JAEXWS010000087.1 GCA_023406225.1 Bacillota bacterium | reverse complement strand
GTATAACAGGAATCCGAAAAATCCGCAATGCGCAGGATTGTTACCGAAATGAAATAGTATTCTGAACAAAGGCGTGATACAATCAATTCATAACCGGCAGGAAAAAGACTCTGAAAGGAGGGTTTTTGCAGATGAATATGATGATTTGGGTCTGGCTGGGCGCCATCGTGCTGTTCGGCGCGGCGGAGGCCGTCACGGCGGGCCTGGTGTCCATCTGGTTCGTGGCGGGGGCCGCGGCGGCGCTGATCGGCGCGGTGGCGGGCGCGCCGGCGCTGGTCCAGGTGGTGTTGTTTATCGCCGTGTCCGCCGCCGCGCTGGCGGCCACCCGGCCGCTGGTGCGCAAGCTCACCGCGGGCCGCGCCGTGCCCACCAACGCGGACCGGGTCCTGGGCCTGGAGGCCAAGGTGACGGAGGCCATCGACAACGAAAACGCGTCCGGGGCCGTCTATGTGGACGGCAAGACCTGGACCGCCCGCAGCGCGGACGGCGGCGTGATCCCGGCGGACAGCGTTGTGAAGATCGTAAAAATGGAGGGCGTCAAGCTCTTTGTTGAAAAAATAAAAGTGATGGAGGATATGAAATAATGCCGAGTTTTGGAACGATCGCGATCGTCGTCGTGGTGCTTCTGGTCCTGGTGGTCCTGGCAAGCTGCATCAACATCGTCCAGCAGTCCCGGGCTTATGTGGTGGAATTTCTGGGCGCGTTTCACACGGTTTGGAACGTGGGCTTCCACTTCAAGGTCCCTGTGGCCATGCGCATCGCCAAGAAGGTCTCCTTGAAGGAGCAGGTGGCGGATTTCGCCCCCCAGCCCGTCATCACCAAGGACAACGTCACCATGCAGATTGACACCGTCATCTATTTCCAGATCACGGACCCCAAGCTGTATACCTATGGCGTGGAGCACCCCATGAACGCCATTGAGAACCTGACCGCCACCACCCTGCGCAACATCATCGGCGACATGGAGCTGGATCAGTCCCTCACCAGCCGGGACACCATCAACACCCGGATGCGGGCCATCCTGGACGAGGCCACGGACCCCTGGGGCATCAAGGTGAACCGGGTGGAGCTGAAGAACATCATCCCCCCCAAGGAGATCCAGAACGCCATGGAAAAGCAGATGAAGGCGGAGCGGGAGCGCCGGGAGTCCATCCTTCAGGCCGAGGGCCAGAAGCAGTCCCAGATCCTGGTGGCCGAGGGCGAGAAGCAGTCCGCCATTTTGCGGGCCGACGCCGCCAAGCAGGCCGCCATCTTGAAGGCCGAGGGCGAGGCCCAGGCCATCATGGAGGTCCAGAAGGCCCTGGCCGACTCCCTGAAGCTTTTGAACGAAGCCGCGCCCAACGACCAGGTGGTAAAGCTGAAGGCCCTGGAGACGATGGAGAAGGTGGCGGACGGCAAGGCCACGAAGATCATCATCCCCTCCGAGCTCCAGGGGCTGGCGGGCCTTGCCGCCAGCGCCAAAGCCGTGTTTGAGAGCGAGGAGCCCAAGGCGGAGTGACCGTGAGGAAAAAAGACCCCGGCCTCGTAAGAGGCCGGGGTCCTTTTGACGGTTTTTTTACTTCATAAAGGTGCCGTCGATCATCTGGTCGATGTAAGACTGGTACTGCTCCTGGACGTCGGCGGGCACCAGGTCGCTGATGGCGCCGGGGGACAGCACGCCGTTTTGCATGGTGCCGTAAATGACCTCGCCGCCGAAGGTGCCGTCCTGGATGGCCTGCATGCAAAGGCCCACCAGAGAGGAGTTGTCGGTCACCTGGCTGCAGATGATGCACTCGTTTTGACCCAGCAGGTCGGAGGGCTGGGCGATGTCGTAGACCTTGACGGAGCCGCTTGCGGCGTTGGCCTCGTCGATGGCCTGGCGCGCGCCGGAGTCGACGGCGGAGGCGTCGCCGAAGAACACGTCCGCGCCCTGGTCCATCATGGCCTTGGCGAACTCGATGCCCTTGTCGGAGGCGGAGAAGGAGTTGGAATACACGATGTCCAGCGTCTCCACGGTCTTGCCGGCCTGCTCGCCCACGTAGGCGGCGGCCTCCTTGAAGCCCTCGTACTTGCCCTTGGTGGTGTCCAGCTCCATGGCGCCGATGAAGGCGATCTTGCCGCTTTCGGTCATGAGGCCCGCCAGCGCGCCGGCGATCCAGCCGACCTGCTGGGCGTTGGGCAGCAGGGAGGTCACGTTGCCGTTGACGGCCTTGGCGGGGGTGTCCTCGCCGCCGTTGAGCAGGGCGAAGGCCACGTCGGGATACTCCTCGGCGGCCTGGAGCACCGCGTCGGTGTACTGGTTGCCGGGGGCGTAGATCAGGTCATAGCCCAGATCGCAGTAAGTAACGATGTTGTCGTAGTAGGCGGACTGCTCGATGCTGTCGGAGACCTCGGTGGTCCAGCCGTACTTGGCGGCCGCGTCCACCATGGCGTTGTAGCAGGACATGCCCCAGCCGCCGTCGGAAATGCTGGAGTCGCAGATCATGGCGACCTTGTAGGCCGCGGCGGGCGCGCCGCCGCCCTCGTTTCCGCCCTCCGCGGGAGGCGGGGTGGTGGTGCCGCCGCTGCCGCAGGCGGCAAGGGACAGGGCCATCCCCAGAGCAAGGACCAGTGCAAGCATCTTTTTCATTGTGTATCCTCCAAATCGAATAGGTTGGTTGGAACTATAACAACCGCCTGAAAGCGGCCATTACCGGAGAGTTACCGCTCTTCCTTGCGGTAGGGGGCGCCCACGCCCTTGGGTCCGGCCTTGCGCATGCCGATGGCCGCCAGAACGACCACGGTGGCCACGTAGGGGATCATCTGGAAGAACTGGTAGGGCAGGCCGAAGCTGCCCACCTGCAAACGGATCTGCAGTGCGTCGCAAAAGCCGAAGAACAGGCACGCCAGCAGCACGCCGCCGGCGCTCCAGCGGCCGAAGATCACCGCCGCTAGGGCGATAAAGCCCCGGCCCGCCACATTGCCGTCCACATAGGTCGTGGAGTAGCAGGTGGTGAGGTACGCGCCGCCGATGCCGGAGAGCGCCCCGCAGATCACGCAGGCCGCGTATTTCACGCCGATGACGTTGATGCCCAGCGTCGCCGCCGCCTTGGGATATTCGCCCACGGCCTTGAAATTCAGGCCGGACTTGGTTTTGTTGAAGTAGACGGCGGTGAAGATCACCAGGGCGTAGGCCAGATACACCATGGGCGTCTGGTCCAGCAGGAGCTTCACCAGGAAATTATTGGACGTGACGCCCAGCATGGAGGCCAGGGTCCCCATCAACGCCACCTGCACCAGCTCGCTGCCCGCGCCGAAATAGACCCGGTAGATGAAGGCCGCCAGGGCCGGAGCGAAGATGTTGATGGCCATGCCGTATACGATCTGCTCCGCGCAGAGGTTGATGGTGGCGTAGGCGTAGATCATGTTGACCAGAACGCCCACGGCCGCGCCCGCCAGCACGCCCACAAAGGGATCGCCGGTGAGAAGGCTCACCAGAAAGCCCGTCAGGGAGCCGATGGCCGCCAGGCCCTCCAGTCCGATGTGGACCAGGCCCGCCCGCTGGGAGTAAAGCTCCGCCAGGCTCAGGAAGATCAGGGGCGTCGCCATGCGGACGCTGGCGAGGATCAGGTTGGAGATAAACGTCGCATCCATATCACGCAGCCTCCTTCTTCTCGAACAGCCGGTCCACAAGGGTCTTGAACTGGGGCAGCTTCACCATGGCGAGGCCCGCCACGGTAAACACGATCACCAGGGCCTGGATGATGTCCGATACGCTGGTGGGGACGCCGGTGGCCGCCTGCATGGTGGTGGACCCCACCCGCAGCGCCGCGAAGAAGATCGCCACCAGCACGGTGGCCAGGGGATGGAGCTGGCCGATGAGGGCCATGGCCACGCCGTCGAAACCGTATCCCGCGCCGAAGCCGTTGATGAGGCGGTACTGGGTGCCCAGCAGCTCGGCGCTGCCGCCCAGGCCCGCGATGGCGCCGGAGACGATGAAGCTGAAGAGGATGTACTTTTTGACGGCGAAGCCGTTGAACTGGGCGGCCGTCATGTTCAGTCCCACCGCCCGGAGCTGGAAGCCCTTGGAGGTGTAAAACAGGAAATAGTAGATCAAAAGGCCCGCCGCAATGGCCAAGACGAAGGCCGTGGTGGCCCGCAGGCCGAAGATGCGGCTGAGCTTCGTGGCGTCGGGCACGGAGGCGGTCTGGGGCACGCTGCCCTCCCGCAGCCAGTTCGTGTACACCACGCCCATGAAGAGCGTTGCCACGTAGTTGAGCATGATGGAGATGATCATCTCGTTCTGGCCCCGGTAGACCTTGAGCAGGCCGGGGACGGCCGCCCAGAGGCCGCCCGCCAGGGTGCCCGCCGCCAGACAAAGCAAAATGGCCGGAAGGCCGGTGAGGCCGCTCTGGGTGGCCACATAGCAGCAGGCGATGGACCCGGCCAGGAACTGGCCCTCTCCGCCCAGGTTGAACACGCCGCAGCGGTAGGCGAAGCAGGCGCACAAGCTGGTGAAGATCAGCGGCGTGGACCGGGACAGGGTGGTGCCCAGGTTCCGCACGCTGCCGAAAGCGCCGATCCACAGGGACTGGAGCGCCGTCAGCGGATTGGCCCCCAGGGCCGCCATGATGATGCAGCCGATCAAAAAGGCCAGCAGCACGGAGATCACGGGAACCAGGAAATTGATGAGCTTGTTGCTGTTTTTCATCCCTTGCGCCTCCTTATTTGCCGGCCATGGCCAGGCTGATCTCCTCGATGGGGGGATTTTTGCCCGAGAACACGCCCATGACCTGCCCTTCGAACATGACGATGATGCGGTCGGAGACCTCCAGGATCTCGTCAAAGTCGGCGGAGATCAGCAGCACGCCGCAGCCCCGGTCCCGGGCCTCGATCATGGTGTCGTGGACAAAGCGGGTGGCGCCGATGTCCAGTCCCCGGGTGGGGTGGACCGCTACCAGCAGGTCCGGCTCGCCCTCCAGCTCCCGGGCCAGGATGACCTTTTGCTGGTTGCCGCCGGAGAGGTTCCGGGCCTCCTGCTCGATGGAGGCGCAGCGGATGTCGTACTTTTCCTGCATTTTCAGGGCATAGGCCCGGATGGCCTTCTTTTTCAGGTGCAGGCCCCGCCCGTCGGAAAACTCCGGGCTGTCCGTGGCCTTGAGCACGATGTTGTCCTTCACCGACATGTTGCCGATGAGGCCCATCTTGTTCCGGTCCTCGGGAATGTGGGACACGTTTTCCAGGATGAAGCCGTTGGGGGTGAACTGGGCCACCCGGGACCCCTTCATGTCCACCTCGCCGCCTTCCGGCGTCAAAACGCCGGTGACCACCTGGGCAAGCTGGCTCTGGCCGTTGCCGTCCACGCCCGCGATGCCCACGATCTCCCCCCGGCCCACCGTCAGGCTCACGCCGCTGAGGCCGTTGTGCTTGGAGCGCTTTTGAAAATCCACGTCCCGAAGCTGGATGACCGGCTCGCCGGGCTGTTCGACCTTCTTGTACTGGGAGGGCACCAGCTCCCGCCCGATCATCAGGTTTGCCAGCTCCTCGCCGGTGGTGGCGGCCCGGTCCAGGGTGCAGACCGTCTGCCCCGCCCGCAGGATGGTGATCCGGTCGGAGATGCGCAGCACCTCCCGCATCTTGTGGCTGATGAAGATGATGCTCTTGCCCTCCCGGGTGAGCTTCTGCATGATCTTGAAAAGGCCCTCCACCTCGATATCCGTCAGGGCGGCGGAGGGTTCGTCCAGCACCAGCAGCTCCGCCCCCCGGTACAGGGCCTTTAGGATCTCCACCCGCTGCTGGGCGCCCACGGCGATCTCCGTCACGGGCTTGTCCAGCTCCACGTCCAGGCCGTACCGCCCGGAGAGCTCCAGGATCTCTTTTTTTCGGGCCTCCTTGTTGATGAAGACGCCCTTGGTGTTTTTGTCTCCCAGGATGATGTTTTCAAACACCGTCATCGCCTCCACCAGCATGAAGTGCTGGTGGACCATGCCGATGCCCAGCTTCACCGCCTGGGCGGGGGAGTCGATGCGGACTTTTTTGCCGTGGAGATAGATGCTGCCCTCCGTGGGCTGGTAAAGGCCGAAGAGGACGTTCATCAGCGTGGATTTGCCCGCGCCGTTCTCGCCCAAAAGCGTATGTACCTCCCCGCGGCGGACGTCCAGATTGATGTCCCGGTTGGCGTAGACCTCTCCGAAACGCTTGGTGATATGCTCCATGCGTAAGATTTCTTCCATTGGCTCAGTCCTTTCTGGAGCCCGGCCGGGCTTGGTAATTTCTTCTATCATACAAAACCAAAAAAAGTTTGTCAAGCTAAGAAAAAATTTGTATAAAATCCACAAAACGGCGCGCCGAAAGCCGCTGTCTGTATTATACACATTCCGGGGCGGAGAATCAATGACCGGACTTCCGATTTTGCGCAAAGGCGCGGAAACGGGGCGTTTTTGCGAAAAACAGGGCCTGCCGCGGCAGGCCCTGCTTTCAAACCACCAGGATCGCCATATACGCGGCGTACAGCCCCAGCATCAAAACGCCCTGCCAGCGGTAAAACCGCCCCTTCACCAGCGGCGGCAGCACCGCCACGCAGCACAAAAGCAGGCACGCGGGCAGGTCCAGGGCCGTGGTCTGGCCGCCGATGGTCAGCCGCCCGCCGGACACCGCCGAGCACACGGGCAGGATCATGGTCAGGTCGATGACGTTGGCGCCGATGATGTTCCCCACGGACATGGACGCCTCTTTTTTCACGATGGCGGTGATGGTGGTCACAAGCTCCGGCAAAGAGGTCCCGATGGCCACCATGGTCACGCCGATGATGCTGGCGGGCACGCCCAGCAGCAGCGCCAGCTCGCTGCCGTAGTCGATCAGCAGCCGGGACCCCGCCACGATGCAGACCACGCCCACCACGAAGGAGAAAAGCTTTCGCGCCATCTGCCGGTGGGAGGTGGTCCGGCGCTTTCCGCCCGCCTCCCGGCTTTCCGCCATGCTGGTCCGGGCGTCCGCGATGTTGTTCCACAAATACAGCCCGAACACCACGAACAGCAGCAGGCTGGGGACCACCGGCAGCACGCCGCCCCGGCACAGCACCGTCAGCAGCCCGGCCCCCGCGATCATCAGCCCCGCCTTCAGGTCGAACTGCTTGCGGATGACCGCCGAGGGGAGGCACACCACGGAGATGCCCAGAATGAGCCCCAGGTTGGCCGTCACGGACCCCACGGCGTTGCCCACCGCCAAGTCCACTTCCCCCGCCAGAACGCCCGTGACGGAGACCGTCAGCTCCGGCAGGGTGGTGGCCAGGGATACGATGGTGGCGCCGATGATGAACCGGGGAACGCCCGTGGCCTCCGCGATCCAGACCGCGCCGTTCAAAAACCAGTCGCCGCCCTTGACGATCAGGGCCAGCCCCAGTAAAAACAAAAGGACCGTCAACCAAATACTCATGCTCATTTACCGCTCTTTCCAAAAATTCAGCGAGACTCTTATGGTATGCGGAAATGGAGCGGGTATCCCCGCCGCGGCCACATACCATAAAAGTCTCGCTGCTTTTGACGTGCCCCGGGCGGCGATCGCGCCGCCGTGCTGACGAGCCACACCACATCCTCCTCCGGAAGATGTCAGCTACTCCCTCTTATGGGTCGTTTCTTCTGTATGTCCATTATAGGAACCGCCGGCCCGGTTAGTCAACGCAAATACGCGCCCGTCCCCAGAAATTCCGGGTCGTACCCGATGGCCTTCTCCCAGAGGGTCCGGCCGTCCGCCGTCCGTCCCGCCGGGCGGAAGCCGTACTCCGTGGAAAACAGGCGGGCCGCGCCGTCCCCGGAAAGCGCCAGCTTCAGCCGCTTCCGGCCCAGAGGACGGTAATAGGCCACGGCCTGGCCCAAAAGCTGCGTGCCGCAGCCCCGTTTGCGGAAGGGCTTCCGGACGCAGAACAGCGAGATCCAGCCGCAGCCGTCCTCCGCCTCCTTCTCCGGGTGGAACTGTACCACGCCCGCCGGCTCCCCGTTCAAAAAGCCCACCAGCGCGGGCCGCTGCCGGGCCTCTTCCTGCAAAACCGCCTCGTCCCAGGGGCGGTCGCCGTCCGCCCAGGACTCCCGGACGCACTCCCGCAGGAACGCCGCCTGCTCCGGCAGGTGAAGGGGCTGGAAGTACAGGCCCGGCTCCAGGCCGTTGGCCTGCTTCCGGGGCGGCTCTCCGGCGGCAAAGGTCGCATCGGTCAGGTGGCTGTTGTCGTCCTGATAGACCACATGGATGTCTCCGCCCTCCGCCTCCAGCAGGGAGACGGAGGTGTTGTCCCCCACGGAGGTCCCGGCCAGCTCCTCGATGGAGCGGCCCTGGAGCGTGGACAGCAGGATGCGGATGGCGCAGCCGTGGGAAAAGACCGCCACGGTCCTGCCGTCGTTTTCCGCCGCGATCTCCCGGACGGCGGCCAGGACCCGGTCCCGGACCTCCCAGGGCGTTTCCGCGCCCTCCACGTGCCACAGGTGCAGGGCCCGGCCAAAATTTTCAAGCTGCACCGGGTCCTTTCGGGCGATCTCGCCCCAGGTCTTCTGCTCCCATTCGCCCACGCAGATCTCCCGCAGGTCCCGCCGCCGGTGAAGAGGCAGGCCCTTGGGCCTGTAAATGGCGCTGGCGGTGGCGCAGGTGCGGTAGAGGTCGCTGGAATACACCGCGTCGATGGGGACGTCCGCGAACCGGCGGGACAGGGCCTCCACCTGCCGCCAGCCCCGGTCGGTCAAAATGCTGTTGTACTGGCCCTGCGCGATGCGGTAGAGATTGCCCTCCGCCTCCGCGTGGCGGATGAGATAGAGTCTGGTCATAGCTGCCTCCCAAGTGCCTGTCTGATTTTATGTATCGATTATAGCCTTTATAACGGATTTTGGCAAATCCTCCTGCCGTGATTTTTTCCCGGATCCTGCGCATAATAAGCCCGTGCCGAAAAGGAGTGACTGAGATGAAGATGTGTACCGGATTTTGGGTCGGTATAGGCGCCGGCATGATGGCCGGCGCGGCGCTAGGAATGATGATGCCCTGCGGCAGGCAGTCCATGAAAACGCAGGTGGGGAAGAGCATCCACAAGCTGGGAGTCGCCGTGGACCACGCCGTGGACAACATCGTTTCCGAGATGCGCTGACGCAAAAGGGGGCGGGAGGCGCCGGCCTCCCGCCCCCTTTTTGCGAAAATGTGCGGATTGGGGCTTGACTTTGGAAAATCCTCTGCTATAATAATAACGCTGTCGCTTTTGGCAGCATGACTGGAACAGCTATGGAGAAGTCGCCTAGTTGGTCGAGGGCGCATGATTGGAAATCATGTAGGCCCCTAAAGGGTCTCGAGAGTTCGAATCTCTCCTTCTCCGCCAGCTCAGAAATTCCCTGTTTGGCACGAAACCCCGCCGCTTACGCGGCGAGGCTTCTTAGCCGGACAGGGAATTTCTTCGCTTTCGGGCCGGACCCGCTCCGCTGGGCTCCGCCCCGGGAAGGCCGGGGGATATCTGTTTGGCGTATTGAGGAACAAGAGCACTCCGCCGGGCGGAGCTGGCGGGGAGGACCGTGGAGCAGACGGCGGCGGGCCGGACCTATGCCGTGACCTATGACGAAGAGGGCTATGCCGTGAAAGCCGTGCTGCGGTGAACCGTCCGGTGAAGGAACTGCTGGCGGCGCCCGGGAACTACGGCGGCGCCTGGACGGCGGGACAGATCCAATACCTGGTGATCCATTACACCGGCAACGACGGAGATAAAACGGCGGGCAACGCCGCTTATTTCCAGAGCCGCACCGTGGGGGCCGGCGCCCACTATTTTGTGGATGATACCACGGTATACCGCTCCGTGCCGGACCTGCGGACCGCCTGAGCGGTGGGCGGCGGGAAGTACGCCAACGCGGACAGGACCGGCGGCGGGACGCTTTGCGGCCTGGTCACCAACGCCAACAGCTTCAGCGTGGAGCTGTGCGACACCGTGAAAAACGGCGTGTGCCAGGCCGGCGAGGCCACGCTTGCGAACGCGGCTGGCCTGTGCAGGGAGCTGATGGCCCGTTACGGCATCCCGCCGGAGCGGGTGTGCCGCCACTTTGACGTGACGGGGAAGCACTGTCCCAGCTATATGATCGGCGCGGCTCCCTGAGCCGCGTTCAAGGCGAGATTGGAGGAGGGACGCATGGACAACACGCCTGCGGATTACGCGAAGGATGCGGTCAAATGGGCCGTGGAGAACGGCGTTCTGACCGGGAACGCCGAGGGGGGCTTGATGCTCTCCCGGCCCGTCACCCGCCAGCAGATGGCGGCGGTGCTGCACCGCTTCTGGAAGATGGACCGACCG
>JAEXWS010000083.1 GCA_023406225.1 Bacillota bacterium | reverse complement strand
GGCCATGTCGAAGTCGTGGATCATCATGTCGTAAAAAATGCCGCCGGAGACCTTGACATAGCCGATGGGGGGCGGCTCCGGGTCCCGGGAGCTGATCCGGATGAGCTGGGGCGCGCCGACCTTCCCGCTGCGCACCAGGTCGTACACCGCCCGGTGGTTGTGGTCGAACCGGCGGCAAAAGCCGATCTGGAGCTTCACGCCCGCGTCCCGGGCGGCGCGGATGGCGGCGCGGACCTTGTCCGGGTCGTAGTCGATGGGCTTTTCGCAGAAGATGTGCTTGCCCGCCCCGGCGGCCTCTTCGATGAAATGGGCGTGGGTATCCGTGGAGGAGCAGATGAGCACCGCCGCGATCTCCGGGTCGTCCAGAATATCCCGGGGGTCGGCGGACACGTTCGGAATGCCGCACTGGGCCGCAAAGGCCCGGGTCTCCTCGTTTGCGAATGGGTCCGCCATGGTCTTGACCGTAAGCTCCGGCACGAACCGGGTGATGTTCCGGGCGTGGACCTTGCCGATACGGCCCGCGCCGATGATGCCGATCTTCATAGGACGATTCCTCCTGTGCGATATGTGCTAATTTTTCATAATATGTGCTAAAATGATGATAGCACACAGAGAACGGCCTGTAAACACCCAAAAGAGATTTCGAGAAAAGTCTACAAATGCGTTAAAAACACTGAGATTTCTGCGAGATATTTCATAAAAAGAAAAGCGGTCTGTATGTGCGATGCACATACTGCCTGGGCGGGTTGATTTTTTCTTTGCTTTTATGATACCATATGATATAGTAGGACTGGTCAGATGAGATGGTCTGTTGACCGGCAAGGGGTATGCGGCATGGGGAAAAAGGTTACGATCCAAATGATCGCGGATGCGTCCGGCGTCTCCCGGGGGACGGTGGACCGGGTGCTTCACGGGCGCTCCTATGTCCATGAGGATGTCCGCCGCCGGGTGCTGGAGGCGGTCCGGGATTTGGGGTACGCTCCCCTCCGGGGGCCTGCCGTGGGGCAGGTCCGTCTGGGCGTGGTCATCCCGACCTGGAGCGCCTGGTTCAATCAGGAGATCGCCCGGGGCCTGGCGGACGCGCGGCGGGACTTCGGCCCCGGCGGGGTGGAGATCGCGTCCCGCCTCTGCGCGTCCGACCTTCCAAGCGAAGTCCTCCAGGCTGTGGACGAGCTGCTGGCGGAGGGCGTGGACGGCCTGGCCGTGGCCGCCCAGGACAGCGCCCAGCTCTCCGCCCGGTTGAACGGTCTGGCGGAGCAGGGCTTTCCCGTGGTTTTATACAACGCGGATTTCCCGGACTGCCGCCGCCTGGCCTATCTGGGCCCGGACGTGCGCAAGACCGGCCGGGTGGCCGGAGAGCTGATGAGCCGTCTGGTGGGGCCGGAGGCCGCGCTGCTGACGGCCCTGGGCAGCACGGAGATCTTCAGCCACCGGGAGCGGGCCCTGGGGTTCCAGGAGGCGCTGGAAGCCCGCGGCTTCTCCAAAAAGCAGGTGCGCTCCGTCCTGACCTATAACGATTATATCGCCTTCCAGCGGCTTTCCGCGGAGCTTGCGGCGGACCCCTCCATCCGGGGCGTGTATCTGGCCAACGACACCGTGGTAGGCTGCGTGGAGGCGCTGGAGGCCCTGGACCTTGTGGGCGCCGTCCATGTGATCTGCCACGATCTGACGCCGGATGCCCGGGCGTACCTGCTCCGGCGGAAGATCGACTTTGTGATCGACCAGGATATCCGGCTGGAGAGCTATCTCGCCGTGCGGCTGCTGCGGGACCATCTGCTGGACCCCGGAGCGGCGCTGGAGCACGGCGCATTCGCCGCCGTGCCGATCCTGTGCGCCGAGAGCCTGCCGGAGGACCGCTTTGAAAACGCAAATGATAGGGAGATGAATCCATGACGCCACATAAGATCGCCCTGCTGACAGACTCCTGCGCGGATCTGCCGGCGGGGATCGCGGAGAAGAACGGCATCCATGTGGTCCCCCTGCGCATCCGCTGCGCGGACGGGGAGTACCGGGACGGCGTGGACATCCGCGCGGGGGACATCTATGAACGCCTGCGGGCGGGGGAGCTGCCCCAGACCTCCCTGCCCTCTCTGGAGGACGTGGGGACGGTGCTGGAGCGGCTGGCGGACGAGGGGTACGACGGCGTGATCGCCGTCATGCTCTCCGGGGGCCTCTCGGGGACCTACAACCTCATGCGGCTGGTGGGGGAGGAGTACGACCGGCTGAAGCTCCGGGTGTACGACTCCGTGAGCGGGTCCCTGGGCATGGGCATGACCATGCTGCAATTGGCGGAGGATCTGCGCTGCGGCATGGACTGGGAGACGCTGACGGAGCGCCGGGTGCCCCGGCTCATCCAAAACACCCACCCCTTCTTCTCGGTGGACACGCTGGAATACCTGCAGCGGGGGGGCCGCATCGGCAAGGTGACCGCCGTGGCGGGGACCATGCTCCAGATCAAGCCCCTCCTCACCTTTGCGCCGGACGGGGAGCTGCAATCCGTGGCGAAGGTCCGGGGCCGGGGCCAGGTGATGAACAGGCTCATTGATCTGGTGCGCCAGCGCTGCGGGGACCACCGCCGCTACAATCTGGCCGTGGCCAACGGCGGCGCGCCGGAGGAGATGGAGCTTCTGCGGGCGCGGCTCACCGCCGCCCTGCCGGATTACGACCATGTGTGGGACGGCGAGATCGACGGGACGCTGAGCGTCTATATCGGCTCCGGCGTTCTGGGCGCGGCGGTCCAGGTGCTGGACTGAGGTCAACGGAGCGTTGATTGCCGGCGGGGACTCTTTCTGGTATCCTGCTATGGAGGTGAGTGGAATGGACAGTGAGGCCATCGGCGCGCTGATTTTGCGCCTGCGGCGGGAACAGGCCCTGACCCAGCGGGAGCTGGCGGCGGCCCTGCATGTGAGCGAACAGGCCGTCAGCAAGTGGGAGCGGGGTCTTGGGTGCCCGGACGTGAGCTTGCTGCCCGCGCTCGCCGGAAGATTCGGCGTCAGTGTGGAACGGCTGCTGGCCGGGGACCTGTCGCCCAACGAGCGGGAGGCCGGAAATATGAAGCGAACGAAATTTTATGTGTGCCCGGACTGCGGCAATATCCTCACCGCCAGCGGCGGCGGGGAGCCGACTTGCTGCGGCCGGAGGCTGGAGCCTTTGGCGGCCCGTCCGGCGGACGGGGAGCACGGCGTGTCGGTGCAGGAGGTGGAGGAGGATTGGTACGTCACCTTTGCCCACCCCATGCGCAAGGACCACTATCTCCGCTTCGCCGCGTGGCTGGGGACGGAGCGGCTGCTTTTGGTGCGGCTGTACCCGGAGCAGGGCGGCGAAGTCCGCATCCCCCAGATGCGGGGCGGCGGAAAGCTGTATCTCTGCTGCAGCCGGGACGGGCTGTTTGAAGCGCCGCTTTGAAAAAAGCCTCGCAGAGTTCGCGCCCGGAGGCGTGAAGAAAATCAGATCCATGTTCTCCGGCGGCATGTGCGTCGGAGAACATACATCTCGGTCCGTAAGTGTGCGAACTGTCCGCTTACAGCGGACAGTGAGTGCGCGCGACGGACCGCAGCCTACTCGAAAAAGTGCCGAAGGCACTTTTTCGACAGCCTCAAAAAGGACGCCGGAAGGCGTCCTTTTTGTTACGGCTTTGTTCCGACTTTTTCCCCGGGGCCTGCTATGCTCATAAAAAGAGGTGATTTTGTGAAAAAGTGCGGCGCATGCCTCCTGGTCCTGCTGCTGTGCGCCGGGTGCGGCCCGGCGGAGGCCCCGCCGGAGCGTCCGGCGGAAGAGACGCTGCTGGAAGAGACTTCGGCGGAGGAGAGCCCGGCGGATACCGTGGCGGCGGAGGGCGCGGCCCTGCTGGAACGGGCGGGCGTTCCGCCGGGGGCGGGGGAGACCGTCCGGGACTGGGCGGCGGGAGACCTGGGAAACGACGGCGTGCCCGACTGGGCCGTGGTGGTGGACGGAGCCGCGCCGGAGCCGGACGGGGACTTCGCCGCCACGCCCCGGACGCTGTATCTCCTGTCGGAGACGGCGGAGGGGGGCTTGACCGTCACCCACGCGAGCGGCGGCATCCTGCTGGGGCGGGAGTGCGGCGGGGTGTGGGGGGACCCCTATCTGGGCGTGGATCTCCAGGATGGGAACCTGCGGGTCCTGGACTACGGCGGCAGCGCCTTCCGCTGGAGCCACGTCTATACCTTCGTGCCGGAGGGGGAGGACCTGGTGCTTTCCAGGATCGCCGTGGAGCGCAGCTGCACCCACACCGGAAACGGCGTCGCCGAGGTCTACGGCCTGCCGGAGGGAACGGCGGAGGAGACCACTTTTTCCTATGTTATGGAGGAATACCGGCCTTTGACGCTGTACCGGGGGACCTTCCCGCCCGTCCGCATCCGGCTGGAGGACGCGTCGGCCTGGCAGGAGGCGGAATTGGACTGCACGCCCCGATACCCGATGCCCTGGCTGACCTACTATTATTTTAAGGACCTGGACCCGGCCCCCGTCCGCTCTGCGGAGGAGATCTTGGACATCGTCCACCGGGAGAAGCACCCGGAGCTGGAGCGGGTGGAGATGGCCTGCGGGGAAGAGCTGCTGGACAACTGGTCCCAGGCCTTGGGCTACGAGGCCCCCCGCTGGTATTACGCCGGGAACGGCCGGGTCCTCAGCTACGCGGAGGCGGAGTGGCGTGAATATGAGGCGGACTGGGTGCACACCGTGCTGTATCAGGACGCCGATGGAAATACGGACTTTTACTGGTATTGGGACGCTTCCGGGCAGGAGCGGACATTTGACTGACAGGAGGACATCTAATGGACATTTTAGTGGTGGTGGACATGCAAAGCGACTTCATCGACGGGGCCCTGGGCACGGCGGAGGCCGCGGCCATCGTGCCGAAGGTGGCGGAGAAGATCAAGAGCTTCCCCGGCCGGGTGCTCTTCACCCGGGACACCCACGGGCCGGATTATCTGGACACCCAGGAGGGGCAAAAGCTCCCGGTGGCCCACTGCATCCGGGGCACGGCGGGCTGGGAGCTGGCTCCGGAAGTGGAGGCCCTGCGGCGGGAAGCGCCCATCGACAAGCCCGCCTTCGCCAGCGTGGCGCTGGCCCGGATGCTGCGGGCCCAGGACGACGAACTGCGCCGGCAGGGGAGCCGGGTGGAGACCGTTACGCTGGTGGGCCTGTGCACGGATATCTGCGTGATCTCCAACGCCCTGGTGCTGAAAGCCTTCCTGCCGGAGGCGGAGATCGTGGTGGACGCGGCCTGCTGCGCCGGGGTGACCCCGGAAAGCCATCAAACCGCTCTGAACGCCATGCGGATGTGCCAGGTCACCGTTGAAAACGGATGAAAAACCGCCCCGGGGAACGCCCCGGGGCGGTTTTTTCAGGGGCCTTCCAGCGGCCGTACTTCCAGATAGTAGTGGGGCTGCGCAAGGTCCAGCTCCACGGACGGACCGGGAGCCAACCCGAGGTTCTGCCGGACGAGCTCCACGCCCTCCGCGTTTTCCATGGCGGCGGAGAGGCCGGTGAAGTCCAGGGAGGACCCCGAATGCGTCACCAGGTCGAAGCCCTGCACGCCGATGTTTTCCGATCCGGAGCCTCCGAAGTCGAAGCTGGGCGCTTTCCACAGCCGCGCCGACGCCTCCGCGCGCCCGCCCGCGGGCACCGTCACATCGAAGCGGAGGTACAGCACCCGGTCCATCGACAGCGCCTCGCCCACCAGATCGTCCAGCCGTCCGTCGCTGTACCGGTCTGTGGGCGTGTCGGACAGCAGGCCGTACCGGGACAGCAGGTCGGCCACCGCGTTTTGAAACAGCGCGGGGGAGAGGAGGTCCATGGAGTCCTGCTGTGTAACGGCGGTCTTTCCGCCATACTGGGCGAGATACGCCCGACACACCCGCTGCACCAGCGCGTCCAGAGTGGTGACGGACCGGGTCACGGTGCAGGACACGCCGGAAAGCTCGTTGCCGGGGGAGCAGTCGCCGTTTTGGTAGCCTTGCAGGGCGTAGTCCCCGATGTCGTCCCCCAGCACCGCCAGCAGCTTTACGTCCGGTTCCGGACGCCTCCCGTTGGGCACAAAATAGCTGTACCGCCGGAAGCCGCCGTCCTCGTCCCACTCCATGCCGTTGAACCCGTAGGTCAAAACGGCGGTGCGGTCCCGGTCGATGGTGAAGGAGACGGCCTGGGTGGCGGCTTCATAGGCCTCCGGGGCGGAGGAGTCCGTAAATTCATAGACCGTCACCGCCTGGTCCAGGGCCGGGGCCGCCGCCAACGCCTGGGACTGGTAGTCCCCGCTTTCCAGCAGGGCTTCATAATCCGTCCATGCGGCGGGATGCGCCAGGTTCCAGGTGGAGCCGTCCGGGCCGTTTTCCCCATACACGCCGAAGAAGCCGCCGGCATAGGGCCCGGCATACAGAGCGGTTTCCGCCGCCGCGCCGTCCACCGTCACCTCGGGCATGAGGGCGGACAGCTCCGCGAGGCTGCCGATGAAAGGATACAGGGCCGTCGCCGTCACGTCCTCTCCCGTGGGATTGCCCAGGGTGTAAGCGTCCGTCACCTCCGCGCCCCACTGGCG
The DNA here is from genome assembly GCA_023406225.1 of Bacillota bacterium. Classification (GTDB taxonomy): domain Bacteria; phylum Bacillota; class Clostridia; order Oscillospirales; family Oscillospiraceae; genus Oscillibacter. The sequence goes on along the minus strand of JAEXWS010000083.1, from coordinate 6,249 downwards.
GGGCGCGCCGTCCGCATCGGACCCCGGCGCGAAGTCCCAGGTGACGCTTCGCTCCGCCGTCAGACCCGTGTCCGGCTCCAGAATGGTCAGCGGCAGTACCGGGCCGGCGTAGGACATGAAGCGCGCGCCCGCGTCGTTTCCGGCTCCGCCGGAGATGGAGGAGCCCTCCCCGGGGGAGGCGCTGCTGCCCATGCCGTGGAACCCGCCGGTGACGAGCCAGGCCAGGCTCAGGCCGCAAAGAAGCGTCACGCAGGCGGCCAGCGCAGCGGCCTGCCGCCGGCCGAACCGCTTTTTCACGGGAGCGGCCGCCTCTTCGATCAGGTCCCCGTCCACCAGGCCCAGGATGCGGAACAGCCGTTCGCCCCTCATAGGAACACCTCCTCTTTCTCCAGGTATGCCCGCAGGGCGTTCCGGGTGCGGAACAGGGAGGATTTCACCTTTCCCAGGCCGCACCCCAGTTCTCCGGCGATGGCGGACAGATCCTCGCCGTACCAGTACCGGCGCAGGAACATGATCCGGCTCTCCCGGGGGAGGGTCCGCAAAAACGCGCTGACGGCCGCCGCGATCGCCTGGTCCTCCAGCTTTTTTTCCACGCCGTGGGGCGCGGGAACGCAGGCGTCCAGCTCTCCCAGCAGCACCTCCATCTCGCCGCCGCCCCGCTTCTGCGTCCGGCGCTCCTTCCAGCGGTCCAGAGACAGGTTCCGGGCGATGCGCCCCAGCCACGCCCGAAGGGCCGCGGGCCGGGCGGGCGGGATGGCGTTCCAGGTCCGCAGGTATGTGTCGTTGACGCACTCCTCCGCGTCGTCGTGGCTGCGGAGGATGTTCCAGGCGATCGTTTGCAGGAATCCCCCGTATTTGAGGCCGGTCTCCGCGATGGCGGATTCCGATCTGGCCCAGTACAGCTCGATGATCTGGCTGTCCTCCATAAAAGCGATCCTCCCCCTTCTCTCTTTGCAGATATAGACGACGTTTGGCGGGAATGGTTTCAAAAAAATTTCCGGGGAAAAGGCTTTCCCCGGAAATCATCGTATCAGGTCTTTAACCGTCCAGCAAGCCCTGGCTCACCAAAAACTCCCGGGCCACGTCGTCCACGGTCCGGCCCAGAACGTCCACCTGGTAGGTCAGCTCGGACATCTGCTCCGTGGGGATCTTCCCCGCCAGCAGGTTCAAAATGTCCTCCAGTTCGGGGTGCGCCGCCAGCGTGTCGTCCCGCACCAGGAAGTCGCCGTTGTAGTCGGGGAAGAAGCCCAGATCGTCCTCCAGCACCTTCAGCCCCACCTTGCGGTTCAGCCCGTCGGTGGCGTAGACCACGGCCACGTCGAAGCTGCCGTTTTCAATGGCGGCGTACTTCAGCCCCATGTCCACCGACACGGCGTCCTTGAAGTGCAGGCCGTAGAACTCCACGAAGGGATTGTACTTCATGCTGCCCTCCAGGGTGAAGAACTCCTGCTCCGCGCCGAAGGTGAGCCGGTCCGCGATGGGGACCAGGTCGCTGATGGTCTCCAGGCCGTATTCCTCCGCCAGGGACTCGGGCACGCCGATGGCGTAGGTGTTGTCAAAGCCCAGCTTTTCCAGCTGGCGCATGCCGTAATCCCGGGCCAGCTCCTGATTGACGTAATCATAGATCGACATGCCATCGGGCACATCCTCCGTGTCCTGTCCCATGAAGGTGGTGAGGATGGTGCCGTCGTAGGAGATCATGAGGTCGCAGGTGTGCTTGTCGCCCACCAGGGCCTTGAAGTTGTTCACCTGGGACATCTGGTCTTGAATGGTGACGTTCAGATCCGTCCGGTCCTCCACCAGCATCTTCACCATGTGGTGCATGAGCTGGGTCTCGGAGTAGTCCCCGTCGTAAAGCATCAGATCGCCGCTGCTGCCGCGGCCGTAAGGCAGCAGCAGGACGAAGGCCAGCGCCAGCGCCGCCACGGGGATCCACATCTTCCGGGAACCGCCCTTGTCCTTGCGCATCTGGTTTTCAAACCAGCCCATGATGAGGTCCAGCACCACGGCGATGACCATGAGGACGCCGGTGGCCGCCAGGATCAGCGGCATGTTGGAGATGCGGATGGCCTGGGTGATGACGCCGCCAAGGCCGCCGCCGCCCACGAAGGCCGCGAACACGGCGGTCCCGATGGCGTTCACCACGGCGATGCGGATGCCGGTGAACACGGTGGGGAAGGCCAGGGGAAATTCCACCATCAAAATGCGGTAGGGCTTGCTCATGCCCATGCCCCGGGCCGCTTCCTTCACGCCCGGGTCCACCTCCTGGAGCCCCAGGCAGGTGTTGCGGACGATGGGCAGCAGGGAGTAGAGGGTGATGCCCAGGATGACGGTGAGCTTGCCCGGGTCAAGCACCACCATGATGATGCCAAGAAGCGCCAGGGAGGGGATGGTCTGCAGCAGGTCCACCGCCCGCAAAATGACCGCCCTGGCCCGGGGGGACACATAGGCCCAGATGCCCAGGGGCAGGCCCACGGCGATGGACAGCATGCTGGCCGCGAGAACGATGAACAGATGTTCAAAAATCGTGGTCAAACTCATTTGCGGCCCTCCTTCCTAAGGCCCCTGGGCGTGACCTTTTTCTGGATCAGGTCGATGACCGCGCCGAAGGCGATGGCCAGGACCGCGGCCGGAATGGCGCCCAGAAGGATGAGGGTGTTGTTGTTGGAGGAGGTGCCCCGGTATACGAAGTCGCCCAGTCCTCCCTTGCCGATCATGGAGGCCAGCACCGCCCAGGAGACGGTGTAGATGGCGGCCATCCGCAGCCCCGCGATGATGGTGGGCATGGCCAGGGGCAGCTCCACCTGCACAAGGACCTGGAGGGGGGACATGCCGCAGCCCCGGGCGGCCTCGGTGTATTTGCCGTCCACGCCCAGGATGCCGGTGTAGGTGTTTTTCAGCACCGGGAACATGGCGTACACGCTGAGGGCCACGATGACGGTGGAATTGACGCTGCCCCACCAGATGAACAAAACGCCGATGAACACCAGGCCGGGGATGGTCTGGAAGATGGAGAGGACGGGGATGATGATCCCGGACCACTGGGGGACCCGGGAGAGCAGGACGCCCAGCAGCAGGCCCAGCGCAAAGCCGATGGCCACGGAGACCAGCACATACACCGTGTGGATGCCGATGGCTTTGGCCAGCTCGCCGCCGTACATGTCGAAGAGGGCGCTCATTTCGCATCCCCCCAGAGGTTCTCCGCCACCGACCGCGCCACGCTGGTCTTGGTCACGATGCCCGCGATGGTGTCGTCCTCGTTCAAAACCACCACGTAGTTGGCGCCGGAGTCCAGTAAGTAGTCAAAGGATTCTTTCGCCTCGTCCCCCACCCGGGCGGTCCGGGCGGTCTGGCGGACCAGGGGCTCGATGCTGGTCAGGCCCTGGCCCCAGTGGCGGATGTCCCCGATGGACACGGTGCCCAGATACCGCTTCTCCCCGTCGGTGACCAGAAGGGTGTCCACGCTGCTGCGGGCCATGCGCTCCGCGCACTCCAGCACGCCCCGGTCCTTTTTCACGCTCAGGACGTTGGTGCGCATGAAGTTCTCCACGGTGGAGGGGGCGGGGGTCTCGGCGCTGTGCTTGCCCAGGAAGTTGCGTACCAGGTCGTTGGCGGGGTGCTCCAGCATCTCCTCGGGGGAGGCCATCTGCACGATTTCGCCGCTCTCCATGAAGATGATGACGTCCGCCAGCTTCAGCGCCTCGCCCATGTCGTGGCTGACGAAGATAATGGTCTTGTTCAGCTTTTGCTGGATGCTCTTCACCTCGTCCTGGAGGACCTCCCGGGTCATGGGGTCCAGGGCGGAGAAGGGTTCGTCCATCAGCACGATGGGGGGGGAGGCCGCCAGGGCCCGCAGCACGCCGATGCGCTGCTGCTGGCCGCCGGAGAGCTCGGAGGGGTATTTGTCGGCGTAGGACTCCATGTCCACCATCTTCAAAAGGTCCCGGACGATCTCGCCGCATTTGTCCTTGTCGGTTTTCAACAGCCGGGGCACCACGCTGATGTTCTGGGCCACGGTCATGTTGGGAAACAGGCCGATCTGCTGGATGACGTAGCCGATGTGGCGGCGCAGTTCCACCTTGTCCGTGGTCCGGATGTCCTTGCCGTCGATGGAGATCGTGCCGGAATCCGGCTCCAGCAGCCGGTTGATCATCTTCATGGTGGTGGTCTTGCCGCAGCCCGAGGGGCCGATCAAGACCACGAACTGTCCGTCTTCAATGGTGAAGTTCAATTCCTTGAGGATGGGGGTCTTGCCGTAGCTCTTTGAGATGTTTTGAAATTGGATCATGGGCGTTTCACTCCTTTTTGCACACGAGATGGTTGGCGGCTTCCGCCGCGTCGGGACTGCCCACCAGGATGAGCACGTCCCCGCCGTACAGCTCCGCGTAGGGGCCGGGGGAGAGGATCACGGTCTGGCCCCGGCGGATGGCCACCACGGTCCCGCCGGTGGACTGCCAGAATTTCAGCGCGCCGATGCTCTTCCCGATCAGGGGCGAGTCCTTGGGGATGGGCACCTCGTAGTTGGGAAAGGGCCGCTCGGCGGAGGCAAAGGTGTCCCGGCTCTTCACCAGGGCGGTGGCCACCTCGGTCAGCTTCCGGTTCAGCTCGCCGTACTGGTCCAGCAGATCCTTCATCTGGCGCCGCAGGGCGTGGACGTCCGCGCTCTCGTCAAAGTTTGCGATGTACCGGCGGGCGTTGTCGGCGGAGAGGACCACGGCCCCGCTCTGGGGCTTCACCTCCACCACCTTCATGTCCGCCAGCAGCCGCAGCGCCCGCCGGATCGTCTCCGGCGACACGCTGTACTCCGACGCCATCAGGGACCGGCCGTAGATGCGGCTGCCCTCTGGCAGGTCTCCCTTGGCGATGCGGGTGGCCAGGTCCAGGGCAATCTGCAGGTATTGGGCCGGAACGACGGCCTGTTTCATGATCGGTGCGCACCCCTTCCGTGATTGGTTTGATGAGGCTATTATACACTGACAACTTATAAATGTAAAGAAGTATGTCAGTTAAAATTTTGTAAACAGATTCCGTTTTTTCAAAAGATGCTGAAAAAATCCATCGAAATGGGGTGAGATCCTGCACAAAAAAGCGCCGCCCGCAAAAGCGGACGGCGCGGCGGTCACTCGGTAAAGTGCACGTGGTCGAAAATATGGTCCTCGCAGAAGCAGTGGTAGCCCGCGCAGCGGGAGCAGTAGCGGAACTGGAGATCGGGGAAGTCCGCGTCGGTGCGGCCGCAGACGGAGCACTTGTGGCGGTAGCCCTGTTCCGCCTGCTTTTTCTGCTGCTGCTTCACGGCGGACTTGAACTGGATGGTCTGGTGGGAATTTTGGTGCCTGGTCCGGCCCCGGCGGTAAGAGATCTCGTCGGTGATGTCGGTCCAGAAAAACACCAGGAAGTTCAACAGCGCCACCACCGGCAGCAGCGCGCCCAGCCAGTCCATGCGCAGCAGGCTGGAGACGGAGGAGAGGGCGAAAAACGCCCCGTCGATCCAGGCCAGCCATTTGATCTTCACCGGGATGATGAAGAACAGGAGGAGCTGGGTGTCCGGGTACAGCATGGCGAAGGCGAAGAACATGGAGAGGTTTACGTAATTCGTTCCGGCGATCCAGACGTTCTGCCCGGTGGCAAGGCCCATGACGATGCCTGCCAGCAGCGTGAGGGCCATGCCGCTGAAATAGTAGAGGCTGAATTTGGCGGTGCCCCATTCCCGCTCCAGGGAACTGCCGATGAAGTAGTAGAAATACAAAAACAGCGCCAGCCAGATCACGTCCTGGGTGGAGGAATAGCCGGAGACGAATACGAAGGTCACCAGCCTCCACAGCTCAAAGTCCTTGACGGCCTTCCAGTCGAAGGCCAGGAAGCCGACGGCGTCCGGACCCGCGAATACGGACAGCAGATAGACCACCACGGTCCCTGCCACAATGACCATCATCAAATTGGGGATGCCGAAGCGCGGGTGATTGCGCGCGAAGCGATCCACGGCGGCGTTCAGTTTTCTCAAAGTCGGACCCTCCAAATCAAGAAACGGTAAAAAAACAGCGTTGCGCGCTGTTTTTACGGCTGAGCGAAGCTCAGCGGCAAAAAACATTATACCCGCTTGCGATCGGAAAGTCATGTACAATTTTTGAACGATGAAAAAATGAGGATTTCCAGCAAAAGGAGGCGGGTTTTCCTTGACATTCGCGGAAAACCTGATAAAATGGGAACACAATTGAATCATCCCTTATCAAGAGTGGCGGAGGGAACGGC
>JAEXWS010000078.1 GCA_023406225.1 Bacillota bacterium | reverse complement strand
GGTCCCGGATGTCGTTGAACAGCCCCGTGTAGGTGGCGGGGTTGGACCGGGGCGTGCGCCCGATGGGGCTTTGGTCGATGTTCACCACCTTGTCCAGGTGCTCGATGCCCTCGATCCTCGCGCATTTCCCGGGATGGACCTTCATCCGGTTCAGCTCCGCCCCCAGCCGCTTGAAGAGGACCTCGTTCACCAGGGAGGATTTCCCGCTGCCGGAGACGCCGGTGACCACCGTGAAGGTCCCCAGGGGGAATTCCACGTCGATGTTTCGGAGGTTGTTCTCCGCCGCGCCCACCACCTTCAAAACCTTCCCGCTGCCGGAGCGGCGGGCGGCGGGGACGGGGATCCTCTTTTTGCCGGAGAGGTACTGCCCCGTCAGGGAATCGGGGTTCGCCATGACCTCCTCCGGGGTGCCCGCGGCGATGACCTCGCCGCCGTGAACGCCCGCGCCGGGGCCGATGTCGATCAAATAGTCGGCGGCGCGCATGGTGTCCTCGTCATGCTCCACCACCAGCAGGGTGTTGCCCAGGTCCCGCAGGCGACGGAGGGTCCCCAGCAGCTTGTCGTTGTCCCGCTGGTGGAGGCCGATGGACGGCTCGTCCAGGATATAGAGCACCCCCATCAAACTGGAGCCGATCTGGGTGGCCAGGCGGATGCGCTGGCTCTCGCCGCCGGAGAGGGTGGCCGCGGCCCGGCTCAGGGTCAGATAACCCAGGCCCACGGACTGGAGGAAGCCCAGCCGGGACTTGATCTCCTTCAAAATGCGCCCGGCGATCAAAAGCTGCTGCTCGGTGAGCTGAAGCTGCTCCACCCACTTCAGTTCGTCCACCACGGACCGCTCCGTGTAGGCGAAGATGTCCAGCCCCCCCACGGTCACCGCCAGGGATTCCTTTTTCAGCCGCTTGCCCCGGCACTCCGGGCAGGGGCACTGGGACATGGTCTCCTCCAGCTCCCGCTTCACGGAGTCGCTCTGAGTCTCCCGGTAGCGGCGCTCGATGTTGTTGCAGATGCCCTCGAAGGGCTGGTACAGCACGCCCTTGCCCCGGGGCTGGTCGTAGTGCAGCTCCAGCTTCTCTCCTCCGGTGCCGTAGAGGATGACCTCCCGCACCGCCTCCGGCAGGTCCTTCCAGGGGGTGGTCAGGGAAAAGCGGTATTTCTTGGACAGCGCGTCGAAATACATCCGGGAGATGCCGTCGGAGCGGATGTTGCCCCAGCCGGAGGCGGTGACGGCCCCATCCAGCAGGGCCAGGTTCTCGTCGGACACCACCAGGGCCGGGTCCACCTTGAGCTGGCTGCCCAGGCCCATGCAGGTGGGGCAGGCCCCGTAGGGATTGTTGAAGGAGAACATCCGGGGCGTCAGCTCCTCGATGGAAACGCCGCAGTCCTCGCAGGCGTAGTTCTGGGAGAACATCAGGTCCTGCTCCTCCCGGAGGAGGTTCACCACCACCAGGCCGCCGGAGAGGTTCGAGGCGGTCTCCACGCTGTCCGTCAGCCGCTGCTGGATGTCCGGGCGGATGATGAGGCGATCGATGACCACCTCGATATGGTGCTTTTTGTTCTTCTCCAGCTTGATCTCCTCATCCAGCTCATAGAGGTTCCCGTCCGCCCGGACCCGGACGTAGCCGGAGCGCTTGGCGTCCTCGAACACCTTGGCGTGCTCGCCCTTCTTCCCCCGGACGACGGGGGCCATCACCTGGATGCGGGTGCCCTCGGGCAGGGACATCACATGGTCGATGATCTGGTCGATGGTCTGCTGGTGGATCTCCTTGCCGCATTTGGGACAGTGGGGCGTGCCCACCCGGGCCCACAGGAGCCGGAGATAGTCGTACACCTCCGTCACCGTGCCCACGGTGGACCGGGGGTTTTTACTGGTGGTCTTCTGGTCGATGGAGATGGCGGGGCTGAGCCCGTCGATATAATCCACGTCGGGCTTGTCCATCTGGCCCAGGAACATCCGGGCATAGGAGCTGAGGGACTCCACATACCGCCGCTGGCCCTCGGCGTAGATGGTGTCGAAGGCCAGGGAGGACTTGCCGGAGCCGGAGAGCCCCGTCATGACCACCAGCTTGTCCCGGGGGATGGTGACGTCGATATTTTTCAAATTGTTGGCGCGGGCGCCTTTGACGATGATCTGATCCTGCATGGGCGTTCGGTTCTCCTTTATTCCAAGCATACGCCGCCGGAGGCGTTTTCCAGGGCGCCGGGGACGATGGGCCGCCCCAGCACATATTGGTCCGGGGCATGGGTCTCGTTGCGAAGGCCGTATTCCGTCACGGGGCGGAAGCCGAAGCGGCCGTAATAGGCCGGGTCCCCCACCAGGAACACGGCGGTATAGCCCAGCTCCCGGGCGCGGCGCAGCCCCTCGTGCACCAGCGCCGCGCCCAGGCCGCAGTCCCGGTTTTCAAGGCGCACGGAGAGCGGCGCCAGCATCAGGGCTGGAAGGGGCGCGCCGCCGTCTCCCACGGCGGTTTTCGTCAGCATGATGTGGCCGGTGAGGAGGCCCTCGTCGTTTTCCGCCGCGAGCTCCAGGTCCGGGAGGTATGTGGGACGGGCCCGGAGGGCGGTCACAAAGTCCTGCTCGGCGCCGTCGGACACTCTGGCGGTCTGGAAGGCGGTTTTCACCAGGCCGTAAACGGCCGGGTAGTCGGATGGACGGACGGTGCGGATGTTCATCAAAGGGCCTCCTTTCGGTGGGGAAATTTATTGTTGTACCCTGACAGGGCACAGGGGGATGCACCCCCCATGTCGTCGAAAGAAACTGCGCTCCGCTCGCCCCGCCCTGCGGGCAGGGCTCCCGCCGCTCCGTTCCTTTCTCCTCTCCCCACGCGGCAAGCCGCGCGGGGGCCCCGCCGGGTCTTGCCCAAAGAAAACGGGCCGTGCACGGTCCAAAAGAAAGGCGCTTAGGGGCAATCCCAAAATGACCTCTCCAGGTCATTTTGGGGGTCACGTGCACGCTGAGAGACTTTGGGCGGTGACCCTGCGGCTTTCATCCGGCTCGCGCTGGGGCGCGGTAAATGTTTCAGCTTTCCGCCGCGTCTGGGGCTTTTGCGCCGGGAAGGCGGTTCCGGACACCTTTCTCTCCTCTTTTGCTGCCGCCCCCTGGCGCTTCCGCAAGAGAGCGGTGCGGCAGCGAAAAGAGAAGCAGGGGCGTCCGGGCGCGCCCGTTCCTGTGGTTCCGTGGCAAAACGGTTCTTGGAGCCTCACAAAACAGTCGGTAAACACGGGCACCCATCCCCCGCCCCCGGAAAGTCCGAAAAAGTCCCACGGCTTTTTCGGCCCGGGGATGTCTTTTTCTTCGTCCTTCTTTTTCGACAAGGAAAAAGAAGGACCCCCGTGCGGGCAGCACCCCCCGCCGCGGGCGCGGCACGTTCTCCGCCGGCATCAGCCGGCGTATCCCCCGTCCCGCCGCTCGCTGCGGCCCAGCAGATATTCCGTCGTCACTCCAAAATAGTCCGCCAAGGCGCATAATGTCAAGACCGGAAGATTTACATCCCCATGCTCGATCCTCTGGTAATGCCGGAGGGTGACTTCAAGGTACTCCGCCATATCCTTTTGATGTAGTTTGCGCTCTTTTCGCAATTCACGCAAGCGTTCTCCCAAAATTTTCAGCATCTCCATAAAACCCTCTTGACTTACGACTTATAAAGTCGTAAAATATACATACGACGTAGAAAGACATATTTCGGAGGACTTGCCATGAATCTCATTTACGAAAAGCTCTTTGAAACCTACGGTGAGAAGGTCCTAAAAAGAGCCGAAAGCTATGACGACCCCGCCATACAGACCTTTCTGGAAAGCCTTCCCCTGGACGCGAAAAGCCGTCTGAGCCTGGAGGACGCGTTTTTCGACCACTACCTCCAGTGGACCGCCGACGGCTTCGCCCTGGGCCTCCACTTGGGCCTCTCACTCTGTCACGACGAGGTCCGCCGTGTCCGCCCCCAGCAGGGCCAGCAGGTCCCGGGGCGCTAACTCCACCTGGGCGCCGATCTTTCCGGCGGAGATGTAAATGGTCTCGAACCCAAGCGCCGTCTCATGGAACACCGTGGGATACTGTTTTTTCATGCCCACGGGACTGCACCCGCCCCGGATATACCCGGTGACGGCGTTGATCTCGCTGACATGAAGCAGCTCAACGGACTTCTCCCCCACCGCGCGGGCCGCCTTTTTCAAATCCAGGCTCTCCGCCACAGGCACCTCGAATATATAGATCCCCCCGGACGCGCCCCGGGCCGCCAGGGTCTTGAACCCCCGGCGGGGGTCCTGGCCCAGCGTCTGCGCCACATGGACGCCGTAATCCCGCGTGCCCTCCGGGCCTCCGCTCTCTTCATAGAAATGCGCGGTATAGGGGATCTTCTTCTGGTCCAGGATGCGCATCACATTGGTTTTTTCCTCTTTGCGCTTCGCCATATGCTCACCTCAAAATATACACGCCCGCCAGCACGCAGGCGATGCCCGCCAGCGTGGCCGCGCCCAGGGGCTCGCCGAACACCAGGACCCCCGTCAGGGACGCCACCACCGGCTCCAGGCTCGCCATGATGGACGCCTTTCCGGCCTCCACCCGGCTCAATCCCCGGGTATACAGCAAATAGGGCAGCACGGTGGAAAACACCACCAGCCCCAGGGCCAGCAGCCACATCCGGGGACTGGACGCGGCCCGGGCCAGCTCTCCGGGGCGGACCAGCGCCAGCGACGCGGGCCCCGCGAACACAAAGGTCCACACGGTCACCGCCATGGAGCTGTATCCCGCCCGGAGGGCATAACGGCCGAAAATGCTGTACAGCGCGTAAAAAAATCCGGCTCCCAGTCCCAGGAGGACGCCCGGCAGGGTGACGGTCAGGCTCCCGGCGAACACGCCGCAGACCAGCGCGCAGCCCACCAGCGTCAGGCAGAGCGCCAGGACCTTCTTCCCCGTCACCGGCTCTTTCCAGAGAAGGGCGGAGAGGAGCACCACGATGGACGGGGCCGTATACAGCAGGATGGAGGCCACCGCCAGGGAGCATATTTTCTGGCAGGAGAAGTAGCACACGGTGAACAGCACCACGCTGACCACGCCCGTCCCGAAAAAATACTTCAAATGGGCCTTTTCCACCCGGAACACGGACCGGTCCCGCAGGCCGAAGAGAGCCAGCAGCGCAAGCAGTCCGCCGAAGTTCCGCACCACCACGATGGAGGTGGGAGACAGCCCTCCGGCCATCAGGTTCCGGTTCCACAGTCCGATGACGCCCCACAGGGCGGCGCCCGCCAAGATACTGGCATAGGCGCCCGCGCCGGGGGCCTTTTTTTCGTCCGCCGGGGCGGACGCCGGGGGTCCTTCCATACGGTCCTCCTCGTCAATCCGGCCACACCGCGCCGTTTCCGGCCTCGGTGTAGTAAAAAGTGTCGTTTTGGATGCAGAGCACCACGTCGGGCTTATAGTCCGAAACATAGTCCTTGAGGGACTTTTCCGTGTAATGGCGCAGGTCCAGGATATGCGTTTCGTCAAAGGACGCGTACAGCAGCGTCTCCAGGGCGTTGGTGAAGGAATCGCCGAAGATCAGGGCCCTGGGCAGGTCCGGGCGGTCCGTTTTCAAGACCGTCTCCCCGAAATCGCCGCCCATATAGAGATTATAGGTGGTGGGCAGCGCGTCATCCGCGGGCAGGACGAACAGCGGCCTGTCCGACGGCGCTCCGTTGTCCCAGCGGGTGAAGGCCACCGGACTGCGCTGCACGCCGATCACCGCCCGCTCCGTATTGGGCCACAGGTTATAGAGCTTGCGGTTCCGGGAGCCGAGATAGGGATTCGGCAGCTCCACAAAGTCCAGCGCCTCCTCCGTCAGCACGGGGAGGCCCCAGCCGTCCGCCGCCAGGGCGTCCAGGATGGCGCGGTAGGCGGCGTAAGCGCCGTAATAACGATAGTGGTGGTCCACGGCGGAATAGAGGTCCTCGGGGCGGCCCATGGCGTCATAGACAAGCCCCATGTCCAGGAAAAAGACCCCCGCCTGCCCCAGGG
>JAEXWS010000061.1 GCA_023406225.1 Bacillota bacterium | reverse complement strand
GGTCCCGGCGCCGCCCTCCGGCGGGGCGGTGGTCCCGCCGCCCTCCGAGGTGGTCCCGCCGGTCTCCGGGTCCAGGGGAAGCCCGGTCTCCGGGTCAATGGGATCCCCGTTTTCATCCACCGTGGGTTCGTCAGTGGGCTCCGGCTCCTTCGCGGGCTTCACCGGGGGCACCGCCGCCTTGGCGTCCTCCACCCGTCCGGTGGAGGAGCTGACGGAGCCATCGGCGTTGACGGACATGATGTCCAGATCCTTCATGGTGAACTTCTCCACGAAGGGGCTCAAGTCGTTGTTCACCAGATCCAGCAGCTCGCCGGGGATGGGCACCACATAGGACTGCATGTTGCCCACGGTACGGCTCCAGAGCGAGACGTTTTTATTGGGCATGGTGACGAAGTTCACATTTTCCATCTTCAGCCCGCCCAGGTACGCGGACTGGGCGAACCAGAGAATGTTCTGGAAGCTCAGGTCCGTCTCCACGTTCTTTTGGAACACCTTGATGAACTGGTTGACCTTGGTGATGTTCTCCAGCTTCAAAAGCTGGCTCACCATAGCGCTCAAAAACGCCTGCTGGGTCTTGATGCGGCCCAGGTCGCCGTCGGGATAGCCCAGGGTCTTGCCGTTTTTCCGGTTGTCGTGGCGGTAGCGCAGGACCTGCATGGCGTCGTCGCCGGAGAGCAGGCGGTAGCCCGCCGCCTGATGGATGGACAGGTCCTGGTAAGGGTCCTCGTAGTTCATGTCCCGGGGCACGTCGAAGTACACGCCGCCCATGGCGTCCACGATCTCGCCCACGGCCTCCCACTCCACCACCACCTGGTAGTCCGGCTCGAAGCCCACCAGCTGGGAGATCTCCTTGTAGAGGTGCTGGATGCCCTTCTCTCCGCCGTTGTAATAATTATAGACGGAATTGATGCGTTTGATGTCCCAGGGGACGTTCACCATGGTATCCCGGGGGATGGACATGACGGTGGCCTTCTGGTTGGTCACGTCGTAGCTTGCCAGCAGGATCGTGTCCGTATTCCCGCCGCCGCCGGTATCCCGTCCCAGGATCAAAACGGTGTAGTAGTCCTTGCTCTTCCGCTCCCCGCCGCTGCGGGGCCGGGTGCCCTCGCCCCAGTCGATGGACGCCCCCTGGCCGGGGCCGTCCGGGTCCTTGCCCACGGGCAGCTCCGGCTTGATGAACAGGCTCCGCCACGCCAGCACGCCGATCAGCGCCACGGCCAGCACCGCCGCCACCGCCACCAGCCCTTTCTGCTGCCGGGTGAGGCGGCTGGGTCTTTTTGCTTTTTTTCCTTCCTTCGTCCGGGGTCTCCCACCCGACAGGCGCTTTCCAGTCTCTTTCTCCACGGTTTTTTTCTATCCTTTCAGTGCGTCCCGCGCCTCAAGCGTGGCGCGGTGCACGGGGTTTCCCATGTCCGTCATCTCTTGAATGGTCATCTCCAGGCCCAGCAAAAGGCCCGCGTTCAGGTCTTTATAGCACACGCCGCGCAGTTTGTCCACCCCCGGAAAATCCCGGGAGGGCTCGATATAGTCCGCAAGATAGATGATCTTTTCCAGCAGTGTCATGTTGGCGCGTCCGGTGGTGTGCCACCGGATGGCGCTGTAGATCTCGCCGTCCACGCCGAACACGTCCCGGGCGATCTCCGCCCCGGTCCGGGCGTGGAGCAGCTTCAGCGCCTGCCGCTCCAGCTCGTCCAGCTCCAGGCCGTACCGGCGGCACAGGGAAAGCTGCTCCGCCATGTCCAGCCGCTTCGTGCAGTCGTGGAGCAGCGCGGCCACCCGGGCCTTCTCCACATCCGCGCCGTAGCGCTCCGCCAGGCGGATGGCCTCCTGCTCCGTCCCCAGCACGTGGGGGATGCGCTTGTGCTTCAGGCAGCTCAGCGCCACGGGCCGCAGGCGGCTGATGGGCAGGCGCTTGAGATCCGCGTGGGTCCCGTACAGCCCCCGGCGCAGGATATAGCCGTACACCGCCGGGGCCAGCAGGTTCGCTCCCCGGCCCGCGGCAAGCTGCTCCCGCAGCTCCGTGGAGGAGACCTCCACCACGCCGGGGATGGTGAGGGTGAAGAGGCGGGCGTTCGGATACGCCCGGTACAGCGCGTCCCGCTGGACGGCGAACAGCTCCTCCGTATCCTCCTCCGTGCGGCCGAAGGCGGCGATCCCCGCCAGGTCCAGGATCTTCTCCGGCGCGCGCCAGGTTTGAAGGGTGAGGAACATATCCGTCCCCATCAGCAGCCACAGCTCCGCCTCCGGGTACTGCGCCCGGAGCTGGGCCAGGGTGTCCGCGGTGTAGCTCTTCCCCTCCCGGCGAAGCTCCAGGTCCAAAACCTCCACCCGCTCCCCCAGGCCCGTCTGCTCCGCCGCCAGGCGGGTCATCTCCAGCCGCTCCGCCGCCGTGGGGCCGCCCTCCGGCAGGGCCTTGTGGGGCGGCAGACCCGCGGGGACGAGCAGCAGCCGGTCCAGCTTCAAAAGCTCGAACACCGCCCGGGCCGCCGTGATGTGGCCCAGATGGGGCGGGTTGAACGTGCCGCCGTAAATTCCGATCTTCATGGGTCGCTTTCCTCTTTTAAACCGTTTTCTTCTTCCCGGGCTTCACCAGCTGGATGCGCTGGTCCTTGGGCCTTGCGTGGGTCTCCCGGTAGAGCACGAATTTCGTGCCGATGACCTGGACCACCTCGCTGCGGGTGGCGGCGGCCAGCTCCTCGGCGGCCTTCCGGGCGTCGTATTCCAGGTTATTGTCCAGCACCCGGCCCTTGACCAGCTCCCGGGCCTCCAGGGCTTCGTTGGCCTGCCGGATGAGGTTTTCCCCGATGCCGTCCTTGCCGATATGGAGGATAGTGTCGATGCCGTTGGCCATTCCCCGCAGCTGGGCGCGCTGTTTGCTTGTCAGTTCCATGTCCGCTCCTTTTTTTCTGATAGACGTTTATCTCCGCAGATAAGTTGCAAGTTTCTCCGCAAAATCCGCCAGGGCCCTGCCCCGGTGGGAGACGGCGCGCTTCTCCTCCGCCGTCATCTGGCCGAAGGTCTTTGCCAGAGGCGGGTAGAAGAACACCGGGTCGTAGCCGAAGCCGCCCTCCCCCATGGGGGCGAAGGCCACGGCGCCGTCGCAGCGGCCCTCCGCCGTCAGCTCGTCTCCGTTCGGAAAGGCGCAGGCGATGGCGCAGGCGAAGTGGGCCGCCCGGGTGGTCTGGCCCCGCATGCTGTTCAAAAGCAGGGTGCAGCGCCCCTTGTCGTCCAGCTCTCCGCCGCCGTACCGGGCGGAATAGACGCCGGGGCCGCCGTTGAGGGCGTCCACGCAGAGGCCGGAATCGTCCGCGATGGCGGGCAGGCCCGCCGCCGCGCAGATGGCTTTGGCCTTCAGCATGGCGTTTTCCGCAAACGTGGTTCCGGTCTCCTCCACCTCCACGGCGATCCCCAGGTCCGCCGGACCGGCCACCTCCACGCCGTATTGGGCCAGGATGTCGCCCATCTCCCTCAGCTTTCCGGGATTGTGGGTGGCAAGCACGAACTTCATACACGCTCCTCCTCTCAGGCGGGGTCCAGGCCCGCCGTTATGTTGCAAGGGTCTTTCTCTGCAAGTCCAGCAGCTCCCGGCAGCCCTTGGCGCACAGCCGCACCAGCTCCTGCTGCTCCGCCTGGGTAAAGGCCCGGCCCTCGCCGGTGCCCTGGAGCTCGATGATCTCCCCCAGTTCGTTCATCACGCAGTTCAAATCCACCTGGGCATGGCTGTCCTCGGCGTAGCAGAGGTCCAGAAGCGCCGTCTCGTCCACGATGCCCGCGCTGACGCCGGTGACGAAGTGCCGGATGGGGCTTGCCCCCAGCGCGCCGTCCGCCACCAGCTTTCTGCAGGCCAGGCTGAGGGCGATGAAGCCCCCGGTGACGGAGGCGGTCCGGGTGCCGCCGTCCCCCTGGAGCACGTCGCAGTCCACGGTGATGGTGCGCTCCCCCAGCTTTTGAAGGTCCACGGCGGAGCGGAGGGACCGGCCCACCAGCCGCTGGATCTCCGCGCTGCGGGGAGAGAGCTTTAGCTTCGAAACGTCCCGCCTGCTGCGCTCCCGGTTGGCCCGGGGCAGCATGGAATACTCCGCCGTCACCCAGCCGCAGCCCTCCGGCACATGGGGCGGGGTGCGGTCCTCGACGCTGGCGCAGCAGAGGACCTTGGTGTCCCCGCACGCGATGAGGCAGCTTCCCTCGGCGAATTTCACGAAATCGGTGGTGATTTGGATGGGGCGCAGCTCGTCGTGCGCCCGTCCGTCCTGTCTGGTCATAAGTCGTTTCCTCTTCATCGATAAAATCGGGGCCTTCCCGCTCACGCGCCGGTCTCCCCGGCGGCCCTTTGAAACCGCTCCAGAAATTCGCAGGCTTCCCTTCCGTCCATCTGGACGTGGTGGAACTGGAACGACACCTGGAGAAGGGTCCGTTCCCGCTCCGCGCGGTATTTCCCCCAGATCAAAAACGGATTGTTGAAGACGCCGGAATACATGTTTACCGCGCCGTCGATCTCATACCGGGCCAGGTTGGACGTCCCCAGGATCATATGGTCCGCGATCTCATGGTCCGCGCATTCCCGGCGCACCTTTTCGGTCAGCTCCAGATACGCGCGGTTAAACGCGTCCAGCCCGGCGGAAAAGGGGATGTCGCAGGAATTGATGCCGCCGCCACGATTGGCGACGATGACGCTCACTCCGATCCGGTCGTACTGGACCATGCGCTTTCCCACCGGCAGCAGACGGAATTCCGGCATGCTGTCCGCCGCCAGGGCGGCGCAGTGGCACAAAAGCATGTTCAGCCGGTAGCCCTCCGCCTTGCGCCGCATGAGCTCCGTGATGTCGATCGTCCGGAAGATGGTGACCATCGGCATCGGCGCGTCCGCATAGAGGGCCCAGCTCGCCGCCCGGCCGGTGTCCATCGGATCGACCTCTCTCACGCGGTCCACCCCCTGTCCGTTTCTGCGGCGGACGGTCCCCCGCGTTCAAGCATGGCGCGCATGTTCCCTCTCCTCCCGGGACGGAGACCCGTCTCCATTTTAAATGATCGCCTCGACATATTCCCCCGCGTCGAAGGGCTTCAGATCGTCGATGCCCTCGCCCACGCCGGCGTACTTCACGGGCACGCCCAGCTCCCGGGCGATGGCCACCGCGATGCCGCCCTTGGCGGTGCCGTCCAGCTTGGTCAGCACGATGCCCGTGAGGCCCGCCGCCTCCTGAAACTGCTTGGCCTGGACAAGGCCGTTCTGCCCGGTGGTGGCGTCCAGCACCAGCAGGGTCTCCCGGGCCGCGCCGGGGCACTCCCGGTCGATGATCTTGGAGAGCTTGGAAAGCTCCGCCATGAGATTGGACTTGTTGTGCAGACGGCCCGCCGTGTCGCACAGCACCACGTCCGCGCCCCGGGCCCTGGCGGCCTGGAGCGCGTCGAACAGCACCGCGCCGGGGTCCGCCCCCTCCTTCTGGCGGATGAGCTCGCAGCCCGCCCGCTCCGCCCAGATCTGGAGCTGGTCGGCGGCGGCGGCCCGGAAGGTGTCCGCCGCGCAGAGGAGGACCCGCCGCCCCTCGGCTCTCAGCGCGTAAGCAAGCTTGCCGATGGAGGTTGTCTTGCCCACGCCGTTCACGCCGATGAACAGCACCACGCTGGGGGCCGTGGAGAGGTCCAGCCCGGCGCTGCCGACGGAGATCATCTCCGCCAATATCTCCCGGAGGGCGGCGCGGACCTCCTCCTGGTCCCGGAGCTTTTCCTTCCGGACCCGCTCCCGGAGCCGCTCCACCGCCTCCAGGGCGGTGGCCACGCCCAGGTCCGCCAGGATCAGCGTCCCCTCCAGCTCCTCAAAGAAGGCCTCGTCGGCCTCTGTGAAGCCGGAGAAGAGGTTGGTGGTGATTTTTTTCAGTTTGTCGAAAAAGCCCATTGCGCTTCCTCCAAATTAAGATAGAAATAGAGCGCCCCGCCCGCAGGCGTTGGGAGGACTAAGGGGAGCCTTCGGTTCCCCCAGTTCTTTTGCCTCCGGCAGAAGAAGAAAATCAAATCATGTCCGGCAGGGCATGCACCCGCCGAACATTCCCCGGCCCAAGCCGCCGGGGCGGCGTCCACCAGTGACGGGCGTCACTGGCGAGGGGGAATCGAAAGGGGGGCCCCCTCTTTATTATTTGATCTTCAGCTCCTTGGCCAGATCGTTCATGTTGATCGTCAGGATCTTGCTCACGCCCTGCTCCTGCATGGTGATGCCGTAGAGCACGTCGGCCTCCTCCATGGTGCCCCGGCGGTGGGTGATGACGATGAACTGCGTTTTCCCCGCCAGACGCCGCATATAGCGGGCGTAGCGGGTAACGTTGGCGTCGTCCAGCGCCGCCTCGATCTCGTCCATGACGCAAAACGGCGTGGGATGGACCTTCAAAATGGAGAAGTACAGCGCGATGGCCACAAAGGCCTTCTCGCCGCCGGAGAGCAGGGAGATGGTCTTGAGGGTCTTGCCGGGGGGCTGGGCCTTGATCTCGATGCCGCAGCCCAGGATATCGCTCTCGTCCTCCAGCTCCAGCCGGGCCGTGCCGCCGCCGAACAGCTCCACGAAGGTCGTCTGGAAGCTCTCGGAGAGCAGCTTGAACTGCTCTGCGAAGATAAGGGTCATCTGGTTCGTGATCTCCTCGATGATGCCGGAGAGCTCCTCCTTGGCCTTTTCCACGTCGTTGCGCTGTTCGGAGAGGTAGGTATACCGGCCGTTCACCCGGTCGAACTCCTCGATGGCGCCGATGTTGGGGGTGCCCAGGGCGGAGATGTCCCGCTTCAGCTCTCCGATGCGGCGGGCGGCCTTGGGCACGCTCTCCAGCTCGATGCGCTGGGCCGTGGCGTCGGAGTGGCTCAGCTCATAGTGTTCCCAAAGCCGGTCCAAAATCTGCTTTTCCTCCATGGCGGAGGTGGCCATCTTCTGCTCCAGCCTGGAGGCGGCCCGCTCCAGGTTCAAAAGCTGCTCGTTCATCTCCTGGCCCGCCCGGTTCTTGGCGGTGCGCTCGGCCTCCAGGGCGATCTTCTCCTCGTTCAGCGCCGCCAAACGCTCCCGAAAAGCCCGGGCCTGGTCCTCCAGCTCCGCCAGCGTCTCTCTGCGCCGGGCGATCTCGGCCTGGGCGGACGCGATGTTCCTTTCATAGAGAAGGACCATCTCCTCCTTCTGCGCCCGGTCCCCCGTGAGGTCCGCGCACAGCCGCCTGAGGTCCCCGGCGCGGCTGACGGTGGATTCCCGCTCGGCGGCCAGAGCCGCCAGGGCGCTCTTGCGCCCGGTGATCTCCTCGGTGATCTCGCCGGACCGGGCCAGCAGCTCGGACTGGCCGGAGAGAGCGGCCTCCGCCTGCTCCCGGCACGCCGCCGCCTGCCGCTCCTCCTCCGCCGACAGGGCCTCGGCCTCGGCGGCGCGCCGGGCATTGTCCTCCAGGCGGCCGTTCAGTTCGGCAAACTCCCCGTCCAGGTTTTCCAGGTTCTCCCGCAGGGAACGCAGGAGGATGTCCAAGTGGTTTTTCGCGCCCTCCAGCCGCAGCACCTCGTCCTCGGCCCGGCGGCGCTGGTTCTCCGCCGTCTCCAACTCGTAGCGGGAGGCGGCCAGCTCCCGGTTCGCGCTCTCCTCGGCCTCCTTGGCCCGCTCCAGCTTCTCGTGCATGGCGGCGGCGCGGCCGCCGAGCTTTTCCAGCTCCGCCGCGCGGCTCAGAACGCCCGCGCTGCGGGAGGCGGAGCCGCCGGTCATGGAGCCGCCCCGGTTGATGACCTGGCCATCCAGGGTGACGATGCGGAAGGCGTTGCGGTACTTCCGGGCCATGGCGATGCCGCAGTCCAAATCCTCCACCACCACCGTCCGGCCCAGGAGGTTTTGGAAGATGCCCGCGTACCGCTCCTCAAAGCGCACCAGACGGGACCCCAGGCCCACAAAGCCGAACTCCTGCTCCACGCCCCGCTCCCGCAGCTCCTCGCCCCGGATGGCGGTGAGGGGCAGGAAGGTGGCCCGGCCCCCGTCCCGCTTTTTCAGATAGTTGATGGCGGACTTGGCGTCCTCCTCCCGGTCCACCACGATGTTTTGCAGCCCGCCGCCCAAAGCCGTCTCGATGGCGACGGTGTACTGCTCCTCCGTCCTCATGAGGCTGGCCACCGGGCCGTGGACGCCCCGCAGGCCGTCTTTGGCCTGCATGACCAGCTTCACGGCCTTGGAAAAGCCCTCGTACTCCTTCTCCATCTCCGTCAAAAGCCGGATGCGGCTGTCCAGCGCCCCCGCGTCCATGGTGAGCTGCACCTTCTGCTCCGCGGCGGCGGCGGCCTTTTTCCGCCGCTCCTCCATCCGCAGGCTGTGTCCGGCGATGATGTTCGCCGCGGCGTCCGCCTCGTCCCGCGCGTCGGCCAAGCGGCGGCGGTTCTCCTCCGCCTCCCGCCCGCTCTCGGCCAGCCGGCTCCCGGCGGCGGCTTTATCCGCCTCCACGGCGGCCTTGCGCGCCTCGATCTGGCTGTTTTCGGCGGCGATGGCGGCGCTTTCGGCCCGGGCGTCCGCGGCGGCGGCGGTGTGGATGGCCTCCCGGCCCCGCAGGGCCTCGGCCTCCTCCCGGGCGCCCCCCGCCTGGGCGGCGGCCTCCCGGGCCCGGTCCAGCAGCGCGTCCAGCTCTTTGTTCAGCGTTTCCATCCGGCCGTCGATCTCCGCCACGCGCCGCTCCTGCTCCTCCGCCTGGCGCTCCAGGCCCCCGGCGCGGCTGTCCGTCTCCCGCAGCTCCGCCTGGGCCCGGTCGATATTCTCCTGGTTGTGGGCCACGGTGCTCTCCAGCACCGCCGCCGCGCTCTCCTCTTCCTTAACGCGGCCGTCCAGCGCGGCCGCCGCGGCGCGGATGCCCTCGGCCTCCATGTCCTTCTCCCGCATCCGCGCGCCGTACCGCTCCCCCTCGGCGTAAAGGCCGTCCAGAGCGGCGCGGGCCTCGTCCCGGGCCGCCTCGGCGGCGCGGAGGTCCGCCTCCAGTTTCCGGGCGTTCCCCTTCAGCGCGTCCAGGTTTTCCAGCCACACGGAGATCTCCAGAAGGCGCAGCTCGTCCCGGAGGACCAGATACTTCTTCGCCTTTTCCGCCTGGTCCCGGAGGGGCTCCACCTGAAGCTCCAGCTCCGCGATCTTGTCGTTGATGCGCACCAGGTTCTCCTCCGTGCGCTCCAGCTTCCGCTCCGACTCCTCCTTGCGGTGGCGAAACTTGGAAATGCCCGCCGCCTCCTCGAAGATCTCCCGGCGCTCGCCGCTCTTGGCGGACAAGATCTCGTCGATCTTGCCCTGGCCGATGATGGAGTAGCCCTCCTTGCCCATGCCGGTGTCCAGAAACAGCTCCGTCACGTCCTTGAGGCGGACGGACTGGCGGTTGATGTAATACTCGCTGTCGCCGCTGCGGTAATAGCGGCGGGTGACGGAGACCTCGGACTCCTCCATGGCGGGGAAGATATGCTCCGTGTTGTCGATCACCAGCGTCACCTGGGCGAAGCCCACCTGGGCGCGCTTTTCCGTGCCGCCGAAGATCACGTCCTCCATCTTCGCCCCCCGCAGGCCCTTGGCGCTCTGCTCGCCCATGACCCAGCGGATGGCGTCGGAAATATTGGACTTGCCGGAGCCGTTGGGGCCCACGATGGCGGTGACGTCCTCGCCAAAATTCAATACGGTCTTATCGGGGAAGGATTTGAAGCCCTGAATCTCCAATGCTTTCAGATACACGTTTCCACCTCGGTCCACATACTATAACTAGAATACAATAGCAGAAAACCCGGTCCATTTCAAGAAAAACTCAAAAAACAGGCCGCCGGACAGACGTCCGGCGGCCTGTTATTCCCAAAACAGCTCGTCCAGCGTCTTTCCCAGGGCCTTGCAGATGGCCAGGCAAAGACGGATGGTGGGGTTGTAGTCCCCCTTTTCAATGGCGTTGATGGTCTGGCGGGAAACGCCCACCGCGTCCGCCAGCTCCTGCTGGCTCAGGTCCATGGCCGCCCGGGCGGATTTCAGCCGCAAGTTCTTCATTCCTCCTCCCGCTTTCTCTCCCGCAGAAGCTTCACCCCGTAGATCGCCATGACCGCCAGCAGCAAAACCCCCGCCGCCAGAT
>JAEXWS010000048.1 GCA_023406225.1 Bacillota bacterium | reverse complement strand
GGATGAGCAAGAGTCCAAGAGCCACCAGCAACTCCTCGTCTGCTTCCTCTCGAAACAGGAAAAACAGCAGCACGAGCAGCAGCAGATCGCCGGTATCCACATGGTCCAGATGGAGCTGGTCCAGAATATGCTGCAAAAAACCGGTCAGGCCGTCGGTCAGCTTTCCGCCCAGCGGGGGCGGCGGACCAAAGGGGCGGCGGCCCTCCTCCTGGCCGGACCGCGGGCCGCGGGACTCGGGCCCCGGACCATGGGGGGGCTGCTGGGGATGAGGCTGCTGCGCCTGCCCGCCTCCCGGGCCGGGAGAGGGCGGGCCCTGCGGCTGCCGGGGCTGCTGGGGCCGGGGCTCCTCCTCCGGAATGCGGGTGTAGGTGCCGTTGTCGCTGCGGATATAGCGGTTATACATCCCTCACCCCTCCCATCCGGCCAAAAACTTCTTGCCCAGATGGAACAGCCGGGCAAGCTGCAGCGCCCGCTCCACTTTTTCCTGCCGTTCCGCTTTTAAGTAGGGGCGCAGGGCGTAGATGAGCTGCCGGGCGTTGCTGTCCTGCTGGCCGCCCAATTCCTGGATGAGGGGAAGGAGCCTCGCCAAAAGCTTCGGGTCCAGCCCACCTGCCAGAGAGGACAGCAGGTCCGGCGCAGGGGGCGGGGAAGGCGCCGCCTGCGGCTGGAAGGGAGGCGGCTGGGGCGGCGGAGCAGCAGCCGCCGCGGGGCCGCCTCCGCCGGAAAGGGATTGGGCCAGCTGCATGATCTGGGCCATGCTGTCCGGGTTGGAGAGCAGCGCGTTCAGTTTGTCGTCAAATTCGGCCACGCCGTCCACCCGCCTTTCTCATCCGCTTATTTCTGGACCGATTTGTTGATCCGCTCCATCAGCTCAGCCCCGCCGGGGCTTTGCATGACCTGGTTCACCAGGTTCGCCAGATCCGCCGTGCTTCCCCGCATCGCCGACTGGGCCGCCCGCTGCAATGCGGCGCCCCGGTCATGCTGGGTCAGCATCTGCATCAGCATCTGACCGTCCCGGGACTGCATCAGGGATTGCAGCATCGCTGGATTGCGCTTCAATTGCTCCATGAGCTGCGTCGTCTTTTCGTCCATGTTGCCTCCTTCTATCATACCGATGGGACTCGTTGTTCCAAACCAGTATATGTGCCGACATGCAAAAAAGTGCCTGCACAGCCATGCAGGCACTTTCAAACGCCGATTATTTTTTCAGCCAGGACTTTCCCGTGTCGCAGTCTTTGGCAAGGGGGCAGTTCGCGCACCGGGGAGAGCGGGCGGTGCAGGTCTCCCGTCCGAAGAGGACCATGCGGTGGCAGAAGTCGGAGGATTCCTGAGGGGGCAGCACCTCCCGGAGCTGGCGCTCCACCTGGACCGGGTCCTTGGATCCGTCCGTCAGCCCCAGCCGCCCGGTGATGCGGATGCAGTGGGTGTCGCAGACATAGGCGGGCTGGCGGTACACGTCGCCCAGGATCAAATTGGCGGTCTTGCGGCCGACGCCGGGCAGGCCGGTCAGCTCCTCCATGGTGCCGGGGACCTTTCCGCCGTAGTCCGCCAAAAGCTTTTGGGCGCAGGCCACGATGTCCCGGGCCTTGCCGTTGTAAAATCCGCAGGAGTGGATGTACTCGCCCACCTCCCGGGGGTCGGCCTCCGCGAAGCTCTCCAGGGTGGGAAAGCGGGCGTACAGCGCCGGAGTCACCTGATTTACCCGTGCGTCGGTGCACTGGGCGGAAAGACGCACGGCGAAAAGCAGCTCGTAGTCCTTTTCATACTGCAAAGAGCAAAGGGCGTCCGGATAAATGCCCTTCAGCGTCTCAATGATCCGCTTCACGGCGGCTTTGGATTTCATCATATTCACCTCTTGCCGACAGGATAGCACAGATTTCGGCAAAAGGCCAGGGAAAAAACCATGGAAATCCCAGGAGGCTTGTGATAAAATAAAAATTCAGACATGAAGGGAGGCGTTGCCATGCAGCGGCCATTGGCGGACGAGATCCGCCCCAAAACGCTGGACGAGGTTGTGGGGCAGCGGCATCTGCTGGCGGAGGGCGCGGTGCTGCGCCGTTTGATCGAGAGCGGCGCCAACACGAATATGGTGTTTTACGGCCCATCCGGCACGGGAAAGACCACCATCGCCAACATCATCGCGGAAAAGACCAACCGGACGCTGTACCGGCTCAACGCAACCACCGCGTCCCTGCAGGATATCAAGGATATCATCGCGGACGTGGGGACGCTGCTGGCTCCCGGCGGCGTGCTGCTGTATCTGGACGAGATCCAGTATTTCAACAAAAAGCAGCAGCAGAGCCTTTTGGAGTTCATGGAGAACGGAAAGCTGACGCTGATCGCCTCCACCACGGAAAACCCGTATTTTTATGTGTACAGCGCGCTCCTTTCCCGCAGCACGGTCTTTGAATTCAAATCCGTGGGGCCCAGGGAGGCGGAGCCCGCCGTCCTGCGGGCGCTGGATATCGAGCGCGCCCGCAGTCCGCTGCCGCTGGACTGGGAAGAGGGCGTGCCCCTTCAGATCGCTACCTCCTGCGGCGGCGACGTGCGCAAGGCCATCAACGCCGTGGAGCTTCTCTGTCAGGCGGCGGTCCCCGTGAAGGGAAAACTGATTTTGACAAGTGAAGACGCTTCACAGGTCGCACAGCGCAGTGCAATGCGGTATGATAAGGGCGGAGACGCCATGTACGACATCGCCTCCGCCCTCATGAAGTCCCTGCGGGGCAGCGACCCGGACGCGGCGCTGCACTATCTGGCCCGGTTCCTGGAGGCGGGCGATCTGGTGACGCCCTGCCGGCGGCTGCTGTGCTCCGCCAGCGAGGATGTGGGGATGGCGTATCCCCAGGCGGTCCCCATCGTCAAAGCCTGCGTGGACACGGCCATGCAGCTCGGGCTTCCGGAGGCGCAGCTCCCCCTGGCCCAGGCGGCGGTCCTTTTGGCCACCGCGCCCAAGTCCAACAGCGTGGTGGAGGGGATCTCCCGGGCCAGGGCGGACGTCCGGGCGGGGAGGACCGGGGACGTTCCCCGGCAGCTCCAAAACGTCCACGCGGACACCACCGGATTTGATAACCAGCAGCACTATCTCTATCCCCACAACTTTCCGCACCATTGGGTGGCCCAGCAGTATCTGCCGGACGCGCTGAAAAAGGCGCGCTACTATGAGTGGGGCGAGAACAAGACGGAACAGGCCGCCAGGGCCTATTGGGAAAAGATCAAGGGAGAGGAGCTGTGAACACCGTCTCCACCGGGGCTTTTTCATAGTTTGGCGGCGAGTAGACCCACCGATCCAGCGTCCCGTCGGTGATTTGATAGCGCAGCGGCCGGGGCTCCGGGGCCGGGGGCAGCTTTTCGATGACCTGGAGCTTGATTTTCATCCGCTCCGGCCGGATGCTCTTGACGTAAACGGACACCCCGTCGCCGGGGGACAGCCCCTCCCGGGCGTCCGCCAGCCCGGAGAGATTGGGCGCCAGCTCGATGAAGCTGCCGTACTCCCTTACGCTGCGCACCGTGCCCCGCACCGTCTCTCCGGGCCTAAACCAGCTTGCGTTTTCCATCCAGGTGCCAAGCAGCTCCTTGTGGGTCATGGTGAAGCGGCGGCGGTCATAGTCGATGGAGCGGACGGCGGCCAGGATTTTCTGCCCCGTTTGAAAGCGGTCCCGGGGATGAGAGATGCGGGAGACGGAGATGTGCTCGATGGGAAGCATGGCCACGATCCCGCAGCCGATGTCCAAAAAAGCGCCGAACTCCTCCAGATGCGTCACCTGGGCGGTGAGGACCGCGCCGGGGGAGAGGGTCTCCAGGAAAAAATCCATGGCCCGTTCCTGCGCCGCCCGGCGGGACAGCAGCGCCACCGGCGCGCCCTTTTCATCGGAACGGATATCGGTCACTGTAAAGCAGGTTTGCTTTCCAACTCTTGATAATACGGAAATATCACGGGAAGCGCCGCTGATCCAGGGAGCCAGCGCCTCTTCCCGCGGGATAAGCCCCTCCACGCTGCCCAAGGGGATGTGCAGGGTGTGCTGAGCGTCGCAGCGCTGGACGGCGCTCTCCAAAATAGCGCCGTTTTCCAGGGCCTCTTTTAATGCGGAGAGCGTCCAGTCCGCCTGCGGGCGCAGGCCCTCGGGGGGATACAATTTGTTTTCCGGCATTTGATCGCATCCTATCTGCCGCTTGACGCGGCTTATTTTGATATTGTACTATATGCAATGATATGCGGTTGGGAAGATTCGTTTGACAGGAGGCGTCTATGGACCTGCATCTGCATGATCGCGTGGAATTGAAAAAGGCCCATCCCTGCGGAAGCACCCAATGGGAGATTCTGCGGGTGGGCATGGATATCAAGCTGAAATGCCTGGGCTGCGGCCATGAGTTGATGCTCCCCCGGAGCAAGGCGGAAAAAAGCATCCGAAAGATCTTGACGGAGGAGGAACGGACATGAAAAAATCAACGCGCGCCATCGCGCTGGTCCTGGTGGTGGTCATGGTGATCGCCCTGCTGGCATCCATGGTGCTGCCGTACATGCTGTGATGAAAAGAGGGACGGCCGCAGGGCCGTCCCTCTTTTTTGACGGCCGCACGCCCTCCTTTATTGCGACTGAATTTACGGAGGGCCTGCCCTATAATGGTCCCATCGGTTTGAAGGGAGGAGCGCCGTTGACGGTGGTATATGTGGACAGCGTCTTCGTTCTGAACGCGCTGATGGACTACCTGCTGGTCCTTTCCGCCGCGCGGCTGGCGGGGGTGCCGCTTCGGCGGAAGCGGTATCTGCTCTCGGCGCTGCTGGGCGGCGCTTACGCGGTGGCGGTGTTTTTGCCGGGGCTTGGCTTTTTGGCGGGAACGCCGGTGAAGCTGGCGGTGGGGATTCTGCTGGCGCTGACGGCCTACGGCGGGGAGGAGCGGCTGGCGCGGCTGACGCTACTGCTGTTTCTGGTGTCCTGCGCCATGGCGGGCTGCGTTTTGGCGCTGGGACTGCTGGCGGGGACCCGGGTGCCGGTGGTCAACGGCGTCTTTTATACGGATGTGAACGCCAGAGTGCTGCTGATCGCCTCCGCCGCCGGATACGCGGTGCTGACGGTGGTGTTTCGGGCCGGGGCGGGCCGGGGCCTGCGGGGCGAGCTGCTGACGGCCCGGGTCTGCCTCGGCGGGCGGCGGGTGGAGCTGACGGCCCTGCACGACACCGGCAACGCCCTCCGGGACCCGGTGAGCGGGCAGCCGGTGCTGGTGGCGGCCAGGGGGGCGCTGGACGGCGTT
>JAEXWS010000014.1 GCA_023406225.1 Bacillota bacterium | reverse complement strand
CGGCACCCTGGGCCTGTTCCGGGCCAACCAGGTGCCGCCCATCACCCCCATCATCGTGGAAAAGCCGGGCCTGGACGTGGCCTGCGGCGCCATCGGCATCGGGGAGATCACCTCCATCCCCACCGCGCCCGCCATTGCGGACGCCTATTACCGCTACGACGGAAAGCCCCGGTCCAGCCTGCCCCTGGAGGGCACGCCCTACAGCCGGAAGTGACGGAGATGCGCCGGGACTTCTGATATCCGGGGCCTTGACAGACAAAAACCGGGACCGGCCCCGCCCACGGGGCGGGGGACGGTTGGGAGGGACCATATGGACGCGAAGCTCCGGAAATGGGGGAAGATCACCGCCTGCTTCACGCCGGCGGGCTGGGGGATCTTGCTGCTTGTGGACTTGTCCGGGAATCCGGATCCATGGATGTTGCTCAGCCCGCTGGCGCTGCTCCTGGCGGGGGCGGGCGCCGCGGCCGCCCCGGTGTGGCTGGTCTGGGCGTGGCGCCGCCGCCATGTGTTTTCCAGGCCGCCGTGGGCCTTGGCGGCGCTGAACGCCGCCGCCCTGCTGGCGGGGCTGCCTATAATTGCCCTCTACCTGTAATTGCCCTCTACCTGTCGCCGCTTTTTCGATGACGGCGGGCGCGCCGCGCCCGCAAAAAAGCGGGCCCGTTCCCGGCCCCGCTCCTTTCACGTCCCGCCGCCCCCGGGGCGCCGCCGGGTGCTTGGACGGCCCTCCGCGCGCAGCCGCTCCATCGCCTCCGCCGTGTCCACGTCGTAAAGCTCCGCCCCGTCCGTCTCCAGCAGCGTCAGCATATCCTCGTGCCGCCGGATGACGGCGTTGCCGCCGGTATCCTCCGTCAGGGCCAGCAGCTCCGGAAAGAGGCGCGCCGGGAACACGCAGGGGTTGCCCCGCACGCCGCCGCAGCCCAGGGCCGCGATCCCATCCGGCCGCTTTTGCCAGAGCTCTGCCAGCGCCGCCACCGTCTCCCGCTGCAAAAGCGGCTGGTCGGAGACCAGGAACATGGCCCCGTCGCAGTCCCGCAGGGCCGTCAGCCCCAGTTCGATGGTGTGGCTGACGCCGTATTCCGGGTGGGCGTTGTGCAGCGCCGCGAAGCGGAACTCCTTCGCCAGCGCCATGATCTCCGGGTACTGGGTCACCACCGTCACGGCGTCGAATTTCTCCGCCGGGACGGCCTCCAGCGCCCGCAGGATCAAGCTCCGGCCCCGGAGTTGAGCCGCCAGCTTGTTTCCGCCGAACCGCCGGGCGTTTCCGGCCGCCATCACCACGCACCCAAGCTTTTTTCGTTCCATTTTCCGCATCCCCCGTCCGTCGTTTGACTTAGTATATCCGCTTTCGCCCCCGCAAGTCAATCCGGGGCGAAACTTCATCTTGCAAGGAGGACCTAGTTATGAGCAAAAGCGTCGGGACCAGCGCCATCCGGGTGGACGCCTATGAAAAGGCCACCGGACGTGCCAAATACATGGACGACCTGTGCGACCGCAGCGCCCTCATCGCCAAAATCTGCCATTCAACTATTGCCCACGGCACCGTCAGGTCCGTCGATACCGCCGCCGCCGAGGCCGTTCCCGGCGTGGTGCGGGTGCTGACCTGCTTCGACGTGCCGGACATCCCCTTTCCCACGGCGGGCCACCCCTGGTCCACGGACCCCAGCCACCAGGACGTGGCGGACCGCCTGCTGCTGAACCGCCATGTGCGCTATTACGGCGACGAGGTGGCGGTGGTCGTCGCGGAGAACGAGGTGGCGGCCGCGCAGGCCGTCCGTCTGCTCCGGGTGGAGTATGACGAGCAGCCCTTCGTCCTGGACCCCCAGAAGGCCATGGAACCGGGCGCGCCCCAGCTCCACGAGCGGTATCCGAACAACATCCTGGCCCACACGGACATCCGCCGGGGCGACTATGAACGCGCCCGGCAGGAGCCGGGCCTCATCCGGGTGGAGGGCTGGTACGACACGCCCACCGTCCAGCACTGCCACATCGAAAACCACGGGTGCTTCGCCTATGAGGAGGCGGGACGCATGGTGGTGGTCTCCTCCACCCAGATCCCCCACATCGTCCGCCGGGTGGTGGGGCAGGCCTTGGGCCTGCCCTGGGGCAAGGTCCGCATCATCAAGCCGTACATCGGCGGGGGCTTCGGCAACAAGCAGGACGCGCTGTACGAGCCGCTGTGCGCCTGGTGCTCCTCCATGGTGGGGGGCAGGCTGGTGAAGCTGGAGTGCTCCCGGGAGGAGACCTTCGTTTCCAACCGCGTCCGCCACGCCATCCGCACCCACATCATCTCCTACGTCCGGCCCGACGGCACGCTGGCGGCCCGGAAGTTCGAGGCGTTTTCCAACCAGGGGGCCTACGCCTCCCACGGCCACGGCGTGGTGGCCAAGGGCATGGGCGCCTTCCCCCAGCTCTACCCCTGCGATAATCTGGAGTGCGACTGCTGGTCCGTCTACACGAACCGCCCCGCGGCGGGAGCCATGCGGGGCTACGGCATCCCCCAGGCCATGTTCGCCGGGGAGAGCCACATCGACGATATCTGCGCGGCCATCGGCATGCCGCCCCTGGAGTTCCGGCGGAAGAACCTGATGCCCGTGGGCTATACCGACGGCTTTTCCAGGAACGAACTGTACAGCGACACCTTCAACCAGTGCATGGACAAGGGCATGGCCGTCATCGACTACCGCCGCAAATACGAGGAATACCGGCGTCAGACCGGGCCTGTCCGGCGGGGCGTGGGCCTTGCGGTCTTTTGGTACAACACCGCCGTATGGCCCATCTCGCTGGAGTCCTCCTCCTGCCGGATGGTTTTGAACCAGGACGGCTCCCTCCAGTTCCAGACCGGCGAGACGGAGATCGGCCAGGGGTGCGACACCGCCTATTCCCAGATGGTGGCGGACGCGGTGGGCGTGCCGCTTTCGGACGTGCACGTGGTCTCCACCCAGGATACCGACGTCACCCCCTTCGGCACCGGGGCCTACGCCTCCCGCCAGACCTACATCGGCGGCTTTTCCATCATGCAGACCGCCGCGGCCCTGCGGGAGCGCATTTTGAACGTGGCCCACGACCAGACCCGGATGCCCCTGAGCAACCTGGACCTTGTGGACGGGATGATCGTCCGCAAGAGCGACGGCCGGGTGCTGAAGTCCCTGGGGGACCTGGCCACCGAGGCGCTGTACTCCATGACGGACAGCCGGCACATCACCGCCGAGACCACCGCCCAG
This sequence comes from Bacillota bacterium, assembly GCA_023406225.1. Classification (GTDB taxonomy): domain Bacteria; phylum Bacillota; class Clostridia; order Oscillospirales; family Oscillospiraceae; genus Oscillibacter. The sequence goes on along the minus strand of JAEXWS010000014.1, from coordinate 26,765 downwards.
ATCAAATCCAACGCCTACTCCTTCGGCTGCTCCTTCGCGGAGGTGGAGGTGGATATCCCCATGTGCAAGGTGAAGCTTTTGAATATGGTCAACGTCCACGACTGCGGCACCCTCATCAACCCCGCCCTGGCGGAGGCCCAGGTCCACGGCGGCATGTCCATGGCCATCGGCTACGGCCTCTCCGAGGAGCTGAAATTCGACGAGAAGACCGGAAAGCCCCTGAACAACAACCTGCTGGACTACAAGCTCTCCACCTTTATGGACCATCCCACCCTGGAGGCCCGCTTCGTGGAGAACCCGGAGCCCACCTCCCCGTACGGCACCAAGGCCCTGGGCGAGCCCCCGGCCTGCTCCGGCGCGCCCGCCATCCGCAACGCCGTGCTGAACGCCACCGGGGTCGCCGTGGACTGCTGCCCCATCACGCCCCACGTCCTCTACCGGAAGTTCCGGGAGGCGGGACTCATTCAGGATTAAAGGAGGGGATCACCTATGTATGATATGAAAGCCCTGTACCAGGCCGCTTCGGTGGCCGACGCCGTGGCCCTTCGCCAGGCCCACCCGGATGCCCAGATCATCGCCGGCGGGTCCGACGTGCTGGTTCAGATGCGGGAGGGCAAGCGGGCCGGGGCGGAGCTGATCTCCATCTACGGCCTGGACGAGCTGCGGGGCGTCTCCCTGGAGGAGGACGGGACGCTGCGCATCGGCAGCCTCACCAGCTTTTCCCACATCACGAGGGACCCGCTCATCCAGCGGTACATGAACGTGCTGGGGGAGGCGGTGGACCAGGTGGGCGGCCCCCAGATCCGAAACATCGGAACCATCGGCGGCAACACCTGCAACGGCGTCACCTCCGCCGACTCCGCCTCCACGCTCTTCGCCTACGACGCCGTCATCGAACTCACCGGGCCCGGCGGCGTCCGCCGCACCCCCATCCAGGCGTTCTATCTCCGGGCGGGGAAGGTGGACGTGCGGGAGGGCGAGCTGCAGACCGCCGTTTTGATCCCCAGGGAGAGCTATGAACGCACCCACGGCCACTACATCAAATACGCCATGCGCAGCGCCATGGACATCGCCACCCTGGGTACTTCCGTGAACGTCCGCCTCTCCGCGGACAAAAAGACGGTGGAGCGGGCGCGGGCGGCCTTCGGCGTGGCGGGGCCCATCCCCCTGCGGGCGGCCCACGCGGAGGCGCTGGCCGCCGGGCAGGCCGTCGGGGAGGACCTGGCGGAGCGCTTCGCCCAGGCGGTAAAAGAGGATATCAACCCCCGGGACTCCTGGCGGGCCGCCAGGGATTTCCGGATGCACATCGCGGTGGAGAGCGCCAAGCGCGCCTTCCTGGAAGCGGTGAGACTGGCGGGAGGAGCTCTGTGATGGAAAAACATGTGGTGCAGTATCAGACCGTTCATTTCACCCTCAACGGCAAAGAGGTGGAGCGCACGGTGGACGTGCGGGCCAGCCTCACCGACATGCTGCGGAACGATTTTCGGATGACCTCGGTGAAAAAGGGCTGCGAGGTGGGAGAGTGCGGAGCCTGCAACGTCCTCATCGACGGCGAGGCCTTCAACTCCTGCATTTACCTGGCCGTCTGGGCGGAGGGCAAGGCCGTGCGCACCCTGGAGGGGCTGCTGGGGCCCAACGGCGAGCTCAGCGACATCCAGCAGGCCTTCGTGGACGAGGCGGCCATCCAGTGCGGCTTCTGCTCCCCCGGCTTCATCCTGACGGCGGTGGAGATCCTGGAGAGCGGGAAAGAGTACACGGACGCGGAGCTGCGCAAGCTCCTCTCCGGCCATCTTTGCCGCTGCACCGGATATGAAAACATCCTCCGGGCGGTGAAAAAGACCATGTACAAGCGCCTGGGCCGGGAGGCGCCCCAGGCATAATTGGATCGGAGGCGCAATATGGGAACGACGATGTCTTTCTACTGGGTCCGCAATACGGGCGCGGCGCCGGAAACGCTGCGGCAAAAGCTGGAGCCGGTCCGCAGGGAGGCGGAGAGGGGAGATGAGCAGTTCATGAAGCTGCTCTCGTCCTTCATGACGCCGGACGCGCTGCGCCAAATGCGGGAGGGCGCCGCCGCCGGCCAGGCCGAGATCTCCCGGATGTTCAGCTCCGGCGGCCGGGCCGCCTCCGGGGGCCCCCGCCTGGCCTACCGGCAGGACGCTCCCTGGCTGCCCTATTTTGAAGCGCGTCTTTGCGACGGCGGCATCGCGGACAGCAGCCGCGCCCGCCGCCTCTCCCGGAAGCTTGGCGCGCCCGTGCTGGCTTTCGCCCTCTTTGACAGCGATATCTGCTTCGTCTCCTATGCCGGCGCTTCCGGCGAGGCCTGGGATCATGCAAAGCCAAATCTTCCGGAGTTCGAGGAGTTCGACAGGGAATTTTTCAGCACGGACTTTCCAGACTTCATCCTCGGCTTGTTCCCCGCCGCGGACGCCGCTTCGCTCCGGGCGCTATGGGAGGGGGAGGAGGTCTTTGCGGACGGCCGCATGGAGAAGATGTGCGCGGCGCTGGGGCTTCCGCTTTTGTACGGGGAAGAGGCGCCGCCCCAGGGCTTCGAGTTTTTGTAAGACCACCCGGAAAAGGACGGAGGCGGCTCCGTCCTTTTGCTTTTCGTTTGACGATTCCCCGGAAATGAATTATAATAAAGGCAACAAGAGAGGAGGAATCTCTATGAAAACCATCATCACCATCGGACGGCAGTTCGGCAGCGGCGGGAAGGAAGTCGGCATCCGGGTCGCCAAGGAGCTGGGCATCCCGTTCTACGATAAGGAGCTGTTGCGGGCCGCGGCGGAAAAGAGCGGCCTGTGCGAAAAGATCTTCGACAACTTCGACGAGCGCCCCAAGAGCCTGCTGTACTCCATCGCCATGGATTCCTACATGTTCAGCCTTCCCGGCACCGGGGTCGGGGACTCCCTGGAGCAGCAGGTGTATCTGGCCACCTTCGACACCATCCGCCACATCGCCGAGCAGGGCCCCTGCGTCATAATCGGCCGCTGCGCGGATTACGCCCTGGCGGACAATCCCAACCACCTGAGCCTCTTCATCCACGCGCCCATGGACGTGCGGGTGGAGCGGGTGGCCAAGCGCCAGAACCTGACGAAGGAGAAGGCGAGATCCCTCATCGTCAAGACCGACAAGCGCCGCGCCTCCTATTACGAGTATTACTCCTCTCAGAAATGGGGCGCGGTGGATAGCTACGATTTCTGCCTGGACAGCAGCTATTTGGGGCTGGGCGGCACCGTGGAGCTGATCCGCGCCATGGTGGAGCACAAGGAGCATCCCGTCCCCAGCCCCACGGAGGCGGACCCCACCCGGCAGGACTGAAACGAAAAGGACCGCGTTTCGCGGTCCTTTTTTCGCACCCATCGGGAAGCGGCGGCCCTTTGCGCGAACGCAACAAAGGTCGACGCGTACGCAATAAAAGATTGTGCAGACGCAACAATGCGTAAACGCCGTTTCGCCTTGCTTTCCGGGAACAGATGGGCTATGATATAGACACATGCAACAAAAATATCCGGTCCGGCGTTTTTACTTTTGACAGGAGGAACGTTTCCATGTCCACGAAAGCCTATTACCCCAGAGCGGAGATCGGCCCCGGCAAGGCCGGCTTCGCCAGGACCCGCTCCATCATCGAGGCCCCGTTCTACGGAAACAACGTGGTGAAGGTCAACTCCCTGCGGGAGGCCTATGAAATGGCGAAAAACTCCCCGGGCACCGTGGTCACCGACATGCCCGTTTACCGGGGGGAGGAGTTCGGCCTGGAGCCGGACGCGAAGGTGCTGCTGTTCAACGACGGCTCCATTACCGGCCGCTATGCCGCCGCCCGGCGCATCGCCGGGAAGGAGGGCGTCAACTGCGAAAAGCTGGATAAGATCGTCATGGACGCGGTGTACGATTCCCGCTGGAAGACCCTGTACCACGCGGAGGTCTATATCGGCCTGGACGAGGAGTTTATGGTGAAGGCCCACCTGCTTTTGCCGGAGGGGGAGGAAAACCTGCTGTACAACTGGATGCTGAACTTCCAGTACCTCTCCGACGAGTATACCAGGATGTACAAGCGCTCCCTGCCCGTGGGCGGCGGGAGCGAACCGGATATCTATATCTTCTCCGACCCCCAGTGGACCGGCGCGCCGGGGATGGAGGACGTGTGCGATCCCAAGTGCCTGTGCTATTTCAACACGGACACCAACTGCGCGGCCATCCTGGGCATGCGCTATTTCGGGGAGCACAAGAAGGGCACGCTGACCCTGGCCTGGGCCATCGCCAACCGGAACGGCTACGCCTCCTGCCACGGCGGGCAGAAGGAATACACCCTCCCCGGCGGCGAAAAGTACGTGGCGGCGGTGTTCGGCCTCAGCGGCTCCGGCAAATCCACCCTCACCCATGCCAGGCACGGCGGAAAATACCCCGCCATCCAGGTCCTCCATGATGATGCGTTCATCATCAACACGGATACCTGCGCGTCCATCGCCCTGGAGCCCACCTATTTCGACAAGACCTCGGACTATCCCGTGCCCGCGGAGGACAACAAGTACCTCCTGACGGTCCAGAACTGCTCCGCAACTCTGGACGAGGACGGGAAGATCGTCTGCGTCACCGAGGATGTGCGCAACGGCAACGGCCGGGCCATCAAGTCCAAGCTCTGGTCCCCCAACCGGGTGGACCGGATCGATGCGCCCGTCAGCGCCATCTTCTGGATCATGAAGGACCCCACCATCCCGCCCATCGTGCGGCTCAAGGGCGCGTCCCTGGCCTCCGTCATGGGCGCGACGCTGGCCACGAAGCGCAGCTCCGCCGAGCGGCTGAAGGCGGGCGTGGACCCCGACGCCCTGGTGGTGGAGCCCTATGCCAATCCCTTCCGCACCTATCCGCTGGCGAACGACTATGAGAAGTTCAAAAAGCTGGTGGCGGAGAAGAACGTGGCCTGCTATATCATCAACACCGGCGACTTCATGGGCAAAAAGGTGCGGAAGGAGGACACCCTCGGCATTTTGGAGGCCGTGGTGGAGGGCCGCGCGGCGTTCAAGCCCTGGGGGCCCTTCTCGGACATCGAGATCTTTGAGTGGGAGGGCTTCACGCCCGATCTGGGCGACCCCGGATATGTGGCCCAGCTCAAGGCCCGGATGACGGACCGCCTCCATTATGTGGAGCGGCTGGACGAAGCCGAGGGCGGCTTCAACAAGCTGCCCCGGGACGCGGCGGAGGCCATCCGCCGGGTGGTGGAGCAGGCGAACACCCTGTAAAAAACGAAGGCGGCGTTCCGAAAACGGAACGCCGCTTCAAGCTGTCGGGAAAGTCCTTCGGACTTTCCCGACAGCCTGAAAATGCCGTTACTTTCCCGGGGCAAAGCCCCGGAAAAGTCCTCGTTTTGCTCGCCGAACGCCTGCCGGCGCAGGCTTTTCGGGGCATTTGATCCCATGCGGGGCGGGCTGCCGCCCCCTCGCGCTCCCCCGCCGCAGACAGCAAGGTATTCCTGAAATACAGATTTTTCGACAAGCTGAGGCGGCGTTCCGAAAACGGAACGCCGCCTTTGGTCTGTCCGGCGGAGGGACGGCATATCCTTCCCTGTGAGAGGGGGAGGACGATGGGCGGACGGGGATTTTGGCGGGACGTGCTCCGGCTGGGCGGAGCGTACACCGCGTTTTGCATTGGGTCCGGATACGCGACAGGCCAGGAGATCTTGCAGTTTTTCACGGCGTTTGGCCGCCGGGGGCTGTGGGCGGCGGGGATCGCCATGGCGCTTTATATCTGGATGGGCGCGTCGCTGATGGGACGGGGCCGGGCGCTTTCCGGGCGGACGGACGCGGAGATTTGGGCGTGCTACTGCGGCAGGCGGCTGGGACGGGTGATGAACGGCTTCGTGGCCTGCGTGTGCTTTGGAAGCTATGTGATCATGGTGGCTGGGGCCGGGGCGGCGCTGGAACAGCAGTGCGGGCTTCCGGACTGGGTGGGCCGGGCGGCCATGTCCGCCGTCTGCCTGCTGACGGTCCTGCTGGGGCTGGAGGGGCTGGTGGACATCCTGGGCGCCATCGGGCCCGCCGTCATCGTGTTCACGCTCCTCATCGGCGTGGGGGGGATCGTCCAGGGAACGGGGGCCACGGGGGCGGTATCCGTGCCCCGGTCCTGCGGGCATTGGGCGCTCTCCGGCGTGCTGTACGCGGCTTTTATGGCGCCGCTGTGCATCCCGTTTCTGACCCGGCTGGGCGGAACGGGCCGCAGCCGGAGGGCGGGAGCCTGGGGCGGGGCGCTGGGCGGCTTTTTTTTGATGCTGGCGGTGATGGTGATGAGCACGGCGCTGCTGGTGAATCTGGAGGCGGTGAGCGGCAGGCCCATTCCGACGCTGGTGCTGGCGGAGCGGCTGCGTCCCCAGCTGGCGAGCCTGTTTACGGGCGTGGTGCTGCTGGGCGTCTATTCCACCGCGGTCCCCCAGCTTTGGATGATCTGCCGGAAGGCGGGGCCGGACGGCTCCGGGCGGTACCGGCTGGCGGCGGCGGCCGCCGTGCTGGCGGGGCTGGGATGCAGCGTGCTGCCCTTTGAGGCGCTGGTGGGCACGGTGTATCCCGCCACGGGATACGTGGGGATCTTCCTGCTGCTTTGCGTATGGGTCCGGGGCCGGCGGGCCGGAGACGCCCGCCCGTACGGACTGCGGAAGGATCAAAAGACCTCCGCCGGGTGACCGGCGGAGGCCTTTTTCAGTTGCCTGTAAGACTTAGAACACGCCCTGGGCCATCATGGCGTCTGCCACGCGCTGGAAGCCCGCGATGTTGGCGCCGGCCACCAGGTTGTAGCCAAGGCCGTACTTCTCGGCGGCCTCCACGCTCATGGTGTAGATGGTGTTCATGATCTGATGGAGCTGCTTGTCGACCTCTTCCGCAGACCACACCAGACGCTCGCTGTTCTGGCTCATCTCCAGGGCGGAGGTGGCCACGCCGCCGGCGTTCACGGCCTTGGAGGGGGCGACCACCATGCCCGGCTGCTCCATCAGGAACTTCAGCGCGTCGTTGGTGGTGGGCATGTTGGCGACCTCGATGTAATACTTCACGCCGTTGGCTGCGATCTGCTTGGCCTGCTCCATGTGCACGTCGTTCTGCATGGCGGACGGCATCACGATGTCCACCTTCACGCCCCAGGGCTTCTCGCCGGGGTGGAACTCCACGCCGAACTTATCGGCATAGTCCTTCACCTTGTTCCGGCCGGAGAGGCGCATCTCCACCAGATAGTCGATCTTCTCCTGGGTGGTCACGCCGTCGGGATCGTAGATGTAGCCGTCGGGACCGGAGAGGGTCACGACCTTCGCGCCCAGCTCCGCCGCCTTGATGCAGATGCCCCAGCACACGTTGCCGAAGCCGGCCGCGGCGATGGTCTTGCCCTCCATGCTCTCGCCGAAGTGCTTGAGCACGTTCTCCAGATAATACACCGCGCCGAAGCCCGTGGCCTCGGGACGGATGCGGCTGCCGCCGGAGGCGAAGTCCTTGCCGGTGAGCACGCCGTTCTCCCAGGCGCCCTTCAGCCGGCGGTACTCGCCGAAGAGGTAGCCGATCTCGCGGCCGCCCACGCCCATGTCGCCGGCGGGCACGTCGATGTCCGGCCCGATGTAGCGGTACAGAGCCTGCATGTAGCTCTGGCAGAAGCGCATGATCTCCGCATCGGACTTGCCGGTGGGATCGAAGTCCGCGCCGCCCTTGCCGCCGCCGATGGGAAGGCCGGTCAGGCTGTTCTTGAAGGTCTGCTCAAAGCCCAGGAATTTGATGATGCCCTCGTACACGTTGGGCTGGAAGCGCAAGCCGCCCTTGTAGGGCCCGATGGCGCCGTTGAACTGGCAGCGCCAGCCGGTGTTTGTGTGCCAGTTGCCGTCGTCCGCCATCCAGCAGACACGGAAGGTGAACATCCGCTCCGGCTCCACCATCCGGTTGAGCAGATCGACCTTCTCATACTCCGGATGCTTTTCGATCACAGGCTCCAGGGAGGAAAAAACCTCTTCCACGGTCTGTACGAATTCAGGCTCGTTCCCGTGCTTCTTCTTGACGTTTTCGATGACACTGGCAAGATATGCATTCATAATGTGACTGCCTCCTCAAATCCACCTGTTATTTGTTTAACATGCCCAAAAAACTGGGATCTTGACTAGCCTTAGTTTAGCATTTCTCAACCAAATGCACAAGCTTCTATTTCCGCATATGGGCCAATCTTTTTTTTGATGATGAAGAAAAAGCGGCCGTATATTTGTGCAGATTGACAAGCGCCGCCCGGCGGAAAGATTTTTGCCGGGGATGGGGGACGGTCCCTGTTGTAGATAAGTGTTGCTTTTAGGCGTGGCAGACTGGTTTTCATCGCAACAGCCAAAAAATCCCTACACTTCTTCAGTGTAGGGATTTTCCAATTTGAATCGCCTTGATCCGATAGCGCGCACTGTAAAATTTTTGTTTTCCGCTATCCAAGTATCTCAAACAGGAGCTTATTAAACCGCTCGCTTTCGCTCCACTGGGGAAAATGACAGGATTTTTCAAACCAATAAAACTGTTTTTCCGTCTCGATCCGGTCATAGTATTCCTTCGCCAGAGCAGAGGACACATGTTTGTCATATCTGCCTTCGATCAAGATGATTGGAGCGCCATATTGTGTTTGGGCTTCAAAATCTGTTTGCATGATCTCCCGCCACAAATATTGAATGGCTTGCAGACTGCCTTTTTGACGCCGAATCAAATCGGGAAGGGTGTAATACCGGGAGAACAAAAAGGGAACAACCAGATTACGATAATTTGTCTTTCCATAGAGGGACCCCTTGTGTTTGACGACCTGCCTTGTGACAAAGAGCAGGTCGTTCAGCCAACTGTCCGCTTCATAAGAACAGTCGATCCCCCTCAGTTTTTCCAAACTCTTTTTGTCGGCGTGTGCCAGCGCATACTCATAGGCCGCTTTGCTTGATTTTCTCATATTGACGACTTGCCCGCAGCCAATATAGGCGCGCACCAATTCCGGATATGCCTCGACAAAGCGCAGCCCCAGAATGCTCCCCCATGAATGACCTATCAAATACAACGCGCTTTGATGAAATCGGGACAGAAGGCGATCCACAAGGGCGTGGAGGTCATTAAGAAAAACGTTGATCGTGATGGGCCCTTCAAATTTGTAATAGGACTTTCCCGCGCCGCGCTGCTCCCATACTACAAGCGTAAACCGCTGTGCCAGGATTTTGTTGTACTTCATCACCAAGGGGAGCGCGGCATCGCCGGGACCGCCATGTAAATAGACCAGCAAAGGGGCGTTTTCTTTTTCCGCACATATGGAAACAAACTGCGGTACGCCATTCAGGTTCACATGGAATTGTTCATCTATACACATTTCTGCTGCACCCCCTATCCGTTTTATAGAAGCAGCAGAGCGAGCCTTCTCCGTCTCATACGACCTGCTTTTTTATATTTTATCATATGGAACTGTTCTTCTCAAGGCTGTTTGGTGAAACCGACGGAGTTTTATCCATCAACACTTATCTGCAACAGGGACGTGGGACGCGCCTTCTTGACTTTGCGGCCAGACCCTGTATAATATTTAACGGCGCATTTCAGTCGGCGCCTCGCTTTCAAGGTATTTTTTGAGGGAGGCAATCATATGCACACCTATCCGATCCAAGTGGCTGGATTGCAGCGGGAGCTGCCAATCTGCAAGATCACCGACGAGCTGTACATCGGAGCCTTTATCGTATTTGGAGACGCGGAGCTGACCGTGGCCTGCGCGCGGGAGCTTTTGAAGCTGGTCTCCGCGGGGGAGTATGATTACATGCTCACCGCCGAGGCCAAGAGCATCCCTCTGATCCATGAAATGGCGCGCCAATCCGGCGCATCCAAGTATTTCATCGCCCGGAAGGGTCCCAAGGCCTACATGCCCGACCCCATCCATGTGGAGGACCGCTCCATTACCACCGCCGGGGTGCAGCGGCTGTACCTGGGCCGGGACGACGCGGACCTTATCCGGGGCAAGCGCATCCTGCTGATGGACGATGTGATCTCCACCGGCGGGTCCCTGCACGCCATGGAGGCGCTGGTGGAGATGGCGGGGGGGACCGTCACGGGCCGGGTGGCCGTGCTGGCCGAGGGCGACGCCCAGAAGCGCGGCGACATCCGCTTCCTGGCGCCCCTTCCGGTATTCAACGCCGACGGAAGCGTAAAAGCATAATGACCCCATCCAGCGGCGCGCCGTTTCGTCTTGTGGGAGCGGTGCGGATTGCTGTCATACATCCATAATAAGCGTCCGGCGGGAAACGGCGGACTGGATGTGAAGGGAGAGTGCATGATGAAACGGCCCGTTCCCGGTATTGGGATGCGGATGGTCAAATCCGCGGCGGCGGTGCTGATCTGCCTGCTGGTCTCCGTGGCGATCAACAGGGAGGATATGCGGATCTATACGTCCATCGCGGCGCTCCAATGCATCCAGCCCTATGCGGGAGAGACTTGGAAAATGGCCCGGCAGCGGCTTTCCGGAACGGTGGTAGGTACTGCCTTCGGCGCGCTGGGGATCTTGCTGGAGGTTTCCCTCCTGGATATCCGGGGGGATCTGGCGGGGTATGTGCTGATCGCCCTCATGGTCGTGCCGGTGCTTTGGACGGCGGTGGCTCTTGGAATGACCAACGCCGCGTATTTTTCCTGCGTGGTTTTTCTCAGCATCACCGTCACCCACATTACGGACCTGGACCCCTGGCTGTTCGTGTGGCGCCGGGCGGCGGAGACGCTGATGGGCGTGGCGGTGGGCGTGGGCGTCAGCGCCTGCCGCCTGCCCCGGCGCAGACGGAGAGACACTCTTTTCGTCTGCGGAGTGGACGGCGTACTGCTGAATGCGGAGGAGGAGATGACTCCCTACAGCCGGGTAATGCTGAACCGGATGCTGGACGACGGGGCATTGATTACCATTGCCACCATGCGGACGCCCGCTTCCGTGCGGGAGGCTACGGAAGGCCTGCGGTTCCGCTTGCCCATCATCGTTATGGACGGCGCGGCGCTGTATGATTTGAAGCAGAAGGCGTACCTCCGGTCCAGACCCCTGCCCGCAGATCTGGCGCTCCGGTGCCGGGAGACGTTCGGGGCGCTGGGCGTCCACTGTTTTTTGAACTGCGTGCTGGACAATATCCTGATGATTTATTACGGAGATTTGCAAAACGAGGCGGAGCGGTCCATTTATGAGACGCTGCGGACTTCTCCCTACCGGAACTACATTAGCGCGTCCCACTACGGCGGCGGCGAGGTGCTGTATCTCATGGCGGTGGACCGCACGGAGCGGATAGAGGCGGTGCTGGAGTCCCTGCGGTCGTCCGGGCTTGCGGACCAGGTGAAGATCCGGTTTTACCCCTCCACGGATTATCCGGGGTATCACTACCTCAAGCTCTATGAGAAAGATGCGTCCCGGCAGGCTATGCTGGAAGAGCTGAAAGCGGAGTTGGGCGTGGTGAAGTCCGTGACATTCAGCAGTCAGGACGGGCAGGGAGACGTAGTGCTCCACGGTCCGGGTGGAAACCGGGTTGTCCGGGCCATTGAGCGGCGATACGAACCCTTTATATGGGAGAAGTGAGGAAAAACACCCGGCCTGACGGCTGGGTGTTTTGCGTACGGGGATTGACAAATATCAATATATGCGTATAATATGAAGCATCCTTCATGTGAAGGATGCTTCATGACCTGGGAGGAGGATGGGGACTGTGAAGAACCGGGTGCGGGAGCTTCGGATGGCGGCGGGCATGACCCAGCGGCAGCTGGCGGACCGGGTGCATGTCTCCTCCCGGACCATCATTTCCATCGAGCGGGAGCAGTATAACCCGTCGCTTTTGCTGGCCTACCGCATCGCGGAGGTGTTCGGCGGCACGGTGGAGGACCTGTACTGTCTGCGGGAGAACAAGGAACTGGAGGACCGGCAAATTGAAGATCTATAACTTGAAAAATTTTATATGGGGCCTTATCTGCCTGGCGGTGGCCGCGGGCTGCGGGACCGCCATGGCGGTCCGGGGCTTTTCCTGGAAGCTGGCGGTCGGCATGGTGCTGACGCTGGCCATGGGGTGGGCGGACCTGGCCTGGTCCATGGACAAGACCATGCGGATGCCCGCGCCCGACGAGCGGGACCGCGCGGTGGTCTGGAAGAGCGCCTGGCGGGCCTATCACTTGCTGACCAACGGGTGCATGCTCGGGCTTTTCGCCCTGATCCTGGCATACGGCGTGTGGCGGTCCCAGCTTTTGGCGGCGGCCCTCGTGACCCTTGCGGCAGTGGTGACGGCGGCGTTTTTGCTGCTGCTGGGAGCCAACCTCTATTATGAGAAGCGGATGTAGCGGCGAGAAGAGGATGCGGAGACGAGCGGGAGGAGGCGCAGGCCCGCAGCCATGCGGGGGAGATCATGGCGGCGGGCTTTGCGGATGGGTCCCGTCTGGATAAAAGAGACGGCCTGGGCGCTGCCCAGGCCGTTTTTATGTGCTTTGAACGCCCTCCGGTCAGGTTTCCAGCACCCGGCCGTCCTCCGTCAAAAAGAGCTGGGCGGGGGGCGTCAGGGAGGCGAACTGCATGGGCGTCATCACCGCCGCATAGCATCCGGCGGTGGTCATAACCACGCCGTCGCCCACCTCCAGCCGGGGCAGGACCGCGTCCCGGAGGATGATGTCCGCGGCGGTGCAGAGGTTGCCCGCCAGGGTGACGGTCTCCGTGTCCGCCCGGTCCGTCAGGGGGAGGATGCGGGCGGCGTCCACATGGGTAAAGAGCGGCTCGTAGGGCGTGGGAGCGGGGGACAGGGACCGGACCATCTCCGACATGGCGGGACGGGCGAAGCCGTTGAGGGTGTTGTGGAGAAAGACGAAGGTCTTGCCCCGGGAGGTCTTTTTGTCCACCACCTTCGTCACATAGGAGCCGGCGGGGCCGGAGACGTACCGGCCGGTCTCGATGAGGATGCGGAGGGCGGGGAAGGCGGACTGGCAGTCCGCCAGCAGGACCTGGAACCGCCCGCCCAGAGCCTCCACGTCCAGGGACTCCTCGCCGGGGGCGAAGGGGATGCCAAAGCCCGAGCCGAAGTTTGCGAAGCGGAGCTCTACGCCCAGCTTTTCCTGCACCCGGCCCAGCAGGCGGAACATGTTTTCATAGTAGTGGCCCAGCACGGCGGCGGAGAGCTCCTGGCTCTTGGCGTGGACGTGGACGCCCACCACGCGGACGCGGCTCAGGTCCGCCGCCCAGAGGGCGTCCTCATCGACGCCGAACTTTCCGGGAACGCCCTGGTCGGCGGCGAAGGTGAAATCCGGGTTGATGCGCACGCCGATCTCCGCCGTCCCGCCCTGTTCCGCGGCGATGCGGGCGATGAGGTCCACTTCCCGCAGGCTGTCCGCGATGAGGACGCAGCGGCCGTAAGCCGCCCGCAGGTCCGCCTCGGTCCGGGCGGGAGCGGAGAAATAGATGCTGTCCGCCGGGACGCCGTGGGCCTCCGCCAGCGCCACCTCGCCCAGACTGGCCGCGTCCGCGCCCAGGCCCTGGCCGAAGAGGGTGTCCAGCACCCTGGCGGCGGGGTTGCACTTCATGGAGTACAGAAACTGCACGCCGGGAAACGCGGCGTGGAGCCGGTCTGCCGCCGCGCGGATCACGGATTCCTCGTAGAGATAAAAGCTGTCGTGCCGCTGGAGCAGGTCCAGCAGGAGTTGACGCTCGGCCATGGCGGGAGCCTCCTTTATCAGATGTGATGCACCCATCATATCACATTTGCGGGAAATCACAAGCGCCCGGAGAAAATCTCCGGGCGCTCAAGGATCGAAAAAGATCAAAGCTGCTTGACGGTATAGTAGACGGCCAGGGCAAAGACCACGATGGCCAGGGCCCACATGGCGTAGTACGCCGCGGTGACGCTGATGAGGGCGGCGGCCAGCGCCGCGGCGGAGATGCCGCAGGCCACATAGACCGGCAGCACGTCGGCGCCGGCGGGCAAAACCCGAACCCTGCCCAGCATCCCGTCCCGCTTCATGGCCTTGTGGGCCAGGAAGGCCGCGGCGGCCAGAAGCACCAGGTAGACGACCACGGCGATCTTGACATAGGTGCCGAAATAGATGCTGTTCAGCTCCCGGCGGCAGACCCACAAAGCCAGCAGAGAGCAGCCCAAAATCGTCAGCGCCCAGGCGCACTCCCGGTCGTACAGGGTCCACAGGATGCTCAGCAGCATCACCACGGGGACCAGCACGCTCAAAAAGGTCAGCGCGGAGGTGAAATAAAATTTGATGAGGAAGGAAGAGGCCGCCAAAAAGCCGCCCGCGCCCAGCAGCCACCAGCCGGCGGCGCGCCTGCGCTTGTCCGCCCGCCAAAGAATGCTCAGGACCGCGCCCGCCGCCAGGACCGCCAGCCCCGCCCAGAGGAAGTAGACCAGATAGGCGTCCCAGGCCACCACTTGCTCCAGCGTGCCGTTGACGTAGAACCGGCGGACGGTGAGCAGATACAGCTCGGCCACGCAGCCGGCCAGGAAAAACTTCATGGCTCCGGTCATGGGGCCGTCCCGCTTGACCGGCTTGGATTTGCTGTTGGGATTTTTCGACATATATGACAACCTCCAGGGAAATGTTTCCAGACTGTATGCGCAGGATGCCTGTCCTCCGCCGACACACCATGATAGTATAGCAGACTTGCTCCGCTTTTGCAAGGGGAACCTTCCATCGCCTCGTCTCGGTGGGATGCGGCCTGGATATATACCCAACGGAGGACAGCCGGTCCAGTGGATCCCGGAGGGCGGAAAGCCGTCCGCGCTTTCTTTTGCAATTACAGAAAACGGGGTCTCCCTTTTCAACCGGTTCAAGCCGTTAAACGGAAATAGATATCAGGCGGAGGCACTTGATTGCCCGAAATGCAGGATCGTCACAGCGCCGGCAAAGGAATGATGGCGGGACTTTTGCACATGCGGGGCTGGACAGGGAGAAAGGCGGCGCGGCGGCCTGAAAAGGTTATGTCCGCTGTTTCATCTGCTCCTTCACCGCTTGGCCGAAGGGGGTCACCGCCAGGCCGCCCTGGGCGGTCTCCCGGAACTCCACGGGAAGCCGCCTGCCCACGTCGCCCATGCAGTCGATGACCTGGTCCACCGGGACCCGGCTCTCGACGCCCGCCAGGGCCATGTCCGCGCAGCTAACGGCGTTCACCGCGCCGATGACGTTCCGCTTCACGCAGGGGACCTCCACCAGCCCCGCGATGGGGTCGCAGACGAGGCCCATCAGGTTTTTCAGCGCCATGGCCGCCGCGTGGCCGATCTGGGCGGCGGCGCCGCCCCGCAGGGCCGTCAGGGCCCCCGCCGCCATGGCGGAGGCGGTGCCGATCTCCGCCTGGCAGCCGCCGGAGGCGCCCGCGATGCAGGCCCGGTAGCCCACCACCGCGCCGATGCCCGCGGAGACGTACAGCGCCTCCACGATGGCGTCCTCCTCCGCGCGGCCCGCCTTGAACAGCGGCACCAGAACGGCGGGCAGCACGCCGCAGGCCCCCGCCGTGGGAGCCGCCACGATCTTGCGCATGCAGGCGTTGGACTCGCCCACGCACAGCGCCGTGGCGATCACCTCCCGCAGATAGGGGCCGCAGAGAGTGTCCCCTGTCTGGGCGTAGGCCTGCATCCGCAGCCCGTCGCCGCCCACCAGGCCGCTGACCGACCGCCGCGCGCCCTGATAGGTCTCCACGGACTCCAGCATGGCGCGCCAGGTTTCCCGCATTTTCCGCATGGAGGCGGCCTCCGTCACCTGCCGCTCCTCCAGATCCGTCTCCAGGACCACCCGCCAGAAGGGGATGTTCCCGGCCTCGGCTTTGTCAAAGATCTCCTGCATGGAATCCAACGCCATCTCAGCCGTCCTCCTTTTCATAATAGGTCAGGCCGTGGACGCCCCGGAGCTCCCCGATGAGCTGCCGCACCACCGGCGGCACCTTCTGGTCCGTCTCGATGACCATCAGGGCGTCGCCGCCCCGGCGGTCCCGGCACAGGCTCATGTTGGCGATGTTGATCCGGGCGCCGGACAGCTCCCGCGTCACGTCCGCCACCTCGCCGGCGATGTCCTGGTGGCGGATGACCAGGGTGTTGAACATGCCGGTGAAGCTCACTTCCACGCCGTTCAGCCGGTCCACCCGGATGCGCCCGCCGCCGGTGGAGGCCGCCTGGAGCTGGAGGGCCTTTCCGTCCGCCCGGGCGACGTCCAGTACCGCCGTGTTGGGGTGGGCCTCCCGGAGCTGCACGGGATGGATGTGGAATTTCAGGCCCTGCTCCGCCGCCAGCTCAAAGCTGCGGGGGATGTTCAGATCGTCCGGGCGCAGGCCCAAAAGGCCCGCCACCAGCGCCCGGTCGGTGCCGTGGCCCTGGCCCGTCTCCGCAAAGGAGCCATGGAGGGCGATGTCCGCCGTCACCGGCGCGCCGCCCAGCAGCGTCCGGGCCATTCGCCCGATCCGCACCGCCCCCGCCGTGTGGGAGCTGGACGGGCCCACCATCACGGGACCTAAAATATCAAAAATATCGAGCATGCTGTTCGCCCCTTCCCCGCTGTTACGAAAATCGCAAACAGCGTATCATATCTCCTCTTTTTTCGCAAGGTTTTTCCGGAGACGTTGACCTTTTTCTCCGCTTCCCGTATACTGGACCCATGAAAGGAGCGTGTGTCCGATGTCCTCTCTCATGATCCGAAATCTGGACGCCCTGGTGTCCTGCGACGGCCAAGACAGCGTTTTGCGGCAGGTGGACCTCTACTGCGAGGACGGCTTTATCCGCGGCATAGGCCCCGCACTGCCCCAGACCGCCGGCACAGAGATCGATGGACGGCATTTCTGGTGCTATCCGGGCCTGGTGAACACCCATCACCACCTCTATCAGGTCTTTTCCCGCAATCTGCCCCAGGTGCAGAACCTGGAGCTGTTCGACTGGCTCACGGCCCTGTATGAGATCTGGAAGGGGCTGGACGGGCAGGTGGTCCGTCTTGCCTCCCTCACCGGCATGGGGGAGCTTTTAAAGCACGGCTGCACCACCTGCTTCGACCACCACTATGTCTTTCCCAAGGACGCGGGGGACCTGCTGGGGGTCCAGTTCGCCGCGGCGGAGGAGTTGGGCGTGCGCATGGCTGCCTCCCGGGGCAGCATGGACCTCTCCCGCAAGGACGGCGGTCTGCCGCCGGACAGCGTGGTCCAGACGGTGGACGCCATCATGGCGGACTCCGCCCGGGCCGTGGAGCGGTATCACGATCCGTCCCCCGGCTCCATGCGGACGGTGGCCCTGGCGCCCTGCTCGCCCTTCTCCGTCAGCCCGGAGCTGCTGCGCCAGAGCGCGGTCCTGGCCCGGCAGCTTGGCGTGCGGCTCCACACCCATCTGTGCGAGACGAAGGACGAGGAGCGGTACATGCTGGAGCGTCACGGCGTGCGGCCCCTGGAATTTCTGGCGTCCCTGGGCTGGACCGGTCCGGACGTGTGGTTTGCCCACGGCATCCATTTTAATGATGAAGAGCTGCGGGAGCTGGCCCGGACGGGGACCGGCGTGGCCCACTGTCCCATCTCCAACATGAAGCTGGCCTCCGGCGTGGCCCGGGTCCCGGAGATGCTGGAGCTGGGCGTGCCCGTGGGCCTGGCGGTGGACGGCTCCGCCTCCAACGACGGGTCCTCTTTGCTGGAGGAGCTGCGGGTGTGCTATCTGCTCCACCGGCTGACCTCCAGCGGCAGGGCCCCCTCGGGCTATCAGGTGCTGAAAATGGCCACCCGGGGCAGCGCCCGGCTGCTGGGCCGGACGGACATCGGCTCCTTGGAGGTGGGCGGATGCGCCGACTTCTTCCTGGTGGATTCCCGGAGGCTGGAGCTGGTGGGCGGGGAGTACGGCCCGGCGGACGTGCTGGCCACCGTGGGACTGCGCGGCCCGGTGGACTATACCGTGGTGAACGGGAAGATCGTGGTCCGGGAGGGCCGTCTCGCCGCCATCGATGAGGAGCGGACCGCCGAGGAGGCCCGAAAAGCCTGCAGGGCGTATCTGGCCAGGGCGTGACGGTCCCGCAAAAAGGTCCGCGCCATCCGCAGTTTTCTGCGGATGGCGCGGACCTTTTTTGCCGTCACACGTAGGTCTGCCGGCCCACGTCGAACACGCCCCGGGTGGTGACCCGCAATGTGGGGATCACGGGCAGTGCCATGAAGCTCAGGGTCATGAAGGGGTCCACGCCCCGGCTCACGCCCAGGGCGAAGGCCTGCTCCTTGGCCGCCTCCAGCTTCCGGTTCACTTCCACCAGCGGCTCGTCGCTCATGATGCCCGCGATGGCCAGGGGGACCTCCGCCAGAGACGCGCCCTTGTCCAGCACCACGATGCCGCCGCCCAGCTCCGTCACCCGGTTGACGGCGGCGGCCATGTCGGCTTCGTTGGCGCCCACCACGATGATGTTGTGGGAGTCGTGGGAGATGCTGGTGGCCACGGCACCGGACTTCAGGCCGTAGCCCTGCAGAAAGCCGATGCCGATGTGGTGGGTGTTCTTGTGCCGCTCCACCACGGCGATCTTCAAAACGTCGTATTCCGTGTCGATGCGGTCGGAGTACCCGGCGTCTACGGTGGTGATCTCGCCGCTCACCATGCCGATGACGCCCCGGGGGCGGGGCTCGGTGAAGTCGGCGGCGGAGAGGGTCCCCAGGTGGAAGGTGCTGTGGGCCCGGTCCACCAGGTAGCGCTCGATGGACGGCGCGGGGAAGTCCCGGACCACGCCGTTTTCCACCATCAGCTCGCCCCGCTTGTAGACCTGCTGGATGCGGAAGTCCTGGAAGTTGTCGATGACCACGAAATCGCCCAGGTACCCCGGCGCGATGGCGCCCCGGTTGTTCAGCAGGAAGTACCGGGCGGCGTTGTGGCAGGCCACCTTCACGGCGGTAATGGGGTCCACGCCCAGGCCGATGGCCCGTTTTACGATGTAGTCGATGTGGCCCTTTTCCAAAAGGTCGCTGGGGTGCTTGTCGTCGGTGCAGAACATGCACCGCTCGGCGTACTTGTCGCACAGAAGGGGCGCCAGGGCGTCCAGGTTCCGGGCGGCGGTGCCCTCCCGGATCATGATGAACTGGCCCCGCTCCAGCTTGGCGACGGCGTCCTGGAGGTCGTGGCACTCGTGGTCGGAGTATACCCCCGCGGCCACATAGGCGTTCAGGTCGTTGCCCTTGAGGTCCGGGGCGTGGCCGTCGATCTTTTTGTGGTGGGCCTGGGCGGCCACGATCTTTTCCACAGGCTGGTCGTCCCCGGCGATGATGCCCACGAAGTTCATCATCTCCGCCAGGCCTTGGACCCTTGGATGGTCGTAGAAAGAGTCGATGGCCCGGTAGTCCAGGGCCGCGCCGGACTCGTCCAGCGGCGTGGCGGGCACGCAGGAGGGCAGCATAAACCGCACGTCCACCGGCAGGTCCTCCGTGGCCTGGAGCATATACTCGATGCCGTCGGTGCCCATGACGTTGGCGATCTCGTGGGGGTCGGTGATGACGGTGGTGGTGCCGTGGGGCAGGACCGCCTTCACAAATTCCTTGGGGCTGACCAGGGAGCTTTCCAGATGGATGTGGGCGTCCAGAAAGCCGGGGAGGACGATCTTGCCCGTCATGTCCCGCTCCACCGCGCCGGAGTAGGTCCCCATGCCCACGATCAGCCCCTCCGCCACGGCGATGTCCGCGTGGCAGATCTCGCTTGAGAACACGTTCACGTAAGCGGCGTTTTTCAGCACCAGGTCCGCCGGTTCCCGTCCGGCGGCCGCGTTGATGATGCGCCGCTTTTTCAGCAGCTTCCGGTTGATCTTGCCCGCGTAACTCTCAGACATAGAATCACTCCTTCTGATAAAATTAAAGACATTAGCAAAACTTATGTTTAACATAAATAAATATAATGTCTTTGAATGTTGAACAAAGTATACGCCAAAAGCGTTCCGTTGTCCATGGGATACGAAAAATATTTTTGGAAATATTTTGTGGCAAATACCACATGGAAAATCAGAAAAATCTGATATACTAATATCAATAATTGACCGGCCGGGGGCCGCTGTGAGAAAGGATGACGAAGATGCTGGATACGAAGGCATACGCAAAAATGGATTATACGCTGGCCCTGCTCTCGGCGGCGGGGGAGGGAAAGCGGCACGGCTGTATCATCAACTCCTTGCACCAGGCGGCGTCCTCCCGCCCCGCCAAGTTCACCGTCACGGTGAATAAGGACAACGAGACCTGCAAGGCCGTCCGGGCGGCGGGAAGCTTCAGCGCGACGCTGCTGGCGGCGGACGCGCCTGGGGCGCTGGTGGACCTCTTCGGCTATAAGTCCGGCCGGGTGACGGACAAATTCGCGGATAAGGACGTAAAGACCGACGGCGCGGGCAATCCCTACCTGACCGAGCACATGGTCTCCCGCATCGCCTGCCGGGTGATCGACACGCTGGAGATCGGCAATTACGTCCTCTTCGTGGGCGAGGTCACCGAGGCGGAGGTGCTCTCCGGCGCGCCGGTGCTGACCCTGGCCGCCTTCACGGACCGGGGCAAGGCAACGCCGCCCACCGCCACGGTGTACCGCATGATGGAAGGCGGCGGCTACCGCTGCACGGTCTGCGGCTATATCCATGAGAGCGAGACGCTGCCCGCGGACTTCATCTGCCCCGTCTGCCATGCTCCCGCCGGCAAATTCGTCAGGCAGGATTGACAAAACGGCCCGCCTCTTTACAAAAGAGGCGGGCCGTACTCTTTACGCCCTTTCCCGCATAAACATAGGCGGGAGAGGGGGGAGACGGGATGGACGCCTTTGAGTGGAGCGCCGGTATTTACGCCTCGGCGCTGGCCATGGCCAAGTGCATGACGCCCACGGAGCTGACCCGCACGGCGCTGGTGTTCACCCAGCTCGGCACCACCCTGGCCACCCTGGCGGCCCTTCAAAATCTGGAGGCCGGGGATACGGCGGAGGCCGAGGACCTGGCCGACCTGGGATGAGGCGGCTCCACGCTGCGTTTGTTGCAAAATAGGCCGCGCTGTGGGATACTGGACCTGGGTGATGAAATGGACAGAGAGCGAACGGGGGCGCTGATCGCCGCCGCCCGGAAAGAAAACGGTATGACCCAAAGAGACCTCGCGGCAGCGCTCCATGTCTCCGACCGGGCGGTGAGCAAGTGGGAGCGGGGCGCGGGCTTCCCGGATGTGAGCCTGCTGGAGCCGCTGGCGGCGGCCCTGGGGGTGAACGTTCTGGACCTTTTGCGGGGAGAGCGGACGGAGGGCGGGCCGGATGTGACCGTGAGAGAGGCCATTGCCTTGCTGGTCCGGCAGACCAGGGAGCAGACCCGCCGGCGGTGGGGGCAGCTCCTGGGGACGCTGGCGGCGCTGGTCCTGCTGGGCTTCGTGCTGCTTGGCATTTTGGACCGGGCCGGGGTATTTCTGCGGTCCGTCTCCCTGGAAGTGGCGGCTGCGGTCTATGTGGACGGTGAACCGTTGGGAGAGACCACTGTTACTGTTGAGGGAGAGAGGAAGATCATAGGGGAAAAGTCCTTCGTGGGCCGGTTTGCCATCGGCTGTGTGGAAGCCACCTGCCGGGAGGGAATGAGCGCCCAGATCCGGTGGGACGCCATGGAGGCGGAGGGTTTTCAGGACATTTTGTATTCCCGGCGCGGGGAGTTCCTCACCCTCGGCGTGGAGCGGCTGCTGTACATCTCGGAGAATATGCGGTCCTTCGGCCTGAGATTGGAGGACGGCACCGTTATCGCCACCGATGACTTTTACGTGCCGCTGCTGCTGTCGGGCTATTACTATTCCATCCGGCCGGTGGTCTCTAACCAATTTTGAAAGCGAAACATCCGCGCATCCACAGGATGCGCGGATGTTTTCACATGGGCGGGGTCAGGCCAGCTTCGCCGCCAGCCGCCGGGCGACGGCGTCCAGAAATTCCTCGCTGTTCACCGCCGTCGTGGGGAAATCCGGGTCCACGAGACCCGTCAGGTCCCTGGTCATCACGCCGTCCATCAGCGTCTCCAGGGAAGCCGCCTCCATGGCCTCTCCGAACTGCGTCAGCGCGGGCAGGCCGTCCAGCTCGCCCCGGCGCTTGAAGGCGCCGGACCAGGCGAAGATGGTGGCGATGGGGTTGGTGGAGGTCTTTTCACCCCGGAGGTATTTGTAGTAATGGCGGGTGACGGTGCCGTGGGAGGCCTCAAACTCCATGGTCCCGTCGGGGGACACCAGGACGCTTGTCATCATGGCGAGAGAGCCGAAGGCGGTGGCGACCATGTCGCTCATCACGTCGCCGTCGTAGTTTTTCAGCGCCCAGATGAAACCGCCCCGGGACCGGATACAGCGGGCCACCGCATCGTCGATGAGGGTGTAGAAATAGGTGAGGCCCAGCGCCTCGAACTGCCCCTTGAAGCGGGTCTCGTACTCCTCTTCAAAAATGCGCTTGAACTCCCCATCGTAGACCTTGGAGATGGTGTCCTTGGCGGAGAACCACAGGTCCTGCTTTAAGTTGACGGCGTACTGGAAGCAGCTCCTGGCAAAGGCCCGGATGCTCTCCTCGGTGTTGTGCTGGCCCTGCCACACGGCGGGGCCCTTCACGGTCTGGACCGTCAGGGTCTTTTCCGCCCCGCTCTCGCCCCGGAAGGTGAGGGTGGCGGTGCCCGGCTCGCCGGTGGTCATGTCCACGGCCTTGTACATGTCGCCGTAGGCGTGGCGGGCGATGGTGATGGGAGCTTCCCAGTTCTTCACCACCGGGTGGATGCAGGGCAGGACGATGGGGGCCCGGAAGGCCGTGCCGTCCAGAACGGCGCGGATGGTGCCGTTGGGGCTCTTCCACATCTCCGTCAGCTCCGGATACTCCTCCATCCGCTGGCGGTTGGGCGTGATGGTGGCGCACTTGACGGCGACGCCCAGCCGCTTCGCGGCGTTGGCCGCGTCCCAGGTCACCTGGTCGCCCGTCTCGTTCCGGTGCAGAAGGCCCAGGTCGTAGTAGTCCGTCTTGAGGTCCACGAAGGGCGCGATCAGCTTTTCCTTGATCCAGCCCCACAGGACGCGGGTCATCTCGTCGCCGTCCATCTCCACGATGGGCGTGGTCATTTGAATCTTTTCCATGTCACTCCGCCCTCTTTGCGTAATAATTCATCAAGCAGCCGTCCAGAATGATCTGCTTTTCATCCTCCGTCAGGCCCTTCACATGGAGGAGGAGGTCCTCCACGCCGCCGTCTTTGCGCAGGACCTTGGCGGGGATGTCCTCCGCGCCGGTCTCGATGGCCCGCCGGATGCCGGGGACGAATACGCAGTCGCCGGGCTCGTATGGAAAGGACGTTTCCTTGTCGATGGTGAAGGGGAGGATGCCCCAGTTGATGCAGTTGGAGCGGTAGCGCTTGGTGGCGTATTCATAGCAGATGTTGGCGAAGCCCCCCAGCACCTTCTGGCAGGAGGCCGCCTGCTCCCGGGCGGAGCCGTCGCCAGGCTTGTTGGCGAACACGCAGGAGCCGAACTGGGTGCTGTCCAGCAGGGCGGCGCCGCCCACCCGGTCCAGCAGGGCCGTCAGCTTCGACGGCGCCCTGCCGGCCAGCCGTTCCGTCTCCGCCGCCGCGGCCGCTTTGGCCCGGGGCACATAGTCCGCTTCCCGGCGGGAGAGGGTGAACTCCGCCAGCCGCAGGGGATTGGAGCGGTAAGAGGAAGTCTCGCCGGAGGGGATCAGCTCGTCGGTGGTGGTCACGGGGTCGCGCAGCACCGCCGCCAGCTCCACCAGCAGATGTTCGCTCAGGGGCTGCATCTTCGGCCAGTCCGTGATGTTGGGCCCCATGACCAGCTCCGCGCCGGGGTCCGCCTTGCCGAAGCCGTAGTACAGCCGCCGGTCGTATACGCCCTTGTCGAAATGGTAGGGGTGGCGGACGGGCTCATAGGCGATGTCCGTGGCGGCGGTGATCTTCCCGCCGTTTCGGGCTGTGGCGGCGATGGACCGGGCGTCCATCAGACAGACGCCCGCGAACTGGCCCTCGGCGGGCTTGCTGCCCTCCCGGTTGGGGAAGTTCCGGGTGGTGTGGCGCAGGGAGAGGCCGTTGTTGGCGGGCACGTCGCCCGCGCCGAAGCAGGGGCCGCAGAAGCTGGGCTTGATGACCGCGCCGCACTCCAGCAGGGCCGCCGAGGCCCCGATCTTCGTCAGCTCCAGGCTGACGGGCACGCTGGTAGGATATACGTCCAGGGTGAAGACGCCGTTGCCGCAGGAGCCGCCCTTCAAAATGGCCGCCGCCTCGTCGATGTTGTCGAACAGGCCTCCCGCGCAGCCCGCGATCACGCCCTGGTCCGCCCACACGCCGCCGCCGCGGACCTTATCCGTCAGCCGGGGCGAGGCCTTGGGGAAGCGTTTTTTCGCGTCCGTCTCCACGCCCGCCAGAAGGTCCTCCGCGTTCTCCAGAAATTCGCGGATGGTCCAGGCGTTGGAGGGGTGGAAGGGCAGAGCGATCATGGGCTCCACCCGAGAGAGGTCGATCTCGATGTACTTGTCGTAATACGCGCCCTCGCCGGGGTGGAGGGGCTTGTATGCCTCCGGACGCCGGTGGATCTGGAAAAATTCCTCCGTCACGCCGTCCGTCTCCCAGATGGAGGAGAGGCAGGTGGTCTCCGTGGTCATCACGTCGATGCCGTTGCGGAAGTCGATGGGCAGCCCCGCGATGCCGGGACCCGCAAACTCCAGCACGCAGTTGTTCACGAAGCCCCGCTCAAAGGTGGCCTTCACCAGGGCGATGGCCACGTCGTGGGGCCCCACGCCCCGCCTGGGCGTTCCGGTGAGATACACCAGCACCACCGACGGATAGCGCACGTCCCAGGTGTTTTTCAAAAGCTGTTTGGCAAGCTCCGGCCCGCCCTCGCCCACGGCCATGGTGCCCAGCGCCCCGTACCGGGTGTGGGAGTCGGAGCCCAGGATCATCTTGCCGCATCCGGCCATCTGCTCCCGGGCGTAGGAGTGGATGACGGACTGGTTGGCGGGGACGTAGATGCCGCCGTATTTTTTCGCGGCGGACAATCCGAACACGTGGTCGTCCTCGTTGATGGTGCCGCCCACGGCGCACAGGCTGTTGTGGCAGTTGGTCAGGGCGTAGGGGATGGGGAACTCCCGCATGCCGGAGGCCCGGGCCTGCTGGATGATGCCCACGTAGGTAATGTCGTGGGACACCATGGCGTCGAAGCGGATGCGGAGGGTCTCCGGGTCGGGGGAGGCGTTGTGGGCCTGGAGGATGGACCAGGCCATCGTCCGCCGCCGCCCGTCGGCGGGGGAGAGGGACGCGGTGTGCCGGGGGACGCCGTTCACCAGGAACACGCCGCTGTCATGGAGCGTGATCATATGTTGGACCTCCTGTGCGATCCCGGCCGCAGCCGGGGATTCTTTCGCATCATCATACCATAAACGGCGGCGCTTGCAAATAAATTTTGCAGGAAAAAGCGGCGGAACTTGCACATTTGGAAAATCCGTCAAGAAAAAGCCTGAAATGCCGAAAAAATGCGACGGGGCGCATGAAGGGGCTTGCAAATGCGGCCGGGGCGGCTGTTGCGCCGAACGGGAGCGGGAAGGACCCGCTCCCGTTCCCGTTATTCATCCGCCATGATGGCCGCCACGGCCTCCCGCGTGGTGCGCAGGGGGAACAGCTCGTAACCCACCAGGCCCCGGTAGCCCGCCTCCTCCAGGGCGGCGTACACCCTGGAATAGCAGATCTCCCCGGTGCCCGGCTCGTGCCGGCCCGGCGCGTCCGCCGCGTGGACGTGCCCAAAGGTATCGGCGTACCGGCGGATGGTGTCGCACAGGCCGCCCTCGTTGAGCTGCATGTGGTACGCGTCGTACAGCACCCGCAGCCTGGGCGAGCCGATGAGCCGGATCATCTCCGCCGCCATCCGGGTGGTTTGAAGGAAGTTCCCCGCATGGTCCGTGGTGACGTTCAGGGCCTCCAGGTTCATGGAAACGCCGCTGTCCTCGGCGATCTTCGCGCACGCCTCCAGGGTGGAGAACATGGCGCACAGCTTCACCGTGTGGGACAGCTCCGCATGATCCCGGAGCACCCGTCCGCCTTCCCCCAGTCCGTTGGAGTGGATGGTGACGCTGGAGGCCCCCAGGAACCGGGCCGCCTCCACGGACCGCTTCAAATGGTCCAGATACGCCTGCTTCCGGGCCGGGTCGATGAGGGAGAGCTCCGCGTCCCCGTTGAAGCCGCAGATGGGGATGTCCGCGGCCTCCGCCGCCGCCTTCACGGCGGGCAGGTCCTTGTCCGTCCAGCCCCAGAACTCCACGGCGTCGAAGCCGTCGGCTTTCGCCGCCCGGAACCGCTCCAAAAAGGGCAGCTCTCCGTACAGCGCGTCGATGCAGGCCGCTTTTTTCAGCTTCATGATGACCGCTCCTTTACTCCACTTCGGAAATTTTGACGGGCCGTCCCTCCCGCAGGGACTTCAGGGCCGCCGCCGCCATCAGCACGGGATAAAGGCCGTCCTCCCCGGTGACGGGGGGCTCCTGGTCGGATCCCACCGCCTGGGCGAAAGCCTGCATCTCCCGGATGAAGGCCCCGGTGTAACGGTCCCACATCACCTTGTGGCAGGGGGCGGACACGGTGCCGTCCGCGCCGCAGAAAACGGCGGTGGTGGGCGTGTCGTTGGCGGCCATGGCCGCGCCGAGGGAGCCGAAGACCTCCACCCGCTGGTCATAACCGTACACCGCCCTGCGGCTGTTGTCAATCACCGCCAGGGCCCCGCCGGCAAACCGGATGGTGACGGCCGCCGTGTCCACGTCCCCGGCCTCCCCGATGGCCGGGTCCACCAGCACGGACCCCTGGGCGTAGACCTCCTCCGCCTCG
>JAEXWS010000238.1 GCA_023406225.1 Bacillota bacterium | reverse complement strand
CCGCCCCACCACGATATAATCGCAGCCGGACCGCCCCGCCTTTTCCGGGGTCATGATGCGTTTTTGATCCCCGGCGGCGCTGTCCGCGAAGCGGATGCCGGGGGTGACGGTGACGAACGCCTCCCCGCACCGCTCCTTCACCAGCGCCGCCTCCAGGGGCGAGCACACCACGCCGTCCAGCCCGCTGTCCGCGGCGTTTTTGGCGTAGGACAAGACGGTTTCCGCCATGGGCGTTTCGATGAGCAGCTCGTTTTTCAAAGCGTTCGCGTCTGTGGAGGTGAGCTGGGTGACGGCGATGAGCATGGGGCGGGTGCCGTCGGGCCGGGTCAGGCCCTCGATGGCGCCCCGCATCATCTCCGACGCGCCCGCCGCGTGGAGGTTCACCATGTCCACGTCCAGCCGGGAGAGGACGGCCATGGCCCGCTTCACGGTGTTGGGGATGTCATGGAGCTTCAGGTCCAGAAAGATCTTGTGGCCCCGGGCTTTGATCTCCCGGACCGCGTCCGGGCCCTCGGCGTAAAACAGCTCCATGCCGATCTTTACAAAGGGCTTTTTTCCCGCCGGAAACTGGTCCAAAAAGGAGAGCGTCTCCTCCTTGGTGGGGAAATCCAGGGCGATGATCACGTCTTTCGCGCTCATGTGTGTGCTCCTCCCGTCAATTCAGAAATTTGGCCGACGCCCAGCCGTTCGCACACGGCGGGCAGATGTTCCACGATGGTCTTGCAGGCGTATGGGTCCCGCAGGTTGGCCGCGCCCACCTCCACGGCGGACGCGCCGGCCAGCATCAGCTCGCACACGTCCTCTGCGGTGGAGACGCCGCCGCAGCCGATGATGGGCAGTTCCACCGCCTCGTACACGTCCCACACCATCCGCACCGCCACCGGGAACACCGCCGGGCCGGAGAGGCCCCCGGTGCGGTTGGCCAGCAGGGGGCGTCTGCCGTTCAGGTCGATGCGCATGCCCAGCAGGGTGTTGATGAGGCAGATGCCGTCGGCCCCCGCGTCGGCGCAGGCTTTGGCGATGGATGTGATGTCGGTGACGTTGGGGGTCAGCTTCACAAAGACCGGCTTCCTCGCCGCAGCCTTCACCGCCCGGGTCACCTCCGCCGCGGCCCGGGGGTCGCAGCCGAAGTTCTTTCCCCCCGCGTGGACGTTGGGGCAGGAGATGTTCACCTCCAGCAGACCCACATTCTCGCATTCGTCCAGCTTGCGGCAGTTCTCCGCGTACTCCTCCACGGAAAAGCCGCCCACATTGGCGATGACGGGTCCTTTGAACAGCCGGGCCATGTTGGGGATCTCCGTTTCAATGACCGCATCCACGCCCGGGTTCTGGAGGCCCACGGCGTTGAGCATCCCCGCCGCCGTCTCCGCGATGCGGGGCTGGGGGTTGCCCAGCCGGGCGGCGGCGGTGGTGCCCTTGAAGGAAAAGCTGCCCAGGATATTCAGATCATACAGCTCCGCGAACTCCCGGCCGTAGCCGAAAGCGCCGGAGGCGGGGATCACGGGATTTTTCAGCTCCACCCCCGCGAGGGAAACGGACAGATCTACCATACGATCTCCTCCTTATACAGGATAGGCCCGTCCTTGCAGACCCGTTTCGGGCCGCCCGCCGTCTCCACGGTGCAGCCCACGCAGGCGCCGAAGCCGCAGGCCATCCGGGCCTCGAAGCTGAACTGGCCCCCGGTGAGCTGGGGCAGGCCGTGAACGGCCCGGAGCATGGGCGTGGGGCCGCAGGCGAAGGCGTATCCGCACTCCGGCACATTTTTGGCAAGGTCGGTCACAAAGCCCCTGGTGCCCAGGCTCCCGTCCTCGGTGGCCACCAGCAGCCGGCAGCCCAGGGCGGCAAATTCCTCCAGGTAAAACGCGTCCTTCCCCGTGCGAAAGCCCAGGGCCACTGTTGGGGTGAGCCCCGCCGCCAGCATCCGCTGGGCCAGGCCGAACAGCGGCGCGGCGCCGATGCCGCCGCCCAGCAGGATGGGGCGGTCCCCCGCCTTGGCGATGTCGAAGCCGTTGCCAAGTCCCGAAAGCACGTTCAGCTCCCCGCCGGGGACGCAGCGCACGATGTCCCGGGTGCCGCCGCCCACCACCCGCACCAGCAGCAGCAAGGCCCCCTCGGACCAGGTGCAAACGGAGATGGGCCGCCGCAGAAAGCGGCCCGGCAGCTCGATGTTCACGAACTGCCCCGGGGCGGTGATGGCGGAGGTGTCGCCGGAGAGGACCAGCTCATAGACGTCCTCTGTGAGCTGGCGGGCGTGCTCCATGGTGAAAAGGGACTGTTTCATAGAACGTCCTCCTGTCGAAGATCGGCGTAGGCCACTTCCCCGCCGCACAGGGTCATGGCCACGGCGGCGGACACGCCCCAGCCGTCAAAGGGCGTGGCGCGGCCCAGGGAGCGGAACGCGGCGCTGTTCACCACGCCGGGGCGATCCACATCCAGCACCGTCAGGTCCGCGGGCTGGCCCGGGGCGATCTCTCCGCCGGGCAGGCCGAAGATGCGCCGGGGATTCACGCACAGGGCGTTCAAGACCGTTGCCAGCGGGACGGCCCCCGTCTCCACCAGTTGGGTGTACAGCACGGGAAAGGCGCATTCCAGGCCCACGATGCCGTTGAGGCTGCGGGCGAGGCCGCCGGATTTCTCCTCCACGCTGTGGGGGGCGTGGTCCGTGGCGATGCAGTCCACGGTGCCGTCCAAAAGTCCCCCCAGCAGGGCGTCCCGGTCGGCGGCGGCGCGAATGGGCGGGTTCATGCGGAAGCGCCCCTCGTCCCGGAGGTCCTCGTCGCACAAGAGCAGGTAGTGGGGTCCCGTCTCGCAGGTGACGGGCAGCCCCTCGGCCTTGGCGGCGCGGATGAGGGCCACGGACTCCTTGGTGGAAACATGGCACACATGGTAGCGGCAGCCGGTCTCCCGCACCAGCCCGATGTCCCGCTCCACCTGCCGCCACTCGCTCTCGGAGCGGTTGCCCGCAAGGCCGCGGGCATGGGCGAAGGCGCCGTCGTGGACGCACCAGCCCTTGGTGAGCAGCGTCTCGTCCTCGCAGTGGGCCACGATGGGCTTGTCCAGCTCGCGGGCGCGCTCCATGGCGGCGCGCATCCGCTGGCGGGACTGGACGCCCCTCCCGTCGTCGGTAAAGCCGCACACGTCCGGCGCCAGGGCCGCCAGATCCGCAAGCTCCTCTCCCGCCTCGCCCCGGGTGATGGCGCCGTAGGGGTAGACATGGACCCTGGCGCATTGCCGGATGCGCTGTAGCTGGACGCTCAGATGTTCCGGGGTGTCCGGCACCGGGTCCAGGTTGGGCATGGCGCACACCGCCGTATACCCCCCCGCGGCGGCCGCGGCGGTCCCTGAGGCCACCGTTTCCTTATAAGAAAAGCCAGGCTCTCGAAGATGAACGTGAACATCAACGAAACCTGGCACCAACAGCGCATCATGCAATTCAACGACGGAAACGCCTTCCCGGGAAAGCGCGGGGGAAACAGAAACAATACGGCCCTGGTCAACCAAAACGTCCATCTTCTGGAAGTCGCCGTTCAAAAAGACGGCTCCGCCGGTCAGCAGTAAACTCATCATCGATCTCCTTCCGTTTCATTCGACATATTATACTATCGGAAACAGCCGCCGTTGTCAACGGATTTTCCGGCGAAGAGCATACAAAAAAGCGGACCGGACCCGGCCCGCTTTTTGGCGCTTTACGCACGCCGCAGATCCTCCGCCAGAAGCTGCAAATGGGCCACCTGCCGGTCCGTCAGGCCGGACACATCCAAAACGGGCCGCGTCTCCCGGCCCAGCAGATAATCCGTCGTGACGGAAAACACGTCGGCCAGCCGCTCCAGCAGCTCGATGGAGGGCTGGATGTTGTTGTTTTCCCAATTGGAGACGCTTTGCTTGGAGACCCCCAGGCGGCGGGCCAGCTCGACCTGCGTCACGCCCTGGGCGGCGCGCAGGCGGCGGATCTGTTCGTGCAGCATGGCGGAACCTCCCGATGTCATATTACAATACGATTGTAAATTGAATCTTGACAATCCAAAAATACTAAAGTATTGTAATATTGGATATCAATCCTGGGGATAGCGGGGCCGCTGGGAGCGGTACGCCTCGTAATCCTGAGACAGCAGGGGCCAGTCGATCAACCGCCACCAGTTTTCAAAATATTCCGCCCGGCGGTTTTGGTATTGGAGATAATAGGCGTGTTCCCACACGTCGCAGCAAAGCAGCGGGTAAAGGGGCAGGGGCGTGTCCTGATTGGGGGTCTTGCGGACGGAGAGCCGCCCGTCCGCGTCCGTCACCAGCCAGGACCAGCCGGAGCCGAACTGGCCCAGCGCGGCGGCTTTCATGGCGGCCTTCAGCTCCGTCAACCCGCCGAAGTCCCGCTCGATGGTCCCCCGCAGGGAAAAGCCGGGGTTGCTGGCCGGGGTGGGATGCATGGTGCGGAAGTAAAGGTCGTGGCTGAAGACCCCCCCGGCGTTGTTGCGCACGCCCTGGCGGATCTCCTCGGGCAGCTCGCACCAGTCCCGGCACAGCCTCCATAAAGGCCATGTCTGATAGGCCGGATATTTTTCCAGCAGCTTGTTCAGATTTTCCACATAGGTCGCAAAATGCTTGTCATGGTGAAAGAGAAGGGTCTTTTCGTCCAGCTCCGGCGCCAGCGCGTCATAGGCGTAGGGCAGCGGCGGCAGCGTGAAGGGGTAGCGGTCTTCCATGGCGGAACATCCTTTCCGGCAGAAATTTCGATCCTCTGCCGCCAACAGTATATGCAGTTTCGGACGGCGGCATACGGCCAAGCGGCTCGACTCCATTCGATGGAGTCCGCCGAAACGCCCTGTTAAACTGAAAAAATGCGGGATAAAAGGAGGGAGCCGGATGCAGGAGGACGAAATTCAATTTTGCGCGCTGTGCGCCCCGCTGGAGGACGCGATCGACATGATCAACAGCGGCCGCCTGGACGCGGCCACGGCCCTGCTGGAGCGGACGCTGGAGCTGGCGCGGCGGCTGGCGGCGGAAAAATGCCGGGGGCCGGAGCGGCCTCCATCCTGAAAACGGCGCCCTTTTGAAAGGATTTCCCGTATTCCAGAGACGAAGCGGCCCGCGATATGCCTGGCGTCAGAGCGAAAATACTCCGCCGGGACCGGATAAACATCCGGTCCCGGCGGTTTTTTACGGTCCGGGCGCTTCTCCCAGGGCGCGCCCCTGCTCCACGCCGTCCCGGAGGAAGGCGCGGTGGATGGCGTTCATCACGCGCTTTTTGTCCCCGCTCCACAGCGGCGCCAGCAGGTCCCGCTTGGCGCCGTCCCCGGTGAGGCGGTGGATCACCACGGACCGGGGCAGATTCTCCACACAGCGCTTCAGCGCCGCGATATAATCCGCCAGCTCCATCATGGGGACCCTCCCCGCCTGCCAGTCGGCCGCCAGGTCCGTTCCGCGCAGAACATGGAGCAGGTGGAATTTCACCCCGTCCGCCCCGGAGCGGCCGATATAGCGGGCCGTCCGGGCCATCATCTCCTCCGTCTCCCCCGGAAGGCCCAGGATCTGGTGGACCACGACCGTCACTCCGGCGGCCTTCAAAGCCGCCACAGCGCCGTCGTACACGGGAAGATCATACCCCCGGCGGATATACCGCGCCGAGGGGGCGTGGATGGTCTGAAGGCCCAGCTCCACCCACACAGGCTTGACGGCGTTCAGCTCCCTCAAAAGCTCCACCGTCTCCTCCGGCAGGCAGTCCGGCCGGGTGGCGACGGACAGCGCCGCCACGTCCTCCGGCTCCATGGCCGCCGTGTATAGGGCCCGCAGGCGGTCCGCCGGGCCGTAGGTATTCGTGAAGGACTGGAAATAGGCGATGTACTTCGCGTCCGGCCCCGCCTTCGCGGCCACCCGCGCCCGGGCGGCGGCGAGCTGGTCCGGGATGCTTCCATGCTCCG
Organism: Bacillota bacterium; assembly: GCA_023406225.1. GTDB lineage: Bacteria > Bacillota > Clostridia > Oscillospirales > Oscillospiraceae > Oscillibacter. The sequence continues at coordinate 3,625 of JAEXWS010000238.1, read as the reverse complement.
CGAAGGCCCCCGCGCCGTCGCAGAACACGCATCCCCGGTCCCCCAGGGTCCCGTCCCGGTTGGGGCAGGAGCAGCCGGAGGACAGCGCCAGCTTGTACGTCTTACAGCCGAAGGTCTTTTTCAAATGTACGTCCAGACGGTTCCAATACACGGCCCTCTCCCCCTCCCTCTTCCGCATCCTACCGCATTTTTCCGCCGAAGGCAAGTTGTTCCCCGCCGTTTTCTGTGCTATGATAGCCCCATGCAGCATCACAAGGAGGAACCGATCTATGGTCACAATGGCACAGCGCATCGAAGAACTGCGGACCGAGCGGGGCTTGAGCCGCCCGGCCCTCTCCGCCGCCCTGGGCTTCCCCCGGACAGCCGTTGAAAAATTCGAGACCGGGCGGCAGACGCCCGCCCAGGCCCAGCAGGAAAAGCTGGCGGCCTTTTTCGGCGTGTCCGTCTTTTACCTCCGGGGCGAAAGCACGGACCGCACGCAGATGGAGGACTGGATGGACGGCGCGTTCCAGGAGCCGGCCCCGGCGGCGAAGCCGGTGCGGCCCGCCGCGCCCGCCGGCGGCGGCGAATCCATGTTCGACGCGTTCCTGGGCAGCAAAAAGTTCCAGGAGACGCTGCGGGCGGCGGTCCTGGACGCCCTCCGCTCCCCCGAGGGCCAGGAGCTTCTGGCGAAGAGCATCCGGCGGGAACTCTCAAAATAACGACGGACGGCCAAAAGCCCCCTGATGACGGCATCAGGGGGCTTTTGACCGTCCGCCGCACAGTCCTTAGAGGGAGACGGGCCTATTTTTCCAATCCGCCCCAGTGGGCCAGCCACGCGCCGTCCGTGTAGGCCAGCTCCAAAACCAGGAAGGAGGCGCTGTCCTCCCCGCCCAGGCGGTGCTTGATGGAGACCACCGCGGAGCGGGGGTCCTGGGGATCGTCCACCGTGTAGTCCACCGCCATCACGCTCACGCTGTTCAAAACGTCCTCCCCATAGGCGCCGACCTGCGCGCCGCGGGACAGCCGCGCCGCCGCCCGGTCCGGACGGCCGGCAAAGACCGCGGGGGCCAGCTCGGCCACGGCGGCCTTCAGGTCCGAAAGCCAGGCGGGAGCCTCCGCCTCCGCCGGATCGATGACCTGGAACGTCCCGGCCATATCCCGAAAACGGATGCCGTGGCCCTCGGCGGCCTCCAGGAAATAGGCGGCGGTCAGGACATAGGTCCCGCCCTGCCCGTCGTCCACAAAGGTCACGTCCGCCTGGGCCGAATCCCAGTTTGTGCCGTCGCTCGCAAAAAGAGCGCCGTCTTGCTCCGTCACCTGGGCATAGGCCTTTCGCAGCTCCCCGGCCTCCTGGGCCAGCGCCTCCCCGGGCGAAAGCCCCTCCCGCCGGGTGATGGTCAGCCTGCACGGCGGCAGGCCTCCGGGCTGGGTCAGGATGGGGGCGATCACGTAGGCCCCGTCCTGCTCGGTGACCTGATAGGTCTCCTCATTGACAAAAATGACGAAATCGCAGACGCTTTTCGGCGGCACCTCCGGCCCATACTGGATCTGGAGCATGTGGAACGCCCGCCCGTCCGCCTCCGGGAAGGTGAGCTGCTCCACCGTCTTTCCCCCCTCCGGCGGCGCGTCCCCGGGGAAAAGCCGCTCTCTCTGGGAGAGCAGCAGCAAAGAGACCGCCGCCAGCACGCAGGCCGCCGCGGCCCAGGCCCGCCGGCGGCGGGCCGCGCCGCCGGTCCGCTCGCTCCGCTCCAGCAGGGCTTCCTCCGCGCCGCCCACAGCCTTGAACAAACGCTCCGACTTCATAGGGCCACCCCTTCCCTTTCCAGATACCGCCGCAGCTTGGTCCTGCTGCGAAACAGGCTGGTCTTCACGGTATTCTCCTTCAGCCCGTACCGCTCCGCAATGTCCGAAAGCGGCTCCGCGAACCAGTAGCGGCGCAGGAAGAGATCGCAGTCCCGTGGGGAAAGCGTGTGCAGGAAGCGGTTGACGAGCCGCTCCAGCTCTGCGTCCTCCACGGCCTGCTCGGCGCTGGGGGACGACGGGACGCATCCCTCCAGCTCCTCCAGCACCAGGGGGAATTCTCCCCCGCCCCGCTTTTCCGCCCGGGCGGAGCGGTAGCGGTTCAGCGCCAGGTTCCGGGTGATCCTGCCCAAAAAGAGGGCGAGACGGTCCGGACGGTGGACCGGCATGGCGTTCCACGCCCCAAGCCAGGTATCGTTCACGCACTCCTCCGCGTCCCGGACGTCGGGGAGGATGTTGCAGGCGATGGCGCGGCAGTAGCCGCCGTATTTGGCGCTTGTTTCTGTGATCGCGGCTCCGTCCCGCCGCCAATACAGGTCCACGATCCGACCGTCTTCCATTTCTTCCGCTCCCTTCTTTCCAAAAAGGCTTTCACCTATCCAGTCACGAAATCCGGGCAAAAGGTTCTCCCTTTTTTCAGCGGACCCCTCCCAGGCCGTTTTTTTGGCACCGGGGACCCGGGGGAAAGAGCCGTCACCGGCCCACCAGCGGCGCGAGGGCCGCCTCCACGCCGGCGGCGAACCTCCGGTGCCCCTCCTCGGAAAAATGGACCCCGTCAAAGGCGAGGGGCACCCCCCACGCCCCCGCGTCGGCAAAGGCCGCGCCCAGGCCCCGGGCCGCGGCGGCATAACAGCCGCCCAGCCGGGCGGACTGGACGAGCAGACGCTCCTCCTCCACCCAGGCGCCAAGGCGCATGGGCGGCGGCGCGATCAGCAGCAGGCGGTCCGCCGGAAGGCGCGCCAAAAACGCCGCCATCCGCGCCCCGGCGTCCTCCGCCGTAAGCGCCGCGCCGCAGAGCAGGTCGTTGCTCCCCAGCATCACCGTCCAGGCGTCCGCGTCCTCCGCCAGCAGCTCCCAGGGCGGCAGGCGGGGGATGGTCCTGCCGTTTTGCCCCAGGTTTCGGACCTCCCACCCGGTGGAAGCGGCCAGCCGGTCCGTCCAGCGGATCTCCGCCGGGTAGCGGCCTCCCGGAAAGCCCCTGGGGTCGTAACCGTATGTATTGGAGTCCCCAAAGCACATCACCCGCTTCATTCCCATCCCCCTCTCTCACAACAGCGCCCGCAGCAACGCCGCCAGGAGCAGCAGCCAAAGCCCCAAAATGGGAACGGCGTACCGCCACCGCTTGGGCCGTCCGTCCCGCCACAGGCCCTCCGCCTCTTTCCGGCAGTCCTCCAGCACCGGCCGGGGCAGCAGGCGGATCACCCCCGCCGCCAGCAGGGGGAGCAGCAGCATGTCGTCCAGATACCCCAGCACCGGGATGAAATCCGGGATGAGATCGATGGGCGAGAGCGCGTAGGCCACCGTCACCGCCGCCAGAGCCTTGGCGTACCAGGGCGTGTCCCGGTGCCTGAGCGCCAGAAATACGGCGGGCACGTCCCGCTTCCACGCCTGCGCCCGTTTCCGAAGGTCCACCCCGCCATCCCCCTTCCTCTCATCCCTCTCCCTGGGCAAAGCCCGCGGGACGCGCCTCCCGAAGCCCCGGCGGCGCGCCGCCGGGACCAAAGTCCCGGCAGCCGGAGCCCGCCAAGGCGGCCGCCTCCGAAACCGCCTCCGGGAGCGGCTCCCGGGCGGCGGCCCGGCCCTCCGTCAAGATCAAACACCCGATCAGAACGCACACCAGGAC
>JAEXWS010000224.1 GCA_023406225.1 Bacillota bacterium | reverse complement strand
GCGCCGCCCCCCCCCACCCCCCCCGCCCCCCCCCGCCCGGCGGCGGGGGCGGCCGGTGGTGGAAGAGCGTTTTTGGTCCGGCGGAAAAATTTTTGAAAAAAATCGAAAAATGCTGTTGACATTTTGGCGGCGGCTTGCTATACTAACAAACGTTCCGGCGCGCTGAACAAGCCGGCGGACGGACGACTTGGGGGTATAGCTCAGCTGGGAGAGCGCTTGAATGGCATTCAAGAGGTCATCGGTTCGATCCCGATTATCTCCACCAAAAAAACGGCTTAAAACGAAAGTTTTAGGCCGTTTTTTTAACTTAATTTGCTTTTCAGTGGGGGGTATAGCTCAGCTGTCTGCGGCTGAGCTATACCCCCCAATATGCCGGCAGTTTTCTGATAAGAACCAGCCTCTTCATCGTCCCTACGGGCCCTTTGGTGCTTAATCGCCTCATACTGCTGCTTGATAGCAAGGGCCTTTTCGCTGGGCAACAGCTTTTCCCGGTGCCGGAGGTTATCGTCCGTCATGGCGATAATGGCCTCATCGTCGGTCATTTGCCGGACGATACACGGCATATTGAAGTACCCGGCCAGTTCGCTGGCCTTGTGCCGACGGTGGCCCGCGATAATCTCATAGCCGACATCGGGACGGGGGCGCACCAGCGCGGGCTGGTTCACACGGCCCGTCTTGACGCTTTCCACCAGGGCCTGCATTTCCACATCATCCCGCACGCCGAAGGGGTTGAGCGGGGAGGGGTGGAGCTCCGACAGGTTGATATATTCAACCTTCTCCTCCACACCGCTGGAAGCGTCGCGGGGCTCGGGCGGGTCAATCGTGGGGGCCGGAGGGTTCTCAGCAGTCGGGCCTCCTTTATCGGCGGCCTTGGGAGCGCGGCCTGCCTTGCCCGGTGCGGCCCGCTTGCCCTTGCCGGGGGTATCCTGGGTTTTGGGCGGGCGGCCCCGCTTGGGCTTCTGCTTGCGGGCCTCCAGCTCGGCGCTGGGTATTTCCCACTCCTGACGGTTATCGTCCTCCAGGGACTTACCCCTTTGGGTCGGGCCAGCAGGGGGATTAGTCACCTCCGGCACGGGTGGGCCTTTCTCATCCGTCACGGCGGCCTCGTCACCGCTGCCAGCTCCCTTCAGAACATCCGAGAGGTTGATCACCTTATCCGAAGGCGGGGGGGGGGATTGTCAATCCCCGGAATTACGCCCTGCTCGGAGGTTGGGGGGCCGGGTGATTCAAGGTCATGGGACTCCGGCGCGGGCGTTTCCCCCGTGCCGGTGATTTTCGTTTCGTCTGCCATTCACTGATACCTCCTCTTTCGTGGCATGAAAAAAGGCCAAACCTAACGGCTTGGCCTGCTAGGATATATGAAAACGCCGCCCATAGTCTCCATAGGGCGGCGTTGACATTAAAATAGGTTTATCAAATAAAATCGAGTGACACAGTCCGTTTTTTGTGATATTATGAATATAATCAAAATCAAGACATGGCATCAAACAAATAAATTCTAAGATTATAAAGGTGAAACAATGGCGAACCGAAAATATAGATTAATTGATTTGTTTTGTGGTGCCGGGGGGTTATCTCTCGGCTTTAGTAGCATAATGGGACACAACTTTGAACCGGTTTGGGCCAATGACTTTAACCAATATGCCGCTGATACATACAATGAAAATTACAACAACCATTGTGTCGTCGGTGACATAATTGATTTGTTGGATGACCCGAAAATAAAAATTCCATCTGCCGATGTTGTTATTGGCGGGCCACCATGTCAAGGTTTTAGCCTATTAAATAGAAACCGCGATGGAGATGTAAGAAGAAGTCTATGGCGTCCATTTATGGAAGTTGTCAAGCGGTCTGGGGCAGAAGTTTTCGTGATGGAAAATGTACCGCAGTTACTGGACTCAGATGAATACAAAGCTATTGCACAATTTGCTGCGAAATTGGGCTTTTCTACACTTGCTAAGGCGAAATTATGCGCTGCCGATTATGGTGTGCCACAAGTGAGATATAGAGCATTTATTCTTGGGTGTAAGTTTGCAGATCCAAATGAGTTTTTTCCTCCATTAAAAACGCATTATAACCCCGCCACCGTTTCTCTGGCTTCTATAAAACCAGAAGATGGATATGTCCAAAATCCGTTGCCTTGGCGGACGGTTCGGGACGCCATTGAAGATTTGCCTAAGCCGGTTGGTACAGAAATAAGACGGGATGTCAAGCCGCCTCTGGATTTACATTTTGGACGTACTCCAACGGAAGTAAGCCTTAGGCGCTATAAGGCGATACCCGATGAGGGAATGAACCGCTTTGACTTGCAACGGGTAGCACCGGAGATAACGCCACAGTGTTGGATTAATAAGAAGTCTGGAGGTACCGACTTGTTCGGGCGGTTATGGTGGGACAAGCCATCCGTCACTATACGTACCGAGTTTTTTAAGCCGGAAAAGGGCCGGTATTTGCATCCTAAAGAGCACAGGCCAATTACACATCGTGAAGCTGCACGGGTACAGTCATTCCCTGACACGTTTCGTTTTTTAGGAAGTAAAATTGAAGTGGCAAAACAAATAGGAAATGCTGTTCCGCCTTTACTGGCCGCACAAGTTGCAGGGTGTGTAGAAAGACTTTTAGAAATAAGGTCGGAAAAGTATGGCTGATGTATTTGATCCAGCGAAAAGAAGTCAAATAATGTCGCGGGTTAAGGTAAAAAATACTGCCCCTGAAGTGAAATTAAGGAGTATTTTACATCGAAATGGATTTAGATTTCGCTTAAACCGAAAAGACCTACCCGGCAAACCTGACATCGTATTGCCTAAATATAAAGCGGTAATTTTTGTCCACGGCTGTTTTTGGCATGGACACGATTGTAAACGCGGCCATCGGCCACAAACTAATGTAGAATTTTGGAATGAGAAGATAGGCAAAAATATTAAACGCGATGAAATAGATGTAATAAAACTTAATGAACTTGGTTGGCGAGTATTAATTGTTTGGGAATGCGAGATTAAAAAACAGAACGAGGATGCTTTAGTGTTACGTTTGAAAAATTTTTTGCTTAGTGAAACATCGTCTGAATAACGAAAGAAGGTGACGGTTTGGCACGTCGATCTCAGCCAAATAATATACCAGAAGATATTCGTCAATCTCTAGTTGATTTGTTGGTTAACTTTTCAGAGGAACTAAAGCAGGACAATCTAAGAGCCAAGGTAGTTGCGCTAGTGCCGGCGTTTCACAAACTCAGAGATTTGGGTAGCTCGTTAATTTCGCCCGACGAAGCACCATCAGCGAGGGATCGCATTATAGCCTATCTTCAACAATATCCTCAAACAGTCATTGATGGGGATGAACTCATGGTGGTATCGGGAATAAGTGAGTGGGCACGGCGTGTCAGAGAATTACGGATACAATTCGGGTGGTGGATATACTCAGGGGTAACCTTTAGGCAAATGGCTCAAAATCCCGATGACATTTTTGCATTTGAAGCTATTGGCATTGATCCATTAAGAATTAAGCCGGATCAATATGTGCTGATGCGTACTGAACAGGATAAGGAGGCCGCACTTCGATGGAATATTCTCAATGAAATCCGCAGAAAGAAGATAGCTACTAAGGATAAACTCATTGAGTATTTTAGAAAAAATGTTGGTGCCCAGGTCACTGGAGAAGAATTGAGTTATCTAGCTAGCAACACAAAAGAATGGGCACGCCGGGTAAGAGAATTGCGTACAGAGGAAGGCTGGCCGATAGTAACTAAAAATACGGGCCGAGAGGATTTACCTGTTGGGGTTTATGTCTTAGAAGAAGATAGACAGGCGCCCCCGCATGATAGAAAGATACCGGACCCTGTGCGTGTGGCAGTACTGGAACGAGATCATTTTTCTTGTGTGCGTTGTGGCTGGAACCGAGATATGCTGTCAAAAGATGACCCGAGAAAGATGTTGGAGCTTCATCACAAAAAGCACCATGCAGATGGAGGAGACAACACAGAAGAAAATTTAGAGACTTTGTGCAACGTATGCCATGATGATGAGCACCGCGAAGATAGATAAAATAATAAATACAACGCCGCCCTATGGAGACTATGGGCGGCGTTGACATTTCCAATTTTATAAGGTAGGATAGAGAAAACCTTGATAACAAAGGGCTCTCCCACGTTTTGATGCGCTTCTCCTAACTCCATTTAGAGGGGTATGTAACCGATGGACTCAGGAGAGCGCTTGAATGGCATTCAAGAGGTCATCGGTTCGATCCCGATTATCTCCACCAAAAAGGACCACACCGGATGGTGTGGTCCTTTTTATTTTGTGACGCGGCTCCATGCGCCAAGGGCGCGGGACGGGTGACAAGGGGCGGGTTTTGTGGTATAATTCCTGAGAAATTGCCAACCACTTGAAGGAGGACCCTATGGACAACTATTTCCAGCCCATTCTGACGGATGATCAGCTCCGGGCCATCAGCTCCATCGGACTGGCCCACATGGGCGACGCGGTGTTCGAGGTCTTGGTGCGGACCTGGCTGTGCGCCCACGGAAAGGCCACCGGCAGGGGGCTGCACCAGGCCACCATCCGATTGGTGTGCGCGGAGTCCCAGGCGGAGAAGGCGGGACGCGTCCTGCCGGAGCTGACGGAGGAGGAGCTGGCGGTGTTCAAGCGGGGGCGGAACGCCCAGGTCCGCTCGGTGCCCGGCCATGCCAGCCGCGCCCAGTACGGCGAGGCCACGGCGCTGGAGGCGCTCTTCGGCTGGCTGTGGCTCCAGGGACGGCAGGAGCGGATCAACGAACTTTTCCGCACCATGATGGAGGGATGAGACGATGCCATTGGACGCGGTATGTTTACAGGCGGTGGTGGAGGAGCTGCGGCCCCAGCTCCTGGGCCTGCGCATCGACAAAGTCCAGCAGCCCGCCCGGGACCAGGTGATCCTGACCCTGCGGGCGGGGCGGCTGCTGCTGAACGCCGGGGCGGGCGCGCCCCGCATCCAGCTCACCAGGCAGGTCCGGGACAACCCGGCGGAGCCGCCCATGTTCTGCATGCTGCTGCGCAAGCACCTGGTGGGGGCGCGCATCGCGGCCGTCACCCAGCCGCCCCTGGAGCGGCTGGTGCGGCTGGAGCTGGAGATCGCCGACGACTTTGGCCGGCCCGGACGGCGGACGCTGGTGCTGGAGGCCATGGGCCGCCGGTCCAACCTGATCCTGCTGGACGGAGAGGGACGGATCGTGGACTGTCTGCGCCGGGTGGACGCGGACATGTCCGCCGCCCGGCAGGTGCTGCCGGGGCTTTACTACGAGCCGCCCGCCTCCACGGGCCGCCTGCCCCTGACGGAGGAGACGGAGGCGGGGTTCCGCGTGCGGCTGTCCGCCGCCGACCCGGAGGGGCGGATCGACGCGTTTTTGCTGGACGCGTACTTCGGCCTGTCGCCCCTGGTGGCCCGGGAGCTGGCCTTCCAAACGGCGGGGGACACGGACCGCCGCCTCTTTGAACTGAACGGCGGGGACCGCCTCTGGCAGGCGTTTCGGTCGGTGGCGGACGCCGTTCGGGAGAGCCGCTTCACCCCCGTCGTCCTCAGGCGGGAGGGGAAGGCCGTGGAGTTTTCCTACCTGCCCATCGGGCAGTACGGACCCGGCACCGAGATCGTCCGCTACGACAGCTTTTCCAACTTGATGGACGACTTTTACGAGTCCCGGGAGCGCCAGGAGCGGGTCCGGCAGCGGGGCGCGGACCTGGTCCGCACCGCCGCCACCGCCCGGGACCGCCTGCGCCGGAAGCTGGCCCAGCAGGAGAAGGACTACGCCGAGACCCAGGACCGGGACCGCCTGCGCATCTGCGGCGACCTCATCACCGCCAACCTCTACCGGATGGAGCGGGGCCAGGGCAGGCTGACGACGGAAAACTACTACGACCCGGCGGGCGCCTCCATCGACATCCCCCTGGACCCGCTGCTGACGCCCCAGCAGAACGCCGCCAAATACTATAAGCGGTATACGAAGGCCAAGACGGCGGAGCGGTATCTCCGGGAGCAGATGGCCATCGCCTCCCGGGACCTGGAATATCTGGAGAGCGTGCTGGAGGAGATCGCAGAGGCGGAGACGGAGCAGGATTTCATCGACATCCGCCACGAGCTGCGGGACGCGGGCTTCCTGCGGGGCCAGGGCAAGGGGAAAAAGGAGCTGAAGCGGACGGCGAAGCCCCGGGAGTTTCGGACCTCCGCCGGGTTCCGGGTGCTGGTGGGCCGCAACAACCGCCAAAACGACAAGCTGACCTTGAAGGACGCGGACCACCGGGACCTCTGGTTCCACACCCGGAAGATCCACGGGTCCCACGTCATCCTCTGCACGGAGGGCCGGGAGGTGGACGACGGCTCCATCCTGGAGGCGGCCAAGATCGCCGCCTGGTATTCCCAGGCCCGGGAGAGCGGCAACGTCCCCGTGGACTATACCCAGGTGAAAAACGTGAAAAAGCCCGCCGGGGCGCGGCCGGGCATGGTGGTCTACTCCACGTGCCGGACGGTCAGCGTCACCCCGGAGGAGGCGCTCATCAAGCGGCTGCAGTAAGAATGTCCGGACCTTTGGAAGGCCGGCGGTCCGCTCCAGCTTGTTGAAAAACCTGTATTTCAGGAATCCCTTGCCGTCTGGGGCGGGGGAGCGCGAGGGGGCGGCAGCCCGCCCCGGATAGGATCGAATGCCCCGAAAAGCCTGCGCCGGCAGGCGTTCGGCCAGCGAAGCGAGGACTTTTCCGGAGCTTTGCCCCGGGAAAGTAACGGCATTTTTAGGCTGTCGGAAAAGTTTGGACTTTTCCGACAGCCTGAGCGGACCGCCGGGAGTTCCCGGCGGTCCGCTTTGGTTTGACGGTCAAAATTGGGGGGAGGTTTTTGTGGAAAATTGCCCTTGCAAACGGCGCGGAAAGGTCTAAAATAAGGTACGCGGTAAAGCAAACGTTTACGAACGGCCGGAACGGCCTTGTGTGGAATCGAGGGAGTTATGTCATACCATTATTTGCTGGATCTGGCCCTGATCCTGCTCAGTACGAAGCTTTTGGGCATGCTGACGCGGAAGATCCAGATGCCGCAGGTGGTCGGGGCGCTGCTGGCGGGCTTGATCCTGGGGCCGGCGGTGCTGAATATTTTGAAGGAGACGGAGTTTTTATCCCGGCTCAGCGAGCTGGGCGTGATCGTCATTTTGTTCACCGCCGGGATGGGCACGGACCTGCGGGAGCTGCGCGCCTCCGGGAAGGCCGGCTTTTTCGTGGCGCTGCTGGGCGTGCTGACGCCCCTCGCCATGGGCACGGGGTTCGGCTATTTGGCGGGCCGCGCGGGGTGGCTGCCCGGGGCGACGCTGCTGGAGGACGTGTTTCTGGGCACCATCCTGACGGCCACCTCCGTCAGCATCACCGTGGAGACGCTCAAGGAGCTGGGCAAGCTGGATACCAAGGTGGGCGGCACCATCCTGGCGGCGGCGCTGATCGACGACGTGCTGGGCCTGGTGGCCCTGACGGTGGTCAGCAGCCTGGCGGGCCAGGGCGGCGGCGTGCTGCTGGTGCTGGTGCGGATTGCGCTTTTTTTCCTCTGCGCGGCGCTGGCGGTCTATGCCGCCTCCCGCCTGCTGCGGTGGATGATCGCACGGGCCAAGGGGAGGAACCTGCGGCGGTATCCGGTGCTTTCCTTCGTGCTGTGCCTGCTGCTGGCCTATTGCGCCGAGGAGTTTTTCGGCGTGGCGGACATCATCGGGGCGTTCACGGCGGGGCTTGTGGTGGCGGCCTCGCCCAAGGCCAAGTATATCGAGTCCAAGTTCGAGCCGCTGAGCTATCTGCTGCTGACGCCGGTGTTTTTCGCCGGGATCGGCATCAAGGTCCAGCTTCCTGAGATGAACGGGGGCCTGCTGGCCTTTTCCCTGCTGCTGCTGGCGGTGGCGGTCCTGTCCAAGCTCGTTGGCTGCGGACTGGGGGCGAAGCTCTGCGGGTTCGACGGCCGGGAG